>JAQYOU010000172.1 GCA_028727105.1 bacterium
AAGCGATACCTGCCTGTTCGTTTGGCGCGCTTCCTTCTGCTTGTCTTTGATCGACTGCAACCGGGCATTCCTTTTGTTATACCACTGGTTGATGGATTTCAGCCGTCTTCCGTCGATAATGAATGATTCTCCCGTATCTGATACGGCTGTGACGAGATTATCAATTCCAAGATCCAGTGCCAGTGCATGATTTTTATTTAGATTTCTCTGAATACATTCAGCCTCATAGGTGTACTGTATTTCAAAGAACCTGGCATCTGCTTTTGGAATGATGCGGATCTCTTTGATCTTTTTATCCAGCAGTATCGGTGGAATGGTTATCTCAACAGGGCTGTGCGTTTTTTTATAGGTATTTGAGTATGGCAGTATCAGCTTATTCCCGTTTACTCTCACAAAACCGATCACCAGTGTCGCATATCCGTCTTTTTTTAGATAATGTGGCAGTTTACAATCCAGAAACGCATATCTGCCTTGTTTTGCCAGTTTCAGCAGTCCGAAAAAAGATCGGAAGGAACCATCCACTTCCTTAAGGATCTGCTGTGCCATGTTGGAATTAAGGATACGATAGTTTTCTGAATACTTTAATAGCGCGTAGTTCTTTTGATAGTTCAGATAGCTGCCCTCTTTGAAGTAATACTGCCTTACGTTATAGATAGCCTCATTCGTGAGGTTCTTTGCAACATGGCAGAGCTCCTTAAGCACCTGATAGTCCTCTTTGGACAGATGTTTTACCTGCTGTTTCACCGTAAGATACATTTTCACTTGCCTCCTTTCCGCAAAACTATGGGAGTGTTCTCATAGTTATATTATACCAGAACAAGCGTTCGAGTTCAAGTGAAAGACATACCTTTTTAGCTATAGTCGGCTATTGTCGGCTATTGTTTCAACCCATGAGAGCATTCATCCCCTACCTGTAGAGGATAGGGATATTCTGCTTGAATTGAGATAAATAATCTTTACTTACATAAGATCTCTTTTAACCAATTAATTCTTCTTTCCATTGCATTTATTAATATCGTACTTTTTAACGCTGTTTCAAATCCATGACAAGTCCCTTTTTCCTCGTACAATTCTACTACCACGCCTTCTTGTCGTAGTCTATCTGAAAAGTCAATACCCTCGTCATGTAAACAATCAAATTCTGCCACTTCCATATATGTTCTTGGAAAAAAACTTAATCTTTCAGCCTCAATAGGTGATGCATACTTAACATCAACCACACTGACATCATTCAGATATGCATTCCACATCATTTTTGATAATTTTGCATTCCATATCGGAGTATCTGTATATCGCTTCATAGATTCTGTTTCCATTCTTCTATCTGTCACTGGATAAATTAACATTACTCCATTAGGAAGTTGTTCTTTTCTTTCATGTAACATAAGTGTAACAGAAGCCGCCAAATTCCCGCCAGCACTGTCACCACCTATTACAATCCTATTTTTATCAATGCCTAACTTACTTGCATTCTTGATTGTCCATTGATACGCACAGTAACAATCTTCTACCGGAATAGGAAATGAATATTTTGGCGCTAACCGATAATCTACATAAACGACTTTGCATTTAGTTCTTTCAGCATACCATTTTGCAATTTGGTAATGCGCTCCTGAAGCCCTTAATAAAAATCCACCACCATGATAAAAAACTACACAAGGAAGGTCTTCCATACAACCTCTTGGTTCAATAACATATGTCTTTAGCTTCGCATCCATATATCCTGCAATTTCATATTGTATAACATTAACTGCGTCATCTGATTTACATTTGAACATATATTTCATTGCAAAACTTATAAGTGGATAAAGCTTTATATTTGATGGTGCTTTTTGTTTTGCTATTTTCAATAATTCTTTATTTATATTATACTTCATTCTATTTCATTTTCTCTCCGTAAAGCAGATATAAAATAATGAATATGCTCCTGTATTTTTTGATGGATCTCCGACTCCCGGTCAGGTTCTCTATCATACACTTGAAGCATCACAGAAATAGGCGCTGTGTATTCCATTGCCACAAGTTCCGGGTTGTCGATCTGTATCAGATCTCTTTCTGCCATCCCCCGGAAAATTGTCGTATAGATGGAAACTATATCAGAATAGAAGTGTTTGGTTGCCAATGCTTTCATCCGTTCATTTCTGAATTGCTCCATGGTAAGCAGCTTTCGGACTTTTCGCACGGTTTCATCGTGCATGGTAAACTGAAGCTGTCGAAGGGTCAGTTCTTCCAATTCGTTCAAACTATTCGGAATGGTGATACTCTCCGTATTACCAAAATTTTCACTGTAATACTGCGCCACATGATCGATCAGTGCATCCCATAATGCCTCTTTGCTCTCGTAATGTTTATACAGCGCACTTTTCGTGACATTTAAGCGATCTGAAATATCCTTTAGGATCGTACTGTCGTATCCTCTCTCAGCAAAAATGTCCAGCGCAGCATCCAGAATCTCCTGTTTTGTAATCTTCATAGCCAATTTTCCTTCTTTACAGCAAAAGTTACCCGTAAGTCACTTTTATTATAGTGACTCATCGGTGACTTGTCAATATCTTGTCCAATTGATAGTTTATTGACTAAAATATATATCCTGGTATATACTAATGATAAAAAAGGAGGTGCATCCTATGATGACTGCAAAGGTTTTTGAAAATGGAAGAAGTCAGGCTGTGAGACTTCCAAAAGAATGTAGATTTAACACGGATGAAGTAGCGGTGAATAAAATCGGTGATATCGTATTACTTATGCCAAAAACAAGCAAATGGAGTTCCTTTATGCAAGCAATCGATATGTTCTCGGAAGATTTTATGAATGAAGAAAGAACATCTGGAAAAGAACAGGAGCGTGAAGAACTATGAGGTATATGTTAGATACCAATATATGCATATACGCAATCAAGCACAAACCGGAGCAGGTATTCCTTCATTTACAGGAGCATGACCCGGCAGAAATATGTATTTCAGCTGTAACATATGCGGAGTTAGTGCATGGTGTTGAAAAAAGCCAGGCGATTGAAAAAAACAGAGTCGCATTGGCTTTATTGTTAGCAAATATTGAAATTTTGAATTTTGATTCTTCAGCTGCAGAAAGCTATGGAAAAATCCGTGCCGATCTGGAGAAGGCCGGCACGCCCATTGGTCCGCTAGATATGATGATCGCAGGGCATGCCAGGTCTTTGGGATATACGGTTGTAACAAATAATACAAAAGAATTTGAACGTGTCAAAGGTTTAAAACTCGAAAATTGGGCTGAATAAGATGGAGGAGGAAAAGCCTCCATCAATGACTTGCTGTGTTTCCGGTATACAGCTGATAGTACTTGCCATGCGCCGCCATCAACTGGTCATGGTTGCCACGCTCGATAATGTGCCCCTGCTCCAAAACAATGATGCAGTCACTGTTGCGGACAGTAGAAAGTCGGTGCGCAATGACGAAGGTCGTCCTGCCCTTCATCAGGCGGTCCATGCCCTCCTGTACAATGCGCTCGGTACGGGTATCGATGGAGCTGGTGGCTTCATCCAGGATCAGCACTGGCGGATCGGCAACTGCCGCCCGGGCAATGGCCAGGAGCTGACGCTGCCCCTGACTGAGGGATGCACCGTCGCCGGTCAGCTTTGTCTGATAACCCTCCGGAAGGTGCCGGATAAAACTGTCTGCATTGGCAAGCTTTGCTGCTGCGATGACTTCCTCATCTGTCGCATCCAGCTTACCGTAGCGAATGTTTTCCATGACCGTTCCCGTGAACAAATGCGTATCCTGCAAAACGATGCCCAGGGAATGGCGCAGATCGTCTTTCTTGATCTTGTTGATATTGATGCCGTCGTAACGGATCTTTCCGTCCTGAATATCATAAAACCGGTTGATCAGGTTCGTGATCGTTGTCTTTCCAGCACCGGTGGAGCCGACAAAGGCGATCTTCTGTCCCGGTGTCGCATACAGATCCACGTTATGCAATACAAGCTTTTCCGGATCATAGCCGAAATCCACATCGTCAAATACCACATCTCCCGTCAGTTCGACGTAGTCCACGCTGCCGTCAGCCTGATGCACGTGCTTCCACGCCCACAGTCCGCTTCTCTTGTCGCTTTCCACCAGCTTTCCGTCCACTTTTTTCGCATTGACCAGCGTGACATAGCCCTCGTCCGTCTCCGGCTTTTCGTCCAAAAGATTGAAAATACGATCCGCTCCGGCCAGTGCCATAACTACCGCATTCAGCTGCATACTGATCTGATTGATGGGCATGTAAAAACTCTTGTTAAAGGTCAGAAAGCTTGCAAGCGACCCCAATGTAAATCCAAAAGTTCCGTTTAATGCTAAAACGCCACCCACCATGGCACAGATCACGTAGCTGACATTTCCAAGCTGAGCATTGATGGGTCCCAGTACATTTGCGAACTGGTTGGCATTGAAGGCGCTGTCATACAAACGGTTGTTCAACTCGCAAAACTCATCCAGAGCCTGTGATTCATGACAGAACACCTTTACGACCTTCTGCCCTTCCATCATTTCCTCAATATAACCGTTCACCTTTCCCAGATCACGCTGCTGCTGTACAAAGTAACGGCCGCTGGCTCCGGTTGCTTTCTTGGTGGAAAACAAAACCACTGCCACCATGAGCAGTGTGACGATCGTCAGCGGCACACTGAGCACGACCATACTGATGAAGACACTGACGATGGTGATGGCACTGTTCAAAAACTGCGGCATACTCTGGGAGATCATCTGGCGCAGCGTATCAATGTCATTCGTGTAAATACTCATGATATCGCCGTGGGGATGCTGGTCAAAATACTTGATGGGCAGTGTCTCCATGTGCACAAACATCTCGTTGCGAAGATGCATCAGTGTTCCCTGCGTCACATAGACCATGATCCGGTTCTGGGCAAAAACAGCCACAACACCCAGCAGATAAAAGCCGCCCACACGTGCGATCGCATGCAAAAGCCCGCTAAAATCTGCGTTTTCCGCTAAAAGCAGCGGTCTGACATACACATCGATCAGATCCTTCATAAACCAGGTTCCCTGCACGTTACACAACACATTCGCAAAGATCGCAAGCACCACGATCACCATATGAACCGGGTAATATTTCATTAAATAGCGCATGATGCGAAGAAACGTCTGCATCGGATGATCCAGCTTCGGACGCGGTCCTCTGGGACCTCTTCCGTTCCCTTTAAACTCTCTTACTTTTTCCTCTGCCATCAGTTCTCACCTGCCTTCTCATCAAAATCACCGCCGCCCTTTGTCTGCAACTCGTAGATATCTCTGTAAATCTCATTTGTCTCCAGTAAATGCTCATGGGTATCAAAGCCCTGGATCTGTCCGTCCTCCATGACAATGATGCGGTCCGCATCCTGTACGGAAGAAATGCGCTGCGCAATGATCAGCTTTGTCGTACCGGGGATTTCCTGGGCAAAGGCACGGCGGATCTTTGCATCGGTTGCCGTATCTACCGCACTGGTGCTGTCATCCAGGATCAACACCTTCGGCTTTTTCAACAGCGCACGGGCAATACAAAGTCTCTGCTTCTGTCCACCGGACAGATTGCTGCCGCCCTGCTCCAAAAAGGTATTGTACTGATCAGGAAAGCGCTCGATAAACTCATCCGCACAGGCCAAATGGCATGCCTGCCTGCACTCCTCTTCCGTAGCATGTTCATCCCCCCAACGCAGATTTTCCAGGATCGTGCCGGAAAACAGCACATTTTTTTGTAATACCACTGCCACGGAATTGCGCAGTGTATCCAGGTCGTAAGTACGCACATCCTTGCCGCCCACGGACACGGTTCCCTCCGTCACATCGTACAGTCGGCTGATCAGGTTCACCAGGCTGGACTTGGAGCTTCCGGTTCCTCCGATGATACCGATGGTCTCGCCGGAGCGGATATTCAGATTCACATCCTTTAAGATCGGGTTTTCTTTATCGCCATGATAATCAAAAGAAACGTGATCAAAGCAGATGCTTCCATCCGTTACTTCGTAATCCGGATTCTCCGGATTCGTCAGTGTACTCTTCTCATTGATAACTTCAGACACACGTCTTGCACTGGCCATGGACATGGTGATCATAACAAACACCATGGACAGCATCATCAGGTTCATCAGAATGTTCATGCTGTAGGTCAGCATACTCATCAGTTCACCGGTCGTCAGCCCCCTTGCCACAACCAGTCTTGCTCCCATCCATGAAATGAGCAGAATACAGCTGTACACCGTAAACTGCATCATTGGCGCATTCAGCGAGATCAGCTTTTCTGCCTTCACAAACATGCCGTACACATTGTGACTGGCGGTCGTAAAACGCTTCTTCTCATAATCCTCCCGAACGAAGGCCTTGACCACACGGATACCCGTCACGTTTTCCTGCACGCTGGCATTCAGATCATCGTATTTTTCAAATACCTTTGAAAAGTATTTATGGGTTCTTACCATCAGGATAGCAAGACATGTTCCCAGCAAAACGACTGCCACGAGATATACATTTGCAAGCCTCGGGCAGATGATATAACTCATTGTCATCGCGCAGATCATGGAGAGCGGCGCACGGATACACATGCGCAGGATCATCTGATACGCGTTCTGCAGATTTGTGACATCCGTTGTCAGTCTGGTAACCAGACCTGAGGTTGCATATTTGTCAATGTTTGCGAAAGAAAATGTCTGAATGTTTGCAAACATCGCTTCTCTTAAATTTTTTGCAAATCCGGCAGAAGCCTTTGCGCCATAGCGCGCTCCGCCAAGACCGCCCAAAAGCCCGATCACGGCGATCAGGATCATCAGACCCCCCACCACATAGATGTGGTGCATGTCACCTTTATCCACACCGTCATCAATGATGGATGCCATCAAAAACGGAATGACCGTCTCCATCAAGACCTCGATCGTCATAAAAATCGGTGTCGCGATAGAAGCAGCCTTGAACTCTTTGATTTGTGCCCCTAATGTCTTGAGCATATAAGTATTTCCCTTCTTTCCTATATCATTTCCTTTCGGAACTGTTCCGTACATTTACAGTTCCGCTCTGACCTGTTTCAGATAGTAACTTACTTTGGATTTTCACCCTCTCATATTTCCATCAGGTCATAGAATCAGACGGAAACGGTGTCGATCACCAGTGCCTCCATCTCATAGATCATATTCTGCCGCAGGTCATAGCCCCACGCAAAGCTTTTCGTGTCGATCAGATGCGCTCCCTCCGCGCGTTTTTTCAGATCCTCCAACGCCTGCCATGCGCCTTCCACGCCGCCCGGCACACCAACGCGCGCCTTTTCCGCGGACACAAACAGCTTTTGTCCTGCTGCCGCCAGAAGCTTACCATTCATCTCCTGCATGATCCGGGCGTTTTCCTGCGAGGCGCGCTGAAAGATCGTATCCTCTCTCTGCCCCAGCGCCTGCATATAAGCCTGCCAGATCCACGGAAGCATGTGATTGATCTGGCTGTGAACGCCGCTGACTGCCACATAATCCGCCTTGGGCAAATGCAGACTTCCACGGTTGTTTTTTGCATTTGCATAAAGTTGTTCCACCAGAGGCATCGCCGTCTGTGCAAGCTCGTTCACATCCGTCAGCTTTCCACGATGATTGATCTCCTCCTGGATCACACGACAGAACTCCTGGTAAGCCGTCGGAGTGATACCAAGAAAATCTCCGGTATACAACTCTATCTTAGCACGCTGTTCTGTCGGTATGCGCCTCACCGCTTTCTGCATAGCCGCTTCGTCAAGATCAAACAACAATATCTTTCCGAAAAACTTCAAAAAATGCTCCAGATCATAATCATTGCAGGCACCTGCACCAATGATCAGAATGCTGCTGTCCCATTTGCAATAACGAATGATCCAATCGCTCCACGCCTTCCTGTAATCTGCCCAGTCGTCCCAGGCCCGCGGCATCTCATGCCGCTTTTCTAATGCATCATATACTGTCATTTTTACACCCTTGAATAAATAATTACTCTACTATTTCTTATGAACCGGTTTTGGTTCTCCGCTGATATTTTCTATCATTTGATCCAGCACCCGTGAAAAAACAGCCAGATCCTTTTCGTCAATTCCTTTTCGCATGAGCCTTTCATGCTCCTCGATCTCATCCATGATCTGCTGATGGATCTCTATCGCTTTTTCTGTGCGGGAAATGCACTTGTAGCGACTGTCATGCTCCGAAATACTGCGCCGGATCAGCCCATTTGACTCCATCTCATTGAGATGCTGGGTCAGCGCGGACTTTTTAATATGAAGATCTGTCTCAATATTTTTTTGCAAAACCTCCTGCCCCTCATGTTCATCCAGATAGCGCAGGATCCAGCTATCTGTCATGGACATACCGTAAGTCGCCTCCCTGACACGTTTTTTCTGATCGATCAGCCGCTTCATGCACTGGTTAAAGTAGCGCATCCGATAGCCGATATGTTCTGTATGATCCAAGCGATCGCCTCCTTTCTTCCAGAATCTTTCCATTCTTTATTTTTGATTTAGCTGCAATCAATTTAAGCACCAAACGATTTAATCTCTAAACAGTTTGCAATATAAACTATTTATTTCTTGAACTATTTTATCACACAACAATGCTTTGTCAATAGGAACGCTGTCTTTTTGCGAATATAAAAATGGTGTTTGGAATGTGAGTGTGATAGAATGGTAAAAAGAGAAATCGGGCATTTGCGGGAATGTTGATTTATGTTTCGTGGTTGAAATCCAGTAGATATATTAATGTTTACATGTGTTGCTTACAGCAACGGACATATTTGTGTATAATTTAATCATCGAAATACAAGGAGAACAAGATATGTTTGGTGATAATTTGAAGGCAATTAGAAACACAAAAGGTTATACTCAAGAAGAACTTGCAATAAAACTTAATGTTGTCAGACAGACCGTTAGTAAATGGGAAAAAGGATTATCAGTTCCTGATGCCGATATGTTAACAAAAATAGCAGATGTTTTGGAAACAAATATAAGTGTTTTACTTGGCGACGAAATAAATAAAGAAACTGATAAAAACGAAGTTGTACAGCAACTTGCGAAAATCAGTGAACAATTAGCCATAAAAAATAGACGCAATAAAAGGATATGGAAAATCGTCGAATTTACTTTGTTGGGAATTATTATTGCAAATATTATTTTAGTATTACTGAATGTTGTTGCGTTTAATAATTATACTCACTTTAAAAACGCTACGGTTGTTGAAGAGAGTATTGAAGAAACAAGGATATAATGAGCATTGAGAAACATGGTATAAACAAAATGTATTTTGTTTTATCTATTGCATCTTAAGAACGGTTGGTCTGCTAAAACAATTTGTGTCAGCAGTGCTGACACAAATTAGAATCGGTATGATCTTCTATATGTGTATTAAATGAAAGGAAAACATTGGATGAAAAATGAAATTAGTTCAGCAGGGAATCTTATAAAAATTATAGAAAATTCGAGAAACAATGCATTGAAAAAAGTAAATGAAGAACTTATTCGGATGTATTGGAGCGTTGGAGAGTATTTAAGTAAAGAGGCTGAAAACACTGCTTTTGGAGATGCATATATTGACTCTGTTGTGAAAGAAATTCAGAATGCGTTTCCAGGGATTAAAGGATTTAACAGGCGCGGTCTTTACAGAATGAAACAGTTTTATGAAACTTACTGTGGAGATGAATTTGTGTCAGCGTTGCTGACACAAATAAGTTGGACCAACCACCTTGCTATTATGTCAAAAGCTAAAACGATGGAGGAAAGACATTTTTATATAACGCTTTGTATAAAAGAATCTTACTCTTCCAGAGAATTGGAACGCCAAATTGACAGTGGTTATTACGAAAGATATATGCTTTCAAAAGAAAAACTCTTGCCAGAACCTATAAAAGGCTTGAAAGAGAATCCGTTTTTGGATTCTTATGTTATTGAATTTCTTGATTTACCAAAGAATTTCAAGGAGTCTGATCTGCGAAAAGGCCTGATTCAGAATATGAAAGATTTTATTCTTGAAGTAGGTAAAGATTTTACTTTTATCGATGAGGAATACAGGGTGCAGGTCGGTGGCGAGGATTTTCGCATTGATTTGTTATTCTTCCATAGAGGTCTGAAGTGTCTGGTTGCTTTTGAATTGAAAATTGGTAAATTCAAACCGGAATACATCTCTAAAATGGATTTTTATCTGGAAGCGTTAGATCGCCAGAAGAAGAAAGCGAATGAGAATCCAAGCGTGGGAATGATTCTTTGTGCTTCTAAGGATGATGAAGTAGTAGAATATGCGATGAGCAGAACACTGTCTCCGATGATGGTAGCAGAATATAAACTTCAGTTGCCGGATAAAGCTGTGTTGCAGAAAAAACTGCAGGAATTGATAAATATGCCGCTGATCGAAGAATAAATTTTGTTATGTTGGCGTGAGTTCAATTTGAGTACAATTTTTATGCCAGTCAAAATGATGCCTGCGAATACAGTGATGGAAATTGGGCGGTGGAATTTAAATAAAAAATTTTCATGTCAATAAGAACTTTTCCGTTCCGATGGACTTTTTTTTGAAACTCTGTTAGAATCTAACGTATGAAAAATGGAAGAACAAAAAATTATAAATTGACAATTGCATACGATGGAACCAGATACTTCGGCTGGGAGCACCAGCCGGGCAAGGATACGATACAGGGAAAGATCGAAACGGTTTTGCAGCGCATGTGCGACATGGATGAGATCCCGGAGGTCATTGGCGCAGGGCGCACCGATGCCGGAGTACACGCCAAAGCGATGGTCGCAAACGTTCTATTAGATACACCGCTCTCTGAGACAGAGATCAAAGCTTACCTGAACCGCTATCTGCCGGACGACATCGGCATCGTGGATGTCCGCGAGGCCTCCGAGCGTTTTCACGCCCGCTACAAAGCTGTCGGAAAGACCTACTCCTACACCTGTTATGTAGGTGAGGGAAAACCGGTCTTCAACCGCCGCTATGTATCCCAGCTAGACTTTGAACCGAATGTGGATGCCATGATCCGCGCCGCCGGATATCTGCAGGGCGAACACGATTTCAAGAGCTTTTGCGGTAATCCGAAGATGAAGAAATCCACCGTGCGCCTCGTGGATGCTATCACGATTAAGCGCAGTAAGAACCAGATCTACTTTACCTTCCACGGCACCGGGTTTTTGCAGCACATGGTGCGCATCCTTGTTGGCACGCTCTTGGAGGTTGGCGCAGGAAGATTCCAACCGGAGGATATGGTGACGATCCTCGAAGCCCGGGATCGCAGGCTCGCAGGGCCTACCGCGCCGGCGTGCGGGCTGTGTTTGGAGAAGGTTGATTATTAATTTCATGTGTTTACGATTGGCAGCCCGCCCAGACATATTCGCCCTCGCTCTGTGCGTGCTGCCATGCTTAATATAACGAACAACGCTTCATTAAATAACTGAATAGAACCGATACTTTTAGGCTACGGGCGAAGGAGAATGCTTTCCAATGTAAGGCCCTCAAAAAACGTCGGTACTTGGATTTTCCGAGTGATCTATTCACGATGGAAAATCCTTAGTATCCGCTACGTCTTTTTGCGGAGCGAGAGCGTGCCTTACATGGAAACATCTCCGATGCCCGTGTCGTAGAAGCGCGTCCATATAAAGGAGGATAAAATTATGGCAGACATTAAAATAGGCTCTCATGTCGGCATGGCCGGCAAGGACATGTTTTTGAATTCCGTAAAGGAGGCTCTCTCCTACGGTGCAAACACCTTCATGGTGTACACCGGTGCACCCCAGAATACGCGAAGAAAGGATATTGCCGAACTGAATATCCCGGCCGCATGGGATCTCATGCGCGAGAACGGCATTGAAGATTTTGTTGTGCACGCGCCCTACATCATCAATCTCGCCAACACAGTCAAGCCGGAAACCTACGAGCTGGCTGTGACATTTTTACGCACCGAGCTGGAGCGCACGATCGCCATGGGCAGCCATGTGCTCATCCTGCATCCGGGTTCCCATGTGGACGCAGGCGTGGAAGCCGGAACCGCCCAGATCATCAAGGGACTAAACGAAGTGCTGACTCCGGATCTGGACTGTGTCATCGCACTGGAGACCATGGCGGGCAAGGGTTCTGAGATTGGCCGAAGTTTCGAAGAACTGGCTGCCATCTACGACGGCGTGAAATACAACGACAAGCTGCGCGTCTGCTTTGACACCTGCCACACTCACGACGCCGGCTACGATGTGGTCAACGATTTTGACGGTGTCATTTCGGAATTTGACCGCATCATCGGCAAAGACCAGATCGCTGTCTTCCACATCAACGATTCCAAAAACGTACGCGGTGCACACAAGGACCGCCACGAAAACTTAGGCAAAGGGGAGTTGGGCTTTGAGGCGCTAAAACGCGTTGTCTGGCACCCGGATTTTCTGGATGTTCCAAAGATCCTCGAAACCCCGTGGATCAAAAATCCGGACAACCCCAAAGACACCCGGGCACCGTACAAGGAAGAAATAGAGATGCTAAGAAAGGCTGGTCAATGACCAGCCTTCGTCTTTATTTGAATTTACCATCCGCTCTACTTTCTCTCAAACGTCAGAGCCACATCCCGATACTCCTCTCCATTTTTCATAGCAGTTGTTATGACAACTCCCGGCTCAATCTCAATCGTCTCAGAAGTTCCGTCCGTGAAATGCACGGTACATGTGATCATCACATCCCCAAACAGCTCGTCAAATACCTTTTTTACATCTTCATCCGACCTATTCTCGCTCTGGGGCAGATCAGGATCTGAAAACTTTATATCATCTCGCACCATATTGATCCATGTTGCATCCGATTCCTGCCTGTCATAGTCCAGCGTATATTCCGTATAATAATTGATAGTGGTAGGAATGGCTTCATAGTCGGAACCGCCGATCAGCCCGCTGTTGACCGGCTCTGCTGTCTCTTTTCCGCTTGCGATGATACTTGTTCCCTCCAGCTCGACGACCTGAAACGCCCCGCGGTTGATGCTGTAGCTGACGCTGTCAATATTTTCACCCTCACACTGAAAGGGAAGATTGAAGCAATACGACCATGTGCCGTCTTCGTTACCACCCAACACCCATGAATCTGCATCCTCCGTTATAACGGCAACCGGTTTCCCTTTTGTCATCTCAATCCGCTTCCCAGTCT
Organism: bacterium; assembly: GCA_028727105.1. Lineage (GTDB taxonomy): Bacteria > Bacillota > Clostridia > Lachnospirales > Lachnospiraceae > W0P33-017. The sequence continues at coordinate 13,118 of JAQYOU010000172.1, forward strand.
CTGCTGCCTTTGCCGTAAGCATAAACAGCTTGGAGATCTTCTCAGCATGTTCTTCGCCGTCCTGCGCGGCAATTTCTGACTGTTCCACCGGCTGTCCCGCATGCCAGCTTCCGGCTGCTACTACAAGTGCCGCGCAGGCTGCTACCGCCGCACATGTTCTCCTGACCGTTTTTCCTCTCTTCGCTTTCTTCTTAAAATCCTGATTGTTAGAAATATTCTGTTCCATATTTGCCACCCTTTCATTTTTGATCTGTGAAAAGGCAAGATTAGCTTTCTTCTGAACAGTTTCCGGGATCTCTATTTCGCCGTTAAACATGCTTCGCTCTTTTTTTCCCATGTCACATGCTCCCTTCTTCATCCTGATAATACTTTGCAAGCTGCTCTCTTCCCCGTGCCAGCTGTGTCCGGATCGTGCTGGGCGGACGACCGAGCATGTTTGATATTTCGCTGATACGATAGCCCTCATTATAAAAGAGGACTACAACGATCCGATATTTCTCACTTACACCGGACAATGCTTCCTTCCACTCCACATTGTATCGGTCACACGCTGTAGGTTCCTCCCACTCTTCAAGATCCGTGAGCGGAGCGGACTTCCTCAATATGTTATAACAGTGATTGATCAAAATTCTCGTCATCCATGTCTTAAAATACCTGATCTGCCTTAATCCGGACAGTTTTTCCCAGCAGGTAAGAATCGTCTCCTGCACAGCATCTGCGACATCCTCATCGTTCATCAGGATTGAATACGCTACCCGATACATATCCTTCATATGTAGCTGCATCAATTCCGTAAAAGCATCCGCATCCTGCCTTTTCGCCTGCCTGACCAGTTCTTCTGTTTTGTAATTCTGCATATGAGCAGTTCCTCCTGTGCGCACAGATGTCCGGGACTTCATCAAGGCGTCCCTCGTTTTCGTCCCTACATACATTAGACGCGGGTTTGTGTGAAAAAGTCCCAAATAAGTTCATCATTTCTCCAGAATTTTCAGGCACTCTACCGCCAGTCGATTGCCAGAAATCCGGTTATTCTTTATACTGTATACAGGAAATTAATTGGAGGATAAACGAATGAGTGAGATCAATTTAGAAAAATTCGGAGCCTTTATCAATGAAAAACGAAAAGCACTCGGCATGACCCAGAAAGAGCTGGCAGAAAAATTGTTCTTATCAGACAAGGCAGTCAGCAAATGGGAACGGGGATTAAGTCTTCCCGATGTATCTGTACTCATGCCTTTGGCACAAGCCCTGGGTGTCACAGTGACCGAACTGCTGGAGGGAGAAGAACTAAAACATGAAGAAACGATCTCGGCAGAGCGCACAGAGCAGGTCGTACGGAAAGCGATCAGCCTCTCTGAAAATCCCACAGCCCGCGGCAACCGCTTTCACAAAAAGAATCTACCCGTCTGGCTGGCGATGACAATTGCTGCTGTCGTAGAATTTCTATTCGTGATGTGGCTCGGCTGCAGTGCTATTACACTTTTTTCCAGCCTGCTCACATTGCAGATCTTAGGCGTCCTGTTTGCTGCCTATTTCTGGCTGTTTGCACCGGAACGACTGCCATCCTATTATGATGAAAACAGCATCAACGTGTTTGTGGACGGGATGTTCCACATGAATATGCCGGGTGTGTACTTCAACAATCGCAACTGGAAACATATCCTTCATGTATGCCGTGTCTGGTCGCTGCTTGCCTCCGTCGCATCCGCACCCGTGTTTTTTTTGCTGGATCAGATCCCCGGTAAGCTGCAATATATCAGCACGCTCACAGCTCTCATTTTTTACCTTGCGGGGTTGTTTGTTCCGCTGGCGTATGCTGCAAAAAAATATGAATAATGTATTTTTACCCATTCCACCATTCTCAAATAGTTGCGAATACAGAAATCGACATTTTGTGCACTCAAATACACAAACTTGAAATATTCAAAAATTTGTGCTACGATATGGTTCATAGGAGGAGTACACAATGATAGAAACTCATAAACTCAAAAAGAGAGACCACTACCTGAAGAAACTAATAGGATTTCAGGATACAGAGCCGGTAAAAATCATCACCGGTATCCGCCGTTGCGGGAAATCCAGCCTGCTAAAACTAATGGTTTTACATTTAAAAGATACTGGTATCGCGCCGGATCAGATCATAGAGATGAACTTTGAATCTCATGATTTCAGATCCATGACTTCAGATGATATCTATTACTATGTGAAAGAACGTGTTCTACCTGATCGAAAAATGTACCTTTTTTTTGATGAACTGCAGCGCATTGAAGCATGGGAAGATGCCATAAACGCATTCCGTGTTGATTTTAATTGTGACATCTATGTCACTGGTTCCAATGCCTATCTCCTCTCATCGGAGTATTCTACTTATCTTTCCGGTCGATGTGTTGAAATCAGGATGCTCCCGCTTTCTTTCTACGAATTTCTTGATTTTCATGGTTTTGAGATCAAAGAAACACAGAGCGCTCTGGGTGGCATTCGCAAACAAGTATTTGACCCAACCGGTGAGCGATATGAACTAAGAGAAGCCTTTGACGCTTATATGTGTTTCGGTGGGATGCCGGGTATCGCAGATATCGGTCTGGATCAGGATAAAGCACTGTCACTTCTTGATGGAATCTATTCCACTGTTGTGATCAGAGATATTCTTGAGCGAGAAAAGCGCCGCGGGCAAAAACAAATTACAGATCCCGCACTTTTACGCAAGATTATTCTATTCCTTGCTGACAATATCGGCAGCAGCGTTTCCCTTACTTCGATTGGAAATACTCTCATGAACGAAGGACTGTTATCGGATGGAAAACGCAAAGGTTCCCCCAGCGTACACACTGTGCAATCTTACGTGAACGCTCTGATCGAAAGCTATTTTTTCTATGAAATCAAACGCTTCGATATCAAAGGCAAAGAATATCTGCGCACTCTGGGAAAATACTATATCGTTGACATAGGTCTTCGGAATTATCTGCTTGGCTTCCGTAATCGTGACAGCGGACACGCACTTGAAAATATTGTGTACTTCGAATTACTACGAAGGGGCTTTGATGTGTCAGTTGGCAAGATTGGCAATGCAGAAATAGACTTTATTGCCTCGACCGCTAATAACAAAATGTATATTCAAGTGACTGAATCCATGCAAAGCGAGGATGTACGAAAACGAGAATTAGATCCTCTCCGAAAAATCCGGGACAACTATGAAAAAATCGTCTTATCACTCGATCCCGGATTTGATGCATCCTATGATGGCATCAAATCTGAACACCTGATCGATTGGCTACTTGTTCCTGTTTAACTGATCCAGCAGCTGCTGCATCGTGCAGTTTCGCACGGGATGCCTGTAATAAGGTGCAATCTGTGCCATGGGAATCAACACAAAATCTCTGTTTTGCAGATCGATATGCGGAATCGTAAGCGACGGTGTATCTATGATGCAGTCATCATAAAATAAGATATCCAGATCCAGTGTTCTCGGTCCCCAGTGGATCGTCCGCTCCCGCCCGGCTTCCGCCTCGATCTGATTCAATAATCTCAACAGTTCTTCCGGATACAATAATGTGCGAAGCTCCAGTGCACTGTTTAAAAATACATCCTGTTCTACGCCACCATAAGGTTCGGTCTGAATGTAATCGGCAACCTTTATGACCTGACAGAGCGGATCTCTGTTCAGTTGTTCCACGGCTTCGTCAAGATACGCTTTCTTATCACCCATATTTGAACCAAGCGCTACATACGCGGTGTGCCAGCCACGTGAGATCTCCACACCGACATTCTGCACTGAAAGAAGGATCGGTGCCCAGGGCTTTTCGACCTTGACATCCACCTTCTGTAACAGGTCATATCGGAGAAGTAAATTCTCCGCCAGCTGTTCCGCCACTCTTTCAATGAGTTGAAAGGTGTTTTCTTCAAAAAACTGCTTCACATAGTGACAGACATCCCCGTAATTGATGGAACATTCCAGATCATCCGTTATTCCGGCGTTTCGCGTGTCTGTATACAGTACAAGGGAAACCTCAAATTTCTGTCCCAGCACATTTTCTTCCGGATACACGCCATGTTTTCCGAATACAGTCAGCTTTTCTATCTTAATCTTGTCCATGTTTCCTCCTTTGGGGACGTTTCTTTTGCCACGGGGATCGCCCTTTGCCACGAGGATCGCCCTTTGTCACACTTTTATTCCTATTTCGCCAAAATTGCCTCTGTCATCTTGATGATCCGCGCATTTTCCTTCACATCATGAACGCGCACAAAGGAACAGCCCTTCATGACTCCGATCACCGTTGTTGCCAGTGTTCCCTCCACCCGCTCATCCGCAGGCAGATCCAGTGTCAGACCGATCACGGATTTTCTTGATGTTCCAAGCAGGATCGGATAGTTGAGTTCATGCATAATTTCCAGATGACCTATGATCTCCAGGTTCATCTCATAAGTCTTTCCAAAACCTACGCCCGGATCAAGAATGATCCTGTCATCTGCCACATTTGCCTTTTTTGCGATGGCAACGCACTCCTGAAGATCCGTTAAAAAATCCTTCTGAAAATCATCGTACACTGCCTCATTCCGGTTGTGCATCAGGCAGCATGCAGCCCCATATTTTGCCGTGTACTCTGCCACCTTGCTGTCATGTTTAAAGCCCCAGATATCGTTGACCAGATCTGCTCCCGCCTGCAATGCGGCCAAAGTAACAGAACCTTTATAGGTGTCGATGGATACCGGAATATCGAAATTCTTTTTGATGGCTTCGATCACCGGTGTCACCCGTGCGATCTCCTCTTCCTCCGAGATCCGGATATGTCCCGGTCTTGTAGATTCTCCACCAACGTCAATGATATCTGCGCCCTCACGGATCATCTCCTCCGTATGCTTTAATGCCGCATCCAGGTTATTAAATTTACCGCCGTCCGAAAAGGAATCCGGTGTCACATTCAGAATTCCCATGATATAGCAGTGATTTTTCAAGTCAAAGTCTCTGTTCCCGATCTTCATTTCCTATTTTTATCCCTCTTTCCGCTCCATGTCGTCCGTTCGATCATGATCTTTCTTTTTACTAATTCCCTATTTTTAGATTCATCTTTTCTTCATCCCAGTTACATTCTTTTTTCATCTCACACGCAAAACAATTCCTGGATTTTTTGTCTGCCCGATACAATATTTCACATAAATGATCGTTTTCACAAACCATTTTCTTTTCGTCAAACATATCTTTTTCACACAAATTTTTATCAGACAAATTTTCGGAAGGTTCATTTCTATGATGCAGGATCGCGGCTTTGACCACTTCCGTCTCTTCCGCTGAAAAACCGCATTCCGGCAGGATCACATCACAAAGCACAGCCCCAGCCTGTTCGTGGGGTGTTCCCTGCTCGATCTGATCGATCCGTCCGATATCGTGCATCAACGCTGTCGCATAGATCAGCTCCTTGGAAATAGAAAGGTCATGCTCCAACGCATCAATATACATGAGCCGCGCCACGTCCATGAAATGTTCCAGTGTATGCTTGCAAAACTTCCGGTCTTTTTCTGCTTCTTGAAGCGCCTGGAATTTTTCCTGAAACACAGGATGGTTGTAGATCAGATTCACCCGCTTCATGAGCGCACCATCTGTAAAAAGGTCTGCTGCAGGGAATAATCTGTCTCAAATACGCCTCTCGTGACGATCGTTGATGTGATCGTTCCGGGCTTCTTCGCACCGCGCATCGTCATGCACATGTGCTCTGCTTCCAGCATGACCATCACGCCCTTGGGCTGCAGATATTTCTCGATCGCATCCGCGATCTGGGCTGTCATATTCTCCTGAATCTGAGGTCTTCTTGCAAAAACCTCTACGGTACGCGCCAATTTGCTAAGCCCTGCCACCTTCTCATCCGGAATGTAGGCAACATGCGCTTTTCCGTAAAAGGGCAACAGATGATGCTCGCACACAGAATAAAACGTGATATCCTTTTCCAACACGATATTGTTATTTGTTGCACTGAACTGCTTTTGCAGATGCTCCGCTGCATCCATGGTCAGTCCGCCAAAGATCTCCTCGCACATGCGGGCGATCCGGTCCGGTGTTTCCAAAAGCCCTTCCCTGTTCACATCCTCGCCGATTCCTTCAAGGATCAGTCTGACTCCCTCTTTGATTTTTTCGTTATCCATTTGATTTTTCTTCCTTTATTGCAGATTTCAATGCTCCAACACTGTATAATGACCCGAATGCGCATACTCCGATGCTTTGCTCCTTCGCCCTTTGAAGCGCGTCAGAAACCGCCTGCCCTGTGTCAGTCGAGACAACTACTTCTCCACCAAACCCGCATGCCCGGATCGCCTCTGCACATTCTTCCGCAGACATTGCCCGCGGATTGTCCGGCACGATAGTGACAAAGCTGTCCGCGAATGGCAGCATCTGTGTGAGCATTTCGTTGTAATCTTTATCTTTTAGGATACCCGTGATAAACACAAACTTTTCATCCGGACAATATTCCCTTAAATTGTGACTTAGTGCATCAATGCCATCCGGATTGTGCGCCCCATCAACGATAAAGCGCGGATTCTTCGACACAACTTCAAATCTTCCCGGCCAGTGCACGCTTTGTAAGCCTTCACGGATCGCTTCGTCTGAAATGTCATAACCTTTTTTGATCAGGCAATCAATGATCTGAAGTACCACCGCCGTATTTCCACACTGGTGATCGCCCAATAAAGAAAGCTTGACATTCTGCAGTCCTTTTATGCCTCGATCAGTCGTTTTTACATAGTCAAAGCACTGTCCGTCCAGGCTCTTCTCTTTGACCTTAAGATCCGAAACCGCCGTTTTGATCAGAACCGCATGCTTTGCAGCACACGTTTCTTCCAAGACAGCCATCACTTCATCCTTCTGCTCCGCAGTCACCACGGTTCCGGCTTCTTTGATAATACCTGCTTTCTTTTCCGCGATCTGCGCAAGCGTATTTCCAAGAAATCCCATATGGTCAAAATCGATATTTACGATCGCGGCAGCTTCCGGGGTTTTGATCACATTTGTCGCATCATCCGTTCCACCAAGGCCGACCTCCAACACTACAAGATCACAGGCATGTTTCGCAAAATACAAAAACGCCAGCGCCACAGCCTTTTCAAATTCCGAGGGCGGATCATCCATCTCATCACATACCCGTTTAACCGTCTCAGCCAGTCTCGCAAACTCCTCCTTGGTTATCATCTCTCCGTTGATCCGAAACTGTTCTCTGTAATCCGCGATCACAGGAGACGTAAACAATCCCGTCTGAAAACCCGCACACTGCAGGATCCGTGCGGTCATGGCACAGACAGAACCCTTTCCGTTCGTGCCAGCCACATGGATAAATTTCAGCTGATCCTGTGGATTTCCCAGTTTTTCCAATAACACTTCCATGCGTGAAAGTCCCAGCCGGATCACCTGATCATATGATTTTTTTATAAATGCTTCTGCTTCTCTATATGTTATCATCGTTATAACTGCCTTAAATCGTTTCCTTTTTCTACTGATCCCATGCTCTATTCATGCAGGATTTCCCGAAAACTGTATGAATATAGAACAAGGCATCCATTTACCGTTCCCAGGAAATGAATGCCTATTATTTTCTGACAGCGGATGCGAAGGCACACCGCGAATCTCCGGTCATACACTATATGACCCCGACTCTTCGTCCAACAGCAACTTCCCGTCCATTGGCACTTTACGCGTGACTTCTACTCTGTTCTTATTTTTCCATATGCGATTTTACTATATACTTTCTAAAAGAAGTTGTCAATAGAACGATTCATACTACTTCAGCTTGAATCCACGAATCAGCCCGTCCAGCGTTTCTGCCTCAGCAGAAAGCTCCTGGCTCGTTGCAGAGGATTCCTCTGATGCAGCTGAATTGTTCTGGATCACATCGCTGATCTGCTTTGCTCCGGTCTCAATCTTCTTTACAGACAAAGCCTGATCGTCAGACGCCATACGGATCTTGGCCACTTCCCTGATGATCTGATCAAGATCTTCCATCAACTGGTTCAAGGAGTCCGCTGCCTCCTTAACGATGATATTTCCCTGCTCAACCTCTGCGAGGTTTGCATCCAGCATGTGCTTTGACTCATCCGCAGACTGTGCACTGCTCTCTGCCAGCGTGCGGATCTGCTCTGCCACAACTGCAAAGCCTCTTCCGGCCTCTCCTGCTCTGGCGGCCTCGATAGATGCATTCAAAGAAAGCAGATTGGTCTGCGCTGCGATATTCTCAATCTCCGCAATGACATTTCCGATCTCCTGGGAGGTTGTGGAAATACGCGCGATTGCCTGAACCAGCTCTTCCATCTTCTTCTGGCTCGTGTTCGCCTCGACACCAACCTCTTTTGCCTTATCATGTACGATATCAGTGGATTCACTGTTGGATACCACCTGTCTTGTCACCTCAGACACACTCTGTACAAGCTCGTCGACTGCAATCGACTGATCGGTAGCTCCCTTTGCCAAATCCTGCGAGCTGACTGCCAGCTGCTCTGCACCTGCTGCAACGGCGTCTGATGACTGCTTGATTGTCTCCAGCGTCGAACTGATATTGGAAACAGTCGTCTCCAAATGCTCTAAAACCGTGCCAAAAGAACCTACATACTGTTCCCTGCAACCGGATTCCACAGTGTAATCGCCCCTGGAAAACTCCTCTAAAACTGCCGCCAGATCATCAATAATGCTGTCCAACATTACAATTGTTCTGCGAAAATCTGATGCCAGCTCACCAATCTCATCCGAAGACTCATAATTGATCTCAATATCCAGATTTCCCTTTGAGATCTGATCTGCCACGTTACTCAGCTCCGCAACCGGCTCTACAATATATTTTATGAGCATCCGCTCACTCGCAGCCGTCAGCCGAAGGCAAATGACCGCAACAACGACCAACAGTATCGCGCCGACCACTGCAACAGGGATCTCATATTTTGTCGGTGTCAACCGTAAAATAAACAACAAGACGCAGGCAAAAGCAACGCAAACCATGTTCGATCTGACCGCCAGCCCAAAACTGTCATGAACCTTTTGATGAATTTTTTTGTTCTTAAATTTCAGTTCTCTTTCATCCATAGTTTTGCTCCCTTGATTTTTTTGTAGGCTATTATAACTCTCACTCTTTCCTAATTCAAGTAGGATGTTGTAAAATTTTTTCAAAGAACTTCACAAATCGCAAGTTGTCTAAAAAACAAGAGCCCTGCATCACGCAAGGCTCCTGCTCTTGTCATACTTGTTAAAAATAATATTCCTCCGAATAGATCCGAAGATCTTCCTTCGTCCATTGCCCTGCTTCGATGTGAAACACATTGACTACCGGGTTGTCTGCCATCAGGGACAGGATCATATAGTTCGCCTTTGAATCGTACGCCAAGGCGATATCCTCCTCGGACGGTCGTGAAGGGGATGACGGATGGGAATGCCAGTTTCCAAACAGCTTATAGCCGTTCGCCCGGATATCCTTGACCGCTTTCATCTGATCCATCGGATCCAGCGTAAAATGATCCTCCGCGTGATCCTTATTTTCCAGATAATAAATCTTTTTGATCTCGCGCCCGTTTTCATCCTCAGTTCCTGCCAAAAGCCCGCAGGCTTCCTCCGGAAGGTGCTCCTTCGCCCATTTCACCAGTTCATCGTACAAATGATATTCCATTCGAATTACCATAATCAGCTCTCCTGCTCAGCTTTTGTAGCAAATCTGCCGGCAGTCTCCTCGCAGACATCCTGCTCATAATCAATGGGTTCCAGGATCGTGGGATGATCACCGCAGACCGCACAGTCATGCGCCCTGCCCGGCAGCTTGACCTTGCGAAATTCCATCGTCAGTGCATCATAGGTCAGAAGATATCCGGTCAAAAGCTTTCCAATTCCAAGAATATACTTGATGGCTTCCATGGCCTGGAGAGTTCCGATCGTTCCTGCCATCGCACCGATCACGCCCGCCTGCTTACAGGTAGGCACCGCGTCCTTCGGAGGCGGATTTTTAAATACACAGCGATAGCACGGTCCCTCTCCCGGAACATAAGTCATCAGCTGTCCGCGAAACCGGATGATTCCTGCATGGGAAAATGCCTTTTTCTCAAGTACACAGGCATCATTGATCAAAAACTTTGCCGGGAAATTATCAGTTCCGTCAATAATAAAATCATATTCCCGGATCAGTTCCCTGATATTGGAGGCATCCACAAACATGCGGTAGGTTTTCACTTCCACATCCGGATTGATCGCCACCATGGTCTCCTTTGCAGACTTTACCTTTGCTTTTCCAAGATCCGGTGTGGTATGGATCACCTGTCTTTGCAGATTGGACAGATCTACCTCATCCGCATCCACAATTCCGATATGACCGACACCTGCTGCTGCCAGATACATGGCTGCGGGCGCACCCAGACCACCGGCTCCGATGATCAATACCTTGCCGTTTAACAGCTTTTTCTGTCCCTTTGCTCCTACTTCTTTTAAAATAATATGGCGGGAGTAGCGCTCAATCTGTTCATCTGTCATTGCCATTTTCTAGCATCCTCCTCCCATGAAATATAAGAACTCTACACTGTCGCCATCCTTTAAAACAGTCGTTGCCTTGGCTTCAGATGCCACAAATTCATCGTTGATAGACACGGTGACATACTCCGGCATCTCCACGTTTTCCTGCGTAATCAGCTCCGGCAAGGTCAATCCATCCTTTACTTCCTTTTTTTCTCCAGCTACTGTAATGATCATTTTCGTAATCTCCTTCATCAATTATACAAGTTTATGCAGTTGCAAAATTTCATTGCATTTATGGGGCATGCTATAAATATTGTTCCACCCACGCTTTCAGCACATCCGCTGTCTGGGCACCAACCTTCCGGTCTGCTGCCTCTCCGTCCTTGAACAGGATCAGTGTCGGATTAGACATGATGCCGTACTGCTGTGCCAGCTCCTGATCAAAATTTGTATTCACTTTATACACTTGGATCCGATCCTCATAATCGTCCTCGATCCCGCCTAAAACCGGCGCCAGCATTTTGCAGGCAACACAGGAATCCGAATAAAAATCCACGATGACCGGGATCGGACTTTTTAACACCTTTTCTTCAAAATCATCTTTCGCAATACGAGCTGCCATGTTACTCCTCCACTTTCTTTACATATAATGTATATGTGCCGTCTTCATTATCGGTCAGCTTCAGGATCTGATGTCCCTCTTCCTTCATACTTCTGGGCACATTCTGAACCGGCTCTCCATCGTTCATGCGGATGGCAAGGATCTCTCCATCGTCCAGCTCGTCGATTGCCACCTTCGCCTTTACAAAAGTCATGGGGCAAACCTTGTCGGTAATATCTACCTCGTCATCAAATTTTATTTCATTATTTTCTGCCATGTTTTCGCTCTCCTTACTTTTCATATCATGATCCAGTTCGCCGTTCGTCAGTCATGCCGGCATGTTGACTCACTTGTTCTCATTATCATACGCTGCTTTCAATTTCTCTTTCAAGCCCTCACTGCCAAGCCGCTCCAATGTCTTTCGGAAGCGCTCACTGGGTTTTGCATTCTCCTCAAAATATTCGATTGCCGCATCTGTCACACGAAACAGTGTTTCTTTGTCACGGATGATCGGAACAAATTCTTCGCCCTTATAGATAAAGTTTCCAAAGGTTCCTCCGAAAGAAACCAGATAACCCGGTTCTCCGACCCAGGCATCCGTGGGACAGCTCTTGACACAGCGTCCGCAATTGTTACACTTTTGCGAATCAAGCACAATCTTTCCGTCTTTCATGGAAAGTGCCTCCGTTCTGCAGGCTTTCACACAGACTCCGCAGGAAATGCAGGCATCTTCTTTATATTCAATGGTCATTCCGCCCTTGATGCCGACATCGTTTTCTTCCGCTTTCAGACAGTTATTCTGACAACCGGTGACACCGAATTTGAATTTATGCGGAAGCTCCCGTCCAAAATAACGCGCATCCAGTTCTTTTGCCAGTGTATAGGTGTCAATACATCCGCTGGGACAAACTTCCGAGCCCTGACACGCGGTCACTGTTCTGACACGCGGTCCACAGACACCTGTTTTGACACCGCCTGCCGCCAGTTCTTCTTTCACTTTATCAAGATCTTCCACCGGAATAAACGGAATCTCGATGCCCTGACGGGATGTCATATGTACATAGCCTTTTCCGTATTTTTCCGCTACTTCAGCAACTGTCTTTATGTTCTCTGCCGTCAGATTTCCTCCGACAACTGCCAGTCGTAAAGAACCGTAGCCCTTCTGTTTTTGTCTCATGAAGCCGCCTTTTTTCAAAGCTGCATAATCTACTGTGTTTGCCATAGTGCTCCTCCCTTATTATAGTTGTGCGATCGCCTGCGCGAAATCCTCTTTCAGATCCTCAACATCCTCGATACCGACGCTGACACGTACCAGATCCTCGTAAACTCCTGCTGCCTCCCGTTCTTCCTGTGTGCTGTGAAGTGCGATCGTTGATGCAGGATGGATCACCAGCGTCTTCGTGTCTCCGATATTGGATACGATGTATGGGATCTGAAGTGCGTTCATAAACCGAAAAGCCCGTTCCTTCGAGCCAAGCCGCAGCGTCAAAATGCCGCCATAGCCCTTCGTAAACTGTCTGTCTGCGATCTCATGCCAGGGACTGCTTACAAGACCCGGATAATTCACGGTAATATCAGTATAATTCTGATCGATCCAGCCTGCAAGTTCAAAGGCATTTTCGCACTGTCTCTGCATGCGAAGTCCCAATGTCTCCAACCCCAGCTGGTTCAGATAGGCATTCATTGGTGCCAGACACGCCCCGGAATCCCTGAAAAAGCTGTTTCGAAGCTTTGCGATGTAAGCCATCGGACCATATTGCTTATAGGAAGAAAGACCTCCATATTTTTCAAGATCAAACCGAAAGCTGCCACTGTATGTAAGGACTCCGCTGATGGAATTACTGTTTCCATTGATATATTTTGACGAGGAATTGATGACGATGTCCGCTCCATGGACAAGTCCCTGAAACAGGTACACTGTTGCCGTCGTATTATCCAGGATCAGCGGAACCTGATGCGCATGTGCGATCTCTGCCAGTCGCTCCACATCTGTCACATCCAGACACGGATTTCCGATGGTCTCTGCAAAAACGGCTCTTGTTTTCTCGTTAAAGGCCGCCTCGATCGCCTCCCAGTCATTGTTTTTGACATAACGGGTAGTGATCCCATATTCTTCCAGATCACGGAACAGATCAATGGTCCCTCCGTAAAGACTGGCAGAAGATATGATCTCTTCGCCGCTTCTGACAAGTCCCAAAACCGCATTCATGATCGCCGCCATGCCGGAGGAACAGGCGATGGAAGCCATGCCGCCTTCCAGCTTTGTGATACGGTTTTCAAAAGCAGTGACCGTAGGATTAGCTACCCGGGTGTAACAATATCCCATGGCTTTATTTTCAAATATTTTTTCCATCTGCTCCGCTGTGTCCTGTGCAAAAGCGCTGTTTTGATAGATCGGTGTAAACGTCGCTCCATTTGCATCCCTCACAACACCTGCGTGCAATAATTCCGTGTTAATGTTCATATGCTATCCCTTTTGTTTCTTTTACTACTTTTCCTACGTGATAAGTAGGTTTTGTTATAAGCATATTATAACAACTGTACGTATTTGTCAAATGTTTTTTCCAAATTTAGAAATAAAAAGCATCAAAACACCCGCTGCACTCGAACTTTACTTTCGCTACGTCCGATCACAACGGATGTTTTATGTATTCGTATATTATAAATTCCGCCTTGCCCGCGGATCAATGATCGTCTGGCCCAGCTTCGTGATCCGTTCCTGCGCATGCTCAAAAAATAATTTGTAGCCCTCACACAGGTAATTCAGCCCCGGCTTCCCACCAACAAACGGTTCCCGCCATCTCCGGCAGCCGCCCCGGCATAATGAAAAGTATTGGCAGTCCGTACATTCCCCGGCGATTGGAATGGAAGCTGCCTCAAAGCTTGCCGCTGTTTCGCTTCCTGCCAGCTCGGAAAAAGGAGATTGGACAGTTCCTAACCGGTATTCATCCATGCAGTAAAAGTCACAGGGATAGACGCTGCCATCACCCTCCACCACAAAATAGCAATGGCACTGTCCACACATTCCACATTCCTCCGGCGGATATCCCACCGCCATCTGGGCCAGATTGGAAAACATTCGCACATCCATGATCTCGCCCCCTCGGAAGTCCTCATACCAGAGATCAAAAAATTCACATAAGAATCGACCATAGCTTTCCGGTCTGACTGCATAGGGGTTGCCCTCTTGACGGCCCTGTCTTCCGATCTCATCCATACACGGGATCAACTGGACATAATCAAAATGATTTCTCTTATAAAACTTATAAAGAGCACTCGCATGCTGCGTTGTCTGCTCTGTGACGACTGTCAGAATATTGAAATCTACCTGATGCCTTTTTAAAGTTTCGATGGATTTCATGATCCGTTCAAAAGTCCCGTTGCCGGCCGGATCAAATCTCGCTCCGTCATGGATTTTTCTTGGTCCATCCAGAGAAATTCCGACAAGAAACTGGTTCTCTTTCAGAAAAGCCGCCCACTCATCATCGATCAAAAGCCCGTTTGTCTGGATCGTATTCTCGATCCGAAGGGATCTTTTTTCCGGGTGCTTCGACTGTTCCATCTCCAGATACTTTTTCTGCAGTTCCACTGCCTTTCGGAAAAAACCGATGCCCGCAAGGAGGGGTTCCCCTCCCTGAAAGGCAAAAGTGAGAAAATCATCTGCATATTCCATCGCATGTCTGATCAGCAGTTCTAACGTCTCCTCGGACATAAAGCCCAGGCTGTATGCCTCCCGATTACTGCTTAAGCATTTATAAAAACAGTATTTGCAATCCATGTTGCAATTGGCTGATGATGGTTTAATAAGTATACTTGCTGATGGCATATGATTTCCCCCGGTTTACAATTAGTCTATATTCGTTGCTCTGGCCAGTTCAGCTTCCACATCCACATTGACTGCATCAACATCAATAATCATTTCGTCCATGATGCCACCATAAGCAAACGGCGACTCATAATCATCATCATAAACAGAAGAATACTTGTTTACTTTTATGCCCATTGGATAGGAAGGACTCCAGATCAGTTTTGAAATCTCAACATCTCCAACCGGATCATCATTTATATATATGTGCACATGACCACTCTTTCCATCCGGTAATTCCATCCTGTATGAGACCGTTATCTTTCCTTCCGGCAATTCCCTGTCCGATTGGACAATGTATCGCTCCTCACCATCCACATTATATACATATTTCAAATGATTATTTATGATATAGAAACTAATACCTGCCAAACGGTCTCCCTTAGATATCAGCACTCCTTCTTCTGTCTTGTCCTTCCGATCCAGCTTTATGCTTACAGAATGTGCTCTATAGCAAAGCCCCGGGTCTTCTGAACACTCATGCGGAAGAATAATATTATTATACACGATTCTTTTCGCCGGTAAAACCATTTTATGCCTATTTTCAGTTATTTCACTTGTTGTTGCGTGAAAACCTTTTGGAAACATCGGAAATACATTATATTTTGCTGCTTCTATCGTCCAGTATTCCTTTAATTCCTGTAACTTTTCAGGATATTGATCTGCTACATCTTCGCTCTCGGAATAATCCTCCTCAACATGATAAAGCTCCCAGACATCATCGTTAAATGAATCATTAAACGCGTGATTTACCACTGCTTTCCATCCATCTTTATAGATGGCCCGATTACCATACATCTCATAGTACTGAATGGTCTTTTGCGGCTTTGCTTCAGGATCATGAAGCGCATATCCAAAGCTGATTCCCTCTAACGGTTTTTGCGGAACACCTTTAATGAATTGCGGTTTAGGCAATCCGATCAGATCCAGAATGGTAGGTGTAACATCCGAAACATGTGCGTACTGTGGCACAATTTCACCGGCATTTTTTATAACCTTTGGATATCTGATAATCAACGGATCTTTTACTCCGCCATTATGTACCCATGTTTTATACCATTGAAAAGGTGTGTTTCCGGCATTCGCCCAGCCAATCTGGTAATGTGGCCAGCTATACTCATCCCCAATGTCATCATAGTGTCTCAGTATCCGGTCAATCTGTTCCTCGTCCTTCTCCTTCATTTTAAACCCTTTGCAGGAGTTATGTGTTCCGGAAACGCCTCCTTCCGGTGATGTTCCATTATCCGACAGTAATACAACAATGGTATTGTCCAACTGCCCAATAGCATCTAAATAATCGATAAACCGTCCAATCTGTGCATCCGTATATTCAAGATATCCGGCAAACACCTCCATGGATCTCGAAAAGGCTTTTTTCTCTTTATCTGAAAGCAGATCCCATGCTTCTACAAGTTCGTTTCTCTCAGTTAATTTTGCATTTTCAGGTATGACACCCAAACGTTTTTGGTTTTCATACCACACCTCACGGATTCGATCCCAGCCTTCATCAAATTTTCCATGATATTTTTCAATATACTCCTTTGGTGCATGATGCGGTGCGTGCATTCCTCCGTACGCAAGATACATAAAAAAAGGGCGCTCCGGGTCTTCCATATGATGATGAAATACGTACTCTATTGCATGATCTGTCAGATCCTCTGTCAAATGATATCCATCCCGTGCTTTTTTGGGTGCATCAACAAATGAATTATCTCTCGTTAATGTTGGATTCCATTGATTCATTTGACATGCGAGAAATCCATAATAATTCTCAAACCCTTTACCAAGCGGCCAGTTGTTATACGGTCCATTCGGGTTCATCTCTTTTATCGTTGAAAGATGCCATTTTCCCACTGCAAAAGTTCTATAATCGTATTCTCTGAGTATTTCCGCAATTGTCCCAAACGCCGGATCTATCCCACCTCTGTTATTTGATATCCCCGTTGTGAGTTCCAGCAAGCCTGCAACACCTGCTGAGTGATGATTCGCACCCGTCAGCAGCGAACATCTTGTTGCTGAACAGATCGCAGTCGTATGAAAATTATTGAATCTGGCACCTTCATAGGCCAGTTTATCAATATTAGGTGTATGTATCGTCGAACCATAACAACCCAGCTGCGCAAATCCCAGATCGTCAAGAACAATATATACCACATTCGGTTTTCCCTCACACGGACTACTATGAAATGCAAACGACATTTTTGTTTCGGGAAGGGTTCTTCCTCTTATACCGGTAAATTCCTTCTTTTTATCCATAGATTCACTCCTTACTATCTGCTAATCAATTCTAAAATACTCATTCAGCGCATCTATAGCCGTGATGCTGGTAGGCGCAATGTCAAATACGATGCTGCGGATTTTTCCTGTGAACGGGAAGTATCCCTCGTATTCTCCTGATACGGGAGCCGGTGACCCGTCACCGATATATCCGGATCCGACAAAAGGAATTCTCGTACCCACAAACATTTCTCCTTCGTAAAGCCGTCTTCCATCGGCAGAGATGATGATTCGCGAGCGTTCAGCATCAATACATTCATTCACCAGTTCCAGCAGTGTTTCACCATTCAGATTCTCTGTTGAAACCCTCAAATAATATACATTTTCTCCTGCACTGTTGAAGGCTAAGGTCAAGTGCTTGTTCTTTATGTACCATGACACTCCTCCAAACCGATAGCCTACCTCAAAGATCGTCCCTTGCGTTTCTTCATTTAGGTCAAGCTTCACACTTACCTTAAAGCTGCCTCTCGCCAATCTGGAAATAATCCTGCCCGGTATCCGAACATTCCCACAAATATGCGTATACGCTTCATGCACCGGTGGCAGATCGATAGTGGAAGAAAAGATTTTTGCTGATCCTCCCGGCTTATGCATACTTCCTTCAAGCATCGGAAATACGCCGTATTTTGCAGCCTCAATCAAAAAGCATTCCTTTAACTCCTGAACCTTTTCCGGATACTGGTCTGCAACATTTACTGCCTCTGAATAATCATTCTCTACATGATATAGCTCCCACTTATCATCGGCAAAACCATTCTCATTCAGCGAATGATTAACCAGTGCTTTCCAACCGTCCTTATAGATTGCCCGATTTCCAACAATTTCAAAATGTTGAATATATCGTCCTTCTGCCTTCGGATCGGTCAATGACTGTCTAAAACTCTGCCCATGAAGCGGTTTCTGGATCACACCTTTGACATGATCCGGCTTTTCAATCCCGATCAGATCGTATATGGTAGGAACGATATCGATCACATGCTGATACTGACTCCGTACCTCTCCCGGCGTCTGAATAGCCCTCGGATAACGAATGATCATCGGATCCTTTACTCCACCGGAATAAGTCCATGATTTATACCAGGGAAATGGAACATTTCCAAGATTGGCCCACCCAATGGGATAATGATTAAATGCATATTCTGATCCAAGATCATCAATCTTTTGCTTTCCAAGTTCAAGCTCCGCCTTTTCTGAATAAATATCGGTAGCTTTGAGACAGTGATATCTTCCATATCGACCACCCTCAGCACTTGCTCCATTATCCGACAAAAATACGACGATGGTATTATCTAACTCACCGATTTCCCGCAAATAATCAGTCACTCTGCCAATCTGCGCATCCGTGTGGTCTAAGTATCCGGCAAAAACCTCCATATATCTTGCTAAAACCTTCTGTTCATCCTTTGAAAAGCTGTCCCATGCCGGAACGATTTCATTTCGCTCTGTCAATAATGCATCCTCAGGAATGATTCCCAATTTCTTTTGGTTTGCAAACCATTTTTCTCTTAATACATCCCAGCCTTCATCAAATCTGCCTTTATACTTTTCAATGTACTTCTTCGGTGCATGATGAGGTGCATGCATAGCGCCATAGGCAAGATATAGGAAAAACGGCTTTTCCGGCGTATTTATATAATGTGTTGTCAGATAGTTCAATGCGTGATCTGTCAGATCTTCAGATAAATGATAGCCTTCCTTTGGCAGCTTTGGCTGTCTTATATGTGTATTATCCTGTACCAGATCCGGATAATACTGATCCGATTGTGCGCTCAGAAAGCCGTAATACCGGTCAAATCCTTTTCCCAATGGGTAATCAGAAAATGGACCGTTTTCTGAGATCTCACCTGTGTTTAATACATGCCATTTTCCAATGGCATAATTCGTGTACCCATCTTCATGCAATACCTCTGCGATGGTTGCATATGCGGGATCGATCCGCCCTGTGCCATTCGGGCAGTTTGTGATTGCCTCTGCAATCGCCTCGATCCCCACACTATGATGATTGGCACCTGTGAGCAGGCTCGCCCTCGTCGCTGAACAGATTGCCGTCGTATGAAAATTGTTATATCGTAATCCTTCCTCAGCCAGTCTGTCCAGATTTGGTGTGTCGATGTTTGAACCAAAACACCCTAATTGAGCAAAACCAACATCATCCAACACCACGAATAAAACATTCGGACGTTTCTCTTTATTATCATCAACCTCCTCAAATATAGTCTGGCTCATTGTTTGCCCAATATATTTCGGACGTTTTATTTTTCCCATATTTTCTGCCCTTTCTGCAACTGATTTAATTCTTCAAAGATGCTCCTTTACCGATTCGAAAATGTCAGACAAGATCGTGAGCATTCCGCAGCAAGAATGCAGAGGCGTTCTTGCTCAGATCACTCTGTCTTCATAAACTTGGCCAATGTCAGTTCTTTGCTGACATCGCCCTCAGGATTGTGGATCACCAACCGATCTATCGTATCCTGATATTCAAAAGGCACTTTATAATTGTCAGTCACTGCAGTATATTTGTTGGCTTTTATTGTGATTGCAGGTCCTCTCAGGAAATACAATGCAGGAATATCGCCCTCGCCCACGATTTCGCCGTTTATATACAAGCTGACATGTGCACCCTTCCCTTTCGTCTGGAAAGAATATCCGACAACAATCTCACCCAGCGGAAGCTTTTTATTAGACACAATATCCGTATATACTCTTTGACCGTAATTATAACTATATTTTAAGTAGTTATCCTGAATGTAGAATGAAAAACCTGAAAACCTATCTCCGGAGCAGAACAATACGCCCTCAACATCTTCATTTTTTCTGTTCAGATTTACGATCACTTCATTATCCCGATTGTCTATCCAAACAGATGACGGACCGGTGATATTTAACTCAAAAGGTTCAATAATATACTTGTAATCGTAGACAGTTTCATTCAGCGATGTATTACTAGTTTCAGCGAAACGATTCACCAGTGGCAGTACATCGTGTTTTGCTGCCTCAACGAGAAACGCATCCTGCAATTCTCTAAGTTTCTCCGGATATTGATCTGCTACATCATATTTTTCTGAATAGTCCGTCTCCACATGATACAATTCCCAGACATCATCCTCGTATGGTCTATCCATATGATTGACCACAGCTTTCCAACCGTCTTTATAGATACTTCTGTTTCCCCAGACTTCATAATGCTGAACATGCTTTTGATCCTTTGCCTCGGGATTCTCCAATGTATACTTCATACTGATCCCTGAAAACGGTTTCTGCCAAACACCCTTTATGCATGCCGGCTTATCCTCTCCGATCAGATCAAGAATGGTAGGCGTGATATCTGACACGTGATGATATTGTTTGCAAATTGCTCCTTTTTCTTGGATTACTCTCGGGTAGTGTATGATCAGCGGATCCTTTATGCCGCCCTCGTGAGCCCAGATCTTATACCATTGAAACGGTGTATTGCCTGCATTTGCCCATCCGGTCGGATAGTGGTTATTCGAATATTCTCCACCGATCTGATCGATATGTTCCAAGGCAAATGGTATCTCCGCTTCATCTTTTGCAGCAATCCCGTTCATCAGATACTCATTGTACTTTCCATTTTTACCACCTTCAGAGCTGGCACCATTATCCGACAAAAGAACGATAACCGTATCCTCCAACTGCCCACTCTTTTCCAGATAATCAATGAGCCGGCCAATCTGTTCATCCGTATGCTCAAGCATTCCGGCATACACTTCCATATATCTTGCATAGAGCCGTTTCTCATCCTCCGTGAGATCATCCCATGCATCAACCAGAAGATTTCGATCCGTCAGTTCTGCATCCGGGGGAATGACACCAAGCTGCTTCTGTCTCTCAAACCAGATCTCCCGGATCTTATCCCATCCCATATCAAACTGGCCTGCATAACGGTCAATGTATTCCTGCGGGGCATGATGCGGATTATGCATTGCCCCAAATGCAAGATACAGGAAAAATGGCTGCTCCGGCCGCGCCATATGCTGTTGATAGATTTTATGGATCGCATCAGATACAACATCCTCTGAAAAATGATAACCCTCCTCAGATGTCTTAGGCTGCTCTGCCTCAGAGTTATCCCTGATCAGATGTGGATGGTACTGATCCATCTGTCCCTCCATAAATCCGTAAAACTGGTCAAAGCCTTTTTGCAGCGGCCAATTCGTTTTGTCCCCGGCAGGAGAATTATCCTTCGTCAAATGCCACTTACCATTGCAAAATGTCGCATATCCATACTCCTTCAATATCTCAGCCACTGTTGCGTATTCCGGTCTGATATATCCGAGATTATTATCTTTTCCTGTGGAATAATCTACGACACTGCAGATTCCTGCCTCATGATGATTCGCTCCGGTCAGCAAAGAGGCTCTGGTCGCTGAGCAGATTGCAGTCGTATGAAAGTTGTTATAGCGCAATCCATCAGCTGCCAAACGGTCTATATTGGGCGTATGAATCGTTGATCCATAGCAGCCCAGATGGGCAAAGCCCATATCATCAAGCACAATGTATACGACGTTCGGTTTTCTTTTATCTGCCATTTCTTCCACCTCTTATTTTACTGGATCGCTTTCTCATAATAGCTTGTGTTTAATAGAGCATTAACATCCACATCCTGCTGAAGATAACCGATCTCTTTCAAGTAATCTTTTTCTCTTGTTAATTTCTCTGCGGTTGCATCCGTCAGCTCTGGATTGAAATATGCAAAGGTTGTATCAAAACTGTATGCTTTTTCTACTAACTCCTTTGGAATAAAACTGGTTGCAAGAACTTCGTAAGTGCCTTCTGCATCAGTTTTCGCATCCTCATATGCATGGTTCAGCGCTTTGATGATGGCTACGATGGCACCTTCGTTCTCTTGCCCAAAGGTAGGGTTTGTTGCTGCGAAAAACTGTGTTGTTGCCTCCGGGGTATCGAAAGTATCTGCCACAACCTTCCCGAGTCCATTCTGCTCATACATATATGCAGTTGATAATCCGGTATAGTTTGCATCCGCATCCCCAGAAGCCAATAATGATGTATCACCACTGTTTACAGTCTCAACCTTATTGGTGTCGATATTTTTTGCCTTTGCATAATAACTCCATGAATAGGAGACCGTCGTACCTACGATATACTGTATTTTTTTGCCCTCAAGATCTTTTTCAGACTGAATAGAATCATTTCCTGCCAGCAGTCCATACTGCTGCTGTCCGTTCAGCGTTGCAAATATATCTACATCCACACCGCTTCCTGATAATGTAAGTAACGGGAAATCACCAATAAACATTGCATCAACCTGTCCTGCTGCATAGGCTTCGCTAATCTCCACACCTGATGCAAAGCCCACAAACTCCGCTTCATATCCGGCATTTTTTAATTCCTCATCAATGTATCCCTTATTTAAAGCCGCATTACCAAATTCAATCACATAGGAATCTCCCGTGCTGATCACTCCTATTTTTATCTTTTTTAAACCGTCTGTTTCCTGTGCGCCCCCTTTGGATGCGTCATCCGTTGTCTCCTCGCTGCTCTCTGCTGTGTTTGAAACTGTCTGGTCTGTCTCGTTTTTACTTTGGCATCCTGCCAGCCCCAATACCAATGCTGCTGTTAATAAAATCGCAAATACTTTCTTTTTCATGTTTTTGTCCTCCTGATTTTTAATTATATTTCTTTACTTTTTCCCATGGTGTAAACAAGGAAAAAAGGGTTGAGATCAATTTATCCATTAAGATTCCGACTAATCCGATCACAAGCATACATACAATCACTTTATTCGACTGCATCATACTTCTCGCATCATTCATACGATATCCGATTCCTGACGTTGCTGCGACTAATTCTGATGCTACCACCGCCATCCATGAAACGCCAAGACCCAGCTTAAGTCCAACTAATATCTGCGGTATGGCATGAGGAAGATACAGCTTTACAAACCGCTTCCATGTATTGAGGTGATACATTTTTGCAACCTCCAGATAACCCTCCGGCGTACTCTGGATTCCACTCAGTGTGTTCACCAGGATTGGGAAAAAGGCTGCTATTACTATGATCACAACCTTTGATGATTCTCCGATTCCGCACCACAGTATGATCAGCGGAAACCACGCCATCATCGGAATCTGTCGGATAGTTGTAAACAAAGGTAACAGCATCTCACAAATCGTTTTTGACATTCCCATGAGCGAACCAAGCGTTACACCCAAGACTGCTGCGATCAAAAAACCTTTCACAACGCGCCCCAGACTGATCAGCAGATCGTTTGCCAACTGTCCGCTCTCCACCATATTTCTTAACCCGACTCCCACGAAGGGCAGTGACGGCAACAGGCTCTGGGGGATGTCACCAAATGTTGTAACCAAAGCCCATACAATTATAATGATAATCGGAACGATCAGGCTCCTTACTATTTTTTTCATCGCCAACTTCCTCTCTTCCTTGTGTTTAGATGACATAATCTGTTTCCGCATCCTGTTCAGAATCTTCAAACAGGTATTCGTAAATCCGCTTCTTCACATATGAAAAATCTGCACTATTCCTTTGCCTTGCAGCTGTGCTTACTTTAATAATGTCTTTAATCTCTCCAGGTCTGGCGCTCATGACAACGATTCGATTACCTAAAACGATTGCCTCATCTATATCGTGAGTTACCATCACCATTGTTGTGCCCTGTTCCTTTTGGATGCGGAGAATCTCCTTTTGCATTTGAATTCTCGTTAATGCATCCAGTGCTCCAAAGGGCTCATCTAAAAGAAGAATACTCGGATTGTTTGCAAGTCCTCTTGCAATCGATGCTCTTTGGGACATTCCGCCGGACAACTGACTGGGATAACTGTTCTCAAAGCCATGCAGACCAACCAGATCTATATGCTGCTGAACGGTTTCCTCTTTTTCCTTCTTTGTCAGATCCTTCAGTCCAAATCCTACATTATCTTTTATTTTTAACCACGGCAGCAAGCGATGATCCTGAAATACCATGCCACACATAGGGCCAGGGCCTTCGACCTTATGTCCGTTCCGCTCTACCACGCCGTCCTCATAACCTACCAGTCCGCAGATGATCTTGAGTAACGTACTCTTTCCACAACCGCTGTGACCTACAATGGTAATAAATTCTCCCTTTTGCACTTCAAGGTTGATATCCTTTAGCACCTGGATCGGTTTCTTATCAACGATGAACTGCTTATTCAGATGTTCCACTTTGATGATTGCTTCGCTCATGTCCTCACCCTTTCTCCATCAACTTGATATGAATTATAGGGTTTTGATCTTTAAAATACAAAACAAAGTTGTGAAACCGTTTTCACATTTTACCTCTATTTTGTGCTTCAAGCCCACAGGAATCGATTGAAAACAACCGTTTTTCATCCAAAAATGCCGTTTTCATGAAATCGTTTTCCCCGTTATAAATACTGGGTTTGAGACAAAAAAGAAGGAGGTCCGCCTCCGTAATTGTGGGGCGGACCTCAAATATCCTGCGATTAATATTCCAAACCATTCTCCTTCAATAAAAAATCAAACAGATTCAATATCAAAATACCCGATTCGTTGTAATGTGTAGGACCATCCTTTACAATAATGATCTTCTTAAATGAATCGCCGGTGTTTTGAAGTGATAACTGCTCTTGTTCCTCCTTTTCCCTCGTAGGCAAATTCAACGCAGACTGAATATATAATCTCTTAGAACCTTGATTACATACAAAGTCTACTTCTAACTGCTTCTGTACCTTTTCTTTTTCCTCCGTATAGTAGTTATACGCAACCATACCCACATCCACATGATATCCTCTGATCAACAGCTCGTTATAAATAATATTTTCCATAAGATGTGTCTCTTCATATTGACGGAAATTAATTCTGGCATTTCGTAAGCCACAATCAGTAAAATAAAACTTCATTGGCGTACTGATGTATTTCCTGCCCTTTACATCATAACGATTCGCCCTGCTGATCAGGAAGGAATCCTCAAAATAGTCCAGATATTTCTTGATCGTATCTGGATGCACGGATATATTCTTTACGCTTTTAAATGTATCGGCAAGCTTCTTCGGATTCGTCAAACCACCAATCGCTGATGCCAGATAATCCAACAGTTCTTCCATTTCAACCGGATTTCTCACATCATGACGTTCTAAAATATCTTTGATGTAAGTTTCTGTAAAAATATCTCTCAAATACGCAGCTTTATCCTCTTCATTTTCCATTTCAAGAATTTTAGGTAAACCGCCGTACATCGTATATTCCTGCCATGCCTGCTGCCGGTCAATCCCTCTTCCTGACATATATTCAGCAAAAGACAGTGGGAACAAATGCACTTGGTCACCCCTTCCCCGAAATTCTGTAATAATATCCTTTGATAAGAACTTTGCATTACTACCGGTTACATAAGTATCTACATTTTTCAAATGCAAAAAACTATTTAACACATCTTCAAATTCCGATACCATCTGAACTTCATCAAGCAATACATAATACATATCATCATCTTTCACTGCATGATGAACATATTCGCAAAGCACATCCGGATCGCGGTATTTTTTATTCATTCTGTCATCTAAGGCAATTTTTATAATATGTTCTTTATCTACTCCTGACTGCAATAGATGATCATAAAACAACTCAAACAGCAAGTATGTCTTGCCACATCTTCGGATTCCGGTGATTACCTTAATCATACCATTATTCTTTCTTCTGATCAGTTTATCCAAATAAAGATTTCTTTCCATAGCAGGCCTCCTTTACTGAAAATTTAGTCTCTATTTCTACTCTTTTTTCAATATAATTATACTACCTTGTGTTTTCACAAGTCAATATCTACTGAAAATTCACTCTCCATTCCAGTTCTTTTTTCAATATATTATCCTGCAATACACTTTTTATTCAAATAAAAAAGACAGAGTAAAAAGCAATCTTGCCTTGTACTCCGTCTTTCCGACCTTTGCAACGCCTATATGTTTAACGTTCTTCACTGATCAGATGACATAATCACTCCAATCATTGTCTCCATATTTTCTTACGCTTTCCCGGATCAGAAGTTTCCCTTTTAATTCCATCACCACCTCGGACTGGTGCTTACCCTCGATCCGGTCGAGAAGCAGCATCACTGCAAATCTGCCCATCTCTTCCTTTGGCAGCGCAACCGTCGTCAGCATCGGTGAGATCTGTGATGCCAGCTCGATATTATCACTGGAAATGATGGACAGCGACTGATATTGTCTCCGGTTCCTTGACAACGCCTTTAACATGCCTACGGCAATGATATCGTTTGCACAGTACACCGCACTGGGCGGAAACTCTGACTCCATGATCTGCTGCCCGATCCGAAAGCCCTCCGCTTCTGTCGGTCTCACATTATAGATGTACTCGGATACTGCCTCCAGCCGGTTTGCCGCTAATGCCTCATTATAACCCCTGAAACGGGCTTCATGATCGCAGCCGCCTACATAGCCGATATCCTCATGACCCTGGGAGATCAGATAGGAAACTGCATCGTAGGCGATCTTCCTGCCATCGCAAAATACTTCGTCCAGCTGTTGCCCCAGCTGGTTTCGGTTCACCGCCACCACATTTGTAAAATGCTTCCGGATCGCCGGGATCGCATGTTTACTGATCTTTCCAATGATGATCAGTCCATGGCTGTTTCCTTCCGTCTCCTTACAGAGATCCGCAACGATCCGGTTGATATCTTCTTTTTTGCATCTGCGCTCATCCGAAAACACCGATTTGTGCCATACATGGGTCAGGATGCAGAGATGCTTATGGATCTCCGATTCAATCACCCGCAAAAGTTCCTCAATAAATGGGTCGCTCTGTCCGACATCCGATCTGGTCACCAGCACCTGTACATAGTAGGTCTGCTGTTTGTCTCCCGGTTTTCCATGTTTCAGATCTCTGGCTGCCTCATTGGGCACATAATGGAGCTCCATGGCAGCCTTCCAGATCTTATCCCGCAGTTTTGGATCCGAACATCTGTGCTCCGGATTATTCAGCACTCTTGAGACAGTGGCCTGGGACGCACCGGTTCTCTTTGCAATTTCTTTGATTGACACAGACTCTGCCCCCTAGATAAATGCTCCTGTCTCCGAATCCTCGCTGTAAACGCTGGAGCGCTCATAGATCTTCTTTGCTACCTCTGCTTCCGAATCGCCACTATGAACAAGCCCCGTCACATAAGAACGGTTTACCGCAAACGCAGCGGTGTCGATTCCGTCCGCATAGAACAGGACAACGATTCCGGCATCATTCAGATGGTTCACCACATCCACATAGTTTTCATCCGCAGAAGGATGATAGAAATAAGTATGGCGGCCAAGCACTAACAGTTCTTTTTCCACCTTCTGCACATATTCCGGAGAAACACTTTCTGCATGAAACTCTACCGTGATCGCGCGCTGTCCTTTAATCGCGCTACGACGCTCACGGTCTAAGCCTTCGTTCACGCTCTGACCGGAATCCGTAAGCAATTCCGTGACAACACCGCAGGCAGATGTCATGTTGGTGATACGGTCGATCAGGATCAGTTCGCCCATCGTCCGATGCTTATCAAACAGGTCTACCGCGATCGCATCTGCGAAGACCAGTTCACATTCTGCGATCTCATTCTTGTTCAATGTGGTCTGTTTTTTCAGCTCGCCCGTATTCACATCAATGGCATGACGGATCTTCTTTAAGGTGGCGGGGATCTGCTTCGTTCCCAGCTTTACAAAGAAGTTCTTTCCCTGCTCCAGCTTCACATCATCCATCCATAACAGCGTGACCGCTACAGATGCTGTTACCTGAATATCAGAATCCACCGTCAGGACACAGCCTCTGGACACATCTACTTCTCTGTCCAGCTGGATCGTTACCGGATCACCGATCTCTGCAGCGTCCGCTTCCTTGTCCAGGATATGGATACTCTTCACATGTGCCTTTTCGTTGGAGGGCAGGATCGTAATCTCATCACCCTTATGGATCTGCCCGGACTCGATCTGTCCCTGAAAACCACGGAAGGTGTGGTTCGGACGGCAGACTCTCTGCACCGGCAGATAAAAGCCCTTTTCTGTATCATTTTCCTTAATATCTACGTTTTCCAAGTACTCCAATAAAACAGGTCCGGTGTACCAGTCGATATTTGCACTGCGCTTTGTGACATTGTCACCCTCAGTAGCGGATACCGGAATGATGACCGTGTTTTCCAGAGACAGTTCGTCCTTCAGCTCTGCGATCTGTGCGCTGATCTCCTCAAACCGCTCCTTGGAATAGCCCACAAGATCCATTTTATTGACCGCAAATACGAAATACTTGATACCCATGAGAGAGCAGATACGCGCATGGCGCTTTGTCTGGATCAGCACGCCCTGCTTCGCGTCGATCAGGATCACCGCCAGATCTGCAAAGGAAGCTCCAACTGCCATGTTTCGCGTGTACTCCTCATGACCCGGTGTGTCGGCAACGATGAAGCTGCGGTTGTCTGTGGTAAAATAGCGGTACGCCACATCGATGGTGATTCCCTGCTCGCGCTCTGCCATCAGTCCGTCCAGAAGGAGGGAATAGTCGATGGCACCCTCTCTGCTTCCCACCTTGGAATCCAGCTCCAGGGCTTTTTCCTGATCCGCATATAATAATTTTGAGTCGTATAAAATATGCCCGATCAGTGTTGACTTTCCATCATCCACGGATCCGCATGTAATAAATTTCAATAACTGCATTAGAAGTATCCCTCCCTCTTTCTTCTCTCCATAGAACCTGCTGCCTCATTGTCGATGACGCGGGTCGTGCGCTCGGATGATACCGCACTGAGTGTTTCCTCAATGATCTCCTCCAGTGTATCTGCATCTGATTCCACGCCTCCGGTCAGCGGATAGCAGCCCAGTGTACGGAAACGAACTTTTTTGTTCACGATCTCCTCGCCGGGAAGCAGACGTTCCTTCATCCGGTCATCGTCCACCATGATGATGTTTCCATCCCGGTAGACCACCGGCCGTTCCTTCGCAAAATAGAGAGACGGGATCTCGATGTTTTCTCTCTGGATATACTGCCAGATGTCTTTTTCCGTCCAGTTTGACAACGGGAATACACGTACTTCCTCGCCCTTAAACAGCTTGGTATTAAACAGCTTCCACATTTCCGGTCTCTGGTTTTTCGGATCCCATGCATGGGCGGAATTACGGAAGGAGAAGATGCGCTCCTTTGCTCTTGATTTTTCTTCATCTCTGCGGCCACCGCCAAAGGCTGCTGTAAATCCGTATTTGTCCAGCGCCTGCTTCAATGCCTGGGTTTTCATGATATCGGTGTATGCGGAACCGTGATCAAAGGGATTGATGCCCTGGGCAACACCCTCTTCATTGATGTATTCCAGCATTTCCAGACCGTATTTTTCTGCCACATGGTTCCGGAATTCGATCATCTCATGAAACTTCCATGTAGTATTCACATGCAAAAAGGGAAACGGCGGTTTTTCCGGATAAAATGCTTTTAATGCCAGATGCAGCATCACTGAACTGTCCTTTCCGATGGAATAGAGCATCACCGGTTTTTCGCACTCCGCAGCGACTTCACGTATGATATAGATTGCTTCTGCTTCCAGCTCATCTAAATGGGTTTTGTAACTCATGATCTTCTACCTTCCTTAATATTTATTTGATTCTTTTTTGTTTACGACGATGGTTTTCGTGCTCTGATCCGGTGCGGTCACCATCCATGTACGGATATCGCCCTTATCACTGACAGACAGCACGGAACCTCTTCCACCAATGTCTGCACCGAGGAAAAATGCGATGGCACCTGTCTGGCACTCCTTCAGACAGGATGTACATCCCCAGCAGTCCTTCTCCCGTTTGATGACTGCTTTAGAATCTACCAGCTTGATCAGATTGCCCGGACAAACCTCGATACATCGTTTGCAGCCTACACATTTGGACTTGTTGATCGCGATACTCATGATGTCTCACCTCCTGTGACCGGCTGATTGTTTTCGTCAAAAATGAAATGTAACGGCTCTGCCGGTCCAACCACCAGATCCCGCAGCACAATATGTAATTCACCGTCTTTTTTATAGGAGTTAACATATTTTTCAAAGGCACTGCTCACGTCCTGATAGTTCATGTTTTCTCCAAAGCTGTGCCAGCGGGTCTCTTTTCTTGTTTTCAAATGCTCGATCAGCGACAAACATACCGTGAGCCGTTCCCGAATCTCATAGATCTGTAACAGATCATCCATATCCGAGGCATGCAGGCCTGCTAAAACAGTCTGCAGATCACGGATCTTCTCTTTTGCAAGCGCAAGACCGGCTTCGTTGTATTGATAGTTCGTGCCGATTCCGCCGGCGTATGTATCCATGATCTTTTGCATGGTCTCCTCGGTCTGTTCGATGGTGAGGAAGGATGCGTGATTTTCAAAAAACTGCTCATAGCCGTCGATGATGGTCGCGATCTTTTCATTGATTTTCTCCTCCGGCTTTCCCCTGGTCGATCCATTTGCGCTGTCATTTTCTGCTGTCCGGGCAGCCCCGCCATCATCCAGAAACTTCACGATGCTCTCCGCCGCGATTTTTCCTTCCACCAGAGCGCCCGTCACATATTTTTGCGGAGCACCTCCCGCTACATCTCCGGCAGCGTACAAGCCTCTCACCGTGGTCGCCCGGTCATTGTCCACCCAGTAGCCGCTGGCGGTGTGGCCTCCCACGATATAGGGCTCCGTACCCTCGATCTCCACGTTTTGTTTTGACGGTCCCTGCCCGCCCTCCAGCCATTTGAGCGTCTGGCTGGGTGCCATATTCAGATATGCCTTATACAGATCCTGTTCCAGCCCCGCTGAGATCTCATCTGTCTTTATATAACAGGGGCCTCTGCCTTCCTGATTTTCCTTTGTCGTTCCGTACACACGCTCACAAGTGGACACGCCATACTTTGTCTCATAGATCTCACCAAAGCCGTTCATCTGCTTCGCATGCACGCCCTGAGCGATCGTTCCGGTGGGGGCGATGGTATCCTTGCAGCGAAGGGCGATAAAACGCATCTCCAGTGTGGTCATCTCCGCACCTGCCTCAATTCCCATCGCATAGCCCGCTCCGGTATTAAAGGGCGGATACCACATCTTATGTCTGGAAAAACCGGGATTGTTCGGTCTGTAAAGTCCGGCTGCTCCGCCGGTGGCAACGAGCACGGCTTTCGCGTGGATCTCATAGGCGATCTGCTCATCCACATGGAATCCCACCGCGCCTTTGATCACATTGTTCTCCACGAGAAAATCGGTCATATTCACGTGGTTGAGAACGGTAACATTTTCCTGCTGTTCTGCCATCCGTGCCAGGATCGGCTTGATGTTCTCGCCGTTGATCTTGATGTTCCGGTTGCCTCTCGTCACATACTTTCCGTTCTCATCCTTCAAGATCACAAGACCGTTTTCTTCCAGCACAGC
>JAQYOU010000173.1 GCA_028727105.1 bacterium
ATCCACGACTGGCCGGATCTGCTTCGGGAGGACGTGGATGTGATCACGCCCAATCCAAAGACCAGCGGCGGTGCGCGGTGGAACTATCTGGCGGCCTGGTATTACTTTGAAAAACAGGGACAGAGCGAAGCAGAGATCCTGGCTTCCATGAAGCAATTGTTTGAAAATGTCCTGGTTTTGGACTCCGGTGCACGGGCTTCCACCACGACCTTTGTGGAAAACAGGCAGGGAGACGTGCTCCTCTCGTGGGAAAATGAAGCGTTCCTTAGTATGCAGGAGCATCCGGGTCAGTATGAGATCGTCATTCCTTCCGCATCCATTCTCTGCCAGCCCACGGTAGCGGTGGTGGATGAGATGGTGCAAAAGCATGGAACAAAAGAAGTGGCAGAGGAATATCTGAATTATCTGTATTCGGAGGAAGCACAGCAGCTGATCGCAGAATCCTTTTACAGACCGGTAGATGAGGATATCTATGAAGCGTATACTTTGGTATCTGCGGAGAGAACCCTATCTGGTCCACCGGAAAATGGCCGGTGGATCGTCAGTGACATCGATCTGACGGACATCAGCCACTTCGGCGGCTGGGAGAAAGCAACAGAGGTACATTTTAAGGAAGATGGATATTTTGACAGCATATATCAATAAGAAAAAACAAAAACGGGTGATCCCGGGATTTGGCTTGACGCTGGGGATCACGGTGTCGATGCTCAGTGTCATCGTGCTCATACCGCTCCTGTCACTGATCATTTACACCACAAAGCTTTCCTGGAGAGAGTTTCTTCAGGTGGTGACTGCGAAGCGTGTGCTGTATGCATTCTGGGTCAGCGTTTCCACTTCATTTATCGCATCGTTTATCAACGCGGTGATGGGACTGATCCTGGCGTGGGTGCTTGTAAAGTATGAGTTTCCCGGAAAAAAGATCATGGATGGCATGATCGAGCTGCCCTTCGCGCTGCCGACGGCGGTGGCAGGCATTGCCCTGACACATCTGACCACAAAGGATGGCTGGATCGGAAGTATGTTTGACCGGTTTGGCATCTCCATTGCGTACACAAAGGCGGGCATCGTGTTTGCACTGGTCTTTGTGGGAATTCCTTTTGTGGTGCGCTCGGTACAGCCGGTATTGGAAAAAATGGATGTCTCCTATGAGGAGGCGGGGGAGATGATCGGAGCAGGTCCCATATACACCTTTTTCAAGATCATTTTCCGGAGATCCGGCCGGCGCTGATCGGAGGCTTTACGATGGCCTTTGCCCGGTGTCTGGGTGAGTATGGAAGTGTCGTATTTATCGCAGGAAATGCTCCCTATGATACAGAGATCGCGCCGCTTCTGATCATGTCAAAGCTGCAGGAATTTGATTATACATCAGCCACATCCATTGCGCTGGCGATGCTGGTGACGGCGTTTGTGATCCTGCTTGTGAATTCCATGATCCAGTACAAGGCAGCAAAGAAGGTGGTATAGATGCAGAAGAAAGAAAACAAGGTTGTAAAATACATACTGATCGGCATCTGTGTGCTGTTTTTGTTTGTTATGTTGGTCCTGCCGCTGTGTTATATCATTTCGATTGCCCTGGGATCCGGAATCAAAACCTATCTCGTGGCGATCACGGACAAATATACGATAAAGGCAATGAAGCTGACGATCATCGCGACACTTTGGGCATTGGCTGTCAATATGTTTTTCGGGTTGTCGGCTGCCTGGTGCCTGACAAGATTTGATTTTCGTGGTAAAAAGGTGATTTCTACGCTCATCGATCTGCCTCTTACGATATCTCCGGTCATCGCGGGTCTGGTGTTCCTGCTGACCTACGGCAGACAGAGCGTATTGTACCCACTTTTTGATGAACTTGGCATTTCCGTGATATTTGCAGTTCCGGGCGTGGTGCTGGCAACGATCTTTGTTACTTTTCCTTATATATCAAGGGAGATCATACCGGTGCTCAATACCATCGGTACAAACGAAGAAGAGGCGGCGGCGCTCATGGGGATGAATGGTTTTACCATTTTCCGCAAGATCACATTTCCGCATATCCGTTGGGCGTTTCTGTTTGGAGTGGTGCTGTGTACTGCCCGTGCCATGGGGGAGTTCGGAGCGGTTTCCGTTCTGTCCGGCCACCTGAGAGGACTGACGAACACCCTTCCCCTTCATGTGGAGGTGCTGTATCAGGGCTATGATTTTACAGGGGCCTTTGCTGTATCGTCCCTGCTTGTGATCATGGCGGTGGTGATACTAATATTACGAAATATTTTAGAGAAAAAATAGTTAAGAGGTAATTCTATGCCGGATTTTGTGACACTGAAAAATATCAATAAAAACTACGGCGACTATCATGCATCCGTGGATATTA
This sequence comes from bacterium, assembly GCA_028727105.1. Taxonomy (GTDB): domain Bacteria; phylum Bacillota; class Clostridia; order Lachnospirales; family Lachnospiraceae; genus W0P33-017. The sequence goes on from JAQYOU010000173.1 coordinate 2,351, forward strand.
ATTTCAATATCAAAAAAGGAAGGCTGGTGGCGCTGCTTGGGCCAAGTGGTTCCGGAAAGACGACGATCCTTCGCATGATCGCCGGTCTGGAGCACCCGGATTCCGGGGAGATCCTCATTGACGGGAAAGTCGTGAATGATCTTCCGGGAAGCAAGCGTGGGATCGGATTTGTATTTCAAAATTATGCGTTGTTTCGTTATATGACGGTCTACGACAACATTGCATCCGGACTGAAGGTCATGAAGATGCCAAAGGCACAGATCAGAGAGCGCGTCAGCGAACTGATGAAGCTGGTAAATCTGGAGGGGCTGGAAAAAAGATATCCCAGCGAACTGTCGGGAGGCCAGAGGCAGAGAGTGGCATTTGCCAGAGCGATCGCTCCGAACCCGCAGCTGCTTCTTTTGGATGAGCCCTTTGCTGCCATTGATGCAAAGGTGCGGCAGGAGCTTCGCAGCTGGCTGCGGGAGATGATCACAACGCTTGGGATCACAAGTATCTTTGTCACCCATGATCAGGATGAGGCTATCGAGGTGTCGGATGAGATCATTTTGACAAACAAGGGCAGGATCGAGCAGATCGGGACACCGGCTGACATCTATGCGAATCCGAAAACGGCATTTACAGCAAACTTTTTCGGACAAAATTCTGTGTTTCCGGATTATGATGGGCTGCGGTCCTTTGCAGAGACAGCTGACTATGATCAGGTGCTGATCCGGCCGGAATTCGTCCGGATCTTTAAGGAGAATGAACCTCAGCAGTTTTCAGCTACATCATCGCCGGGCAAGGTCATAAAGACGGTGTTCAGGGGAGATCATTTTGACATCACTGTTCAGGTGGGAGATAAGATCATCGTTGGTGCGCGAACGGCGGGAGAAACGCCGGTTTCGGTGGGAGAGGATGTGTATGTTTTAGTATACCGGCTGCTACTCACAAAGGGAAATGATGTGAGTGTTCTCGATAACTACGTGCTCATGGGAGATGAGGTTTTCATGTAAGGCGAAATGCAAGTGGACAGCTTGCCGGAACATAAAACAGAAATGAACCGGTATCAGGATTTCTCTATGATTGATGAATTTTTGTGCCGGAAATACAGGAGTGAAGGATGAAACAGTTTCAAAAAATAAGATTGGAGACCGATGTGCTGATCATCGGAGGCGGAACGGCCGGATGCTACGCTGCCTATACGATCAGCAAAGAGAGTAATTACAAGGTGATCGTTGCAGAAAAGGCAAATATCAGGCGAAGCGGCTGTCTGGCAGCCGGGGTCAATGCCATCAATGCTTATATCACCGAGGGCAGAAAGCCGCAGGATTATGTGGATTACGCAATGAAGGACGCGAAGGGGATTGCCAGAGAGGATCTGCTGTTGTCCATGTCAGAGGGACTCAATGAGGTCACAGCTGTGCTGGAAGAAAACG
>JAQYOU010000174.1 GCA_028727105.1 bacterium
ATGTTGCAGGATTTATGTCCATGGAAAGGGAAACAAATATCGCTCTATTCCCTTACTCAGTGAAACAGAAAAGATTGTATCGAAATATATTAAACGTTTCCGCCTCACGCCGGATTCTCCGTTGTTTTGCAATAAAAATGGGGAGCGATTAACAAGGCAGGGCATCCGTCATATAATACAAAAATACTCCAAAATGGCCAACGAAAACACACCAGGCATTATTGAAGGTTCTGCGTATCCACACATACTTCGCCATAGTAAGGCTACACACCTTGTGAACAGAGGCGTAAACATATACAATGTCAGAGATTTCTTGGGGCATGAATCTGTGGCGACTACGCAGATTTATCTAACTACGAATCCTGAGATCACAAGAAAGGCTATAGAATCAGTTGCCGAGAAAACTGTACCCGAAAGCCTTGATTTCTTCTCTAAAGAGGATCGAGATGATTTACTTTCCTTCTTAGATTCCTTAGGGTAGTAGACAAGTGTTAATGTAAAGTCGGCAGTAGCGCAATATAACCAATGATTGCATTGGAATGTCTGACTTTACATTAACAGTTCCTTTACATTAAACTGCTAATGTAAAGCTTCACATTAGCAGTTGTCAGGGACAAGATACTTTGGGACGGCACCATATGATTCCAATGCATGAACAGTTCCCGCAATGAAGTTTGGGAGTTTTTCATCCTCAAAGGCTTCCGCATAAACAAGGTTGCTTACTCCAACAGTAGTAACGAAAAAATGTACCTTTTTGATTTCGCCGGTAGATGAATCCACAAGGATTTCCGGCTGATCACCAATCCAGTCGATGTAAACCTTCTCTCCGGGAATCCGTTCTACTACCATGCTGACCGCTTCCGAGCCATAATGCTTTTCAACAAAGCGTTTGAAATACAGACAATACTGCGTGTACTGATAGCCAGAAGGACAGTCCTTTTTGTACTTTAGCCACAGATAGAAGAGATTTGCTTTGCTTCCAGGAGCTGTCAGCCTGTCATAAACCGCCTGATAATCAGGCATGACAGAGGCGTCTTTTCTGCGGAGGTTTTCCGGCGGAAAGAAAAGATGTTCCACTTCCTCTGGTGGCATTTGTTTCAGCGTATCAAGTTCTTTACCGGATTCTTTGAATCGGTTCATGATCAGAGTAATTGTACTGCAGCCGACATTGTATCGACTTCGGCAATCATCATAGGATATGCCACGCTGACGCATATCTATGATTCCAAGAATTGTAGTACAGTTTTGCATAATCGTATGCTCCTTTCTCGTTTGTTTTTACTACGAGAAAACTATACCACAACAAACCACACACCGATGTTCCATACAGACACACCGATGGAACAACATGCACACACCGTTTCAAGCGAAATGCTCACACCGGTCGAGCGAAATTTGCAAAAAAAAGAGATAATCAGTGAAAAAATAGTGAAATTATAGTGGAATAAAAAGGCTGCAATTTGTATAATAGAAACATTATAAGCTGCTTGCAATGGCGGATAGTTGGGGCAGCGCAGTCAGAAAAAGGAGAAAAGATGTCACAGAAAAAAATTGCAGTTGTATTTTCTGGAATGGGATACACAAATGATAAGCCTCTATTGTATTATAGCAGAAAACTGGCAGCAGAACATGGCTACGAGGTGATCTGCACGGGTTATCATGACCTCCCGGAGAAGATCAGAGGAAATAAAGAAAAAATGATACAGGCCGGTATGCTGGCTTTCGAGCAGTGCAGAGAACAGTTGAAAGATATTGATCTTACCGTGTATGATGAGGTATTATTCATTGGAAAAAGTATTGGAACCGTGATGGCGGCAAAATATGCATTCATGTTTGCACCGGCTGCGAGGCTGGTGCTCTACACGCCGCTGGAGGCGACGTTTTCTTTTGGCTCTATGAGAGATGCCATCGCGTTTATCGGAGAGGCAGACCCGTGGTCTGAATTAAGCGAAGTGAAACGCCTGGCAGCAGAACATGGCGTACCACTCTATACTTACCCCGGATGCAACCATTCGCTGGAATGCGATAGCCAGAGAAAAAACATTGAGATTCTGCGTGAAGTGATGGAGTTGACAGAAAAGTATATAGTACAAAATGGAATGTCACAGGAACAATAAAAATGATCCGGAACAAACATTTAAGGACGATTCGGGGTACGATACATAGTGGGTAACGGGAAAGGATAAGATCAGATGAACAGGCAAAAGATTGCATGTAACTGTAAAAATATTACCTATGGCATGATTGAAGATGCCATCAAGGAAGGTGCAAAAAGCTATGAAGATGTGGAAAAACAGCTTCGGTTTGGCACCGGCTGTGGAAAATGCAAGGAGTTTATCCGGTTCCTGATCAGGGATATTATAGAGGAACAGGGAAATTGACCATGTAAAAAAGAGAAATACAGTGTAACATGGACAGAGGGATAAGGGAAGTAATGATGACTACACGAGAAAATGAAGAGTTTTACGAAAAATACGAGCTTCGAACGATCCGGCCGGATGAGGCGGAGACTGCGGAGGCCATCGAGTTGGCATGTTTTCCACCGAATGAAGCGTGCAAGCTGCCGATCATGAAGCAGCGTGTGGAGCTGGCACCGGACATTTTTCTGGTGACAGTGGAGAAAGAGACCGGAAAGATGATCGGATATATCACGGGACTGGCGACGAATGAGGTCCATCTGCGGGATGAGTTTTTTACAGAGCCAACATTGCATGACCCGGATGGCGATAACGTGATGATCCTGAGTGTCGCCGTGCTGCCGGAATATCAGAAACAGGGTATCGCCCGGGAGATGATGCAGGAGTATCTGCGCAGAGAAAACAGCAGAAACCGGCGGCTCGTTGTATTGACTTGCCTTGCGGGTAAGGTTAAGATGTATAATAAGTTTGGCTTTTTTGATTGCGGCGGATCCGACTCTGCATGGGGTGGAGAGAGCTGGCATGAGATGGCGTATGTACTCAACTAAATGACGAAAAGAGATGATAAAATCCGGCTGTAAAGTGTTTGAACAGATGCCGGAACTTTTACCTAAGAAAGGAAGTAAGATCATGAAAAGAATTGCAGTTACTTATGACAATGGACAGGTGTTCCAGCACTTTGGACACACAGAGGCATTTAAGATCTATGAAGTGGAAGACAACAAAGTTGTAAACAGCGTGGTGATCGAGTCCAATGGTGTCGGACACGGTGCCCTGGCAGGACTTCTGGCGGACAACACGATCGATGCACTGCTCTGCGGAGGCATCGGCGGCGGAGCCATGGCCGCATTAGAGGAGGCAGGCATTGAGGTATGTGCCGGAGCAGAAGGTGATACCGATGCAGTGGTAGAAGCATACCTGAAGGGAGAACTGACATCGACCGGAGTAAATTGTGACCATCACGGAGAAGGACATACCTGTGGAGATCATGGCGAAGGTCATTCTTGCGGCGGCGGATGTCACGGCGGCTGTGGTTCCTCAAAGCCTGCCTTTGAAGGACGCAATGTGGGAAAGACAGTAAGAGCGCACTATAAGGGAACGTTTAATGACGGCGAGCAGTTTGACTCTTCCTATGACCGCGGAGAGCCGTTAGAGTTCGTCTGTGGAGCAGGAATGATGATCCCGGGCTTTGATAAGGCTGTGGCAGATATGGAAGTAGGACAGATTGTAGATGTGCATCTGATGCCGGAGGAGGCATACGGCCAGTCGAACCCGGAAGCAATCATTTCGGCACCGATCGCAGAAGTGCCGGGAGCAGAGGAGCTGAGTGTAGGACAGCAGGTGTATCTGACCAGCGACTACGGACAGCCGATCCCGGTGAAAGTGACAGCAAAGGACGATACAACGATCACGTTTGATGCAAATCACGAGATGGCCGGCAAGGAACTGAACTTCCGTATTGAGCTGGTGGAAGTGCTGGGATGAAAAAGCTTGTATTACCGGTAAGGAAGATGCCTGCGAATGAGGATGGGTTTCTTTCGTGAGGAGTATTTGTTTGAGAGAGGAGACGAAATAGCGAATGGAGACATGGTATTATGAGGTGGTCAGTATCGATGGCGATTATGCGCATCTGCGGCGCACAGATATTGAGTCAGAGGATTTAAAGCTTGTGGCGCGGGCGTTGCTCCCGCCTGAGATCATGGAGGGGAGTAAACTGAAATATGAGCTGATGCAGTATGAACTGCAGTAGTCTTGCCGAATTTTTATAGCACACCGTCAATGACAAAGGCATACCGGTGTGTTATAATCTAGAAAAGCAAATGACCGATGGTCTGATCTTCATAAGGTGTGTTTGCATGATGAAAAAGGGGTTGTGATCCGTGACACGGAAGTACAGACGTGAATATGACAAAAAGCTTGTGGGAAGAAATCTGAAGCGACTGCGTGAAAAAAAGAGATTATCTGTTGAAGAAGTGCGGCAGTATCTGAGGCTCGGCTCGGTTCAGGCGATCTATAAATACGAAGCCGGCTATAATTATCCCCAGGCGGATGTGTTGCTTGCGCTGTTGGAGCTGTATGAAGCAGATCATCGGGAACTGATCTGTGAGCAGATCACGGATGTGCACTTCCCGGAGGATGGCTGCTGGGTGCTATTTCTGCCAACAGCCACCCAAACCGAAAGAATGCTGCCGATCATGATCCGACAGCTGTCGCGGACTGTGGGAAGATGCTGTGCAGAAGGCTAGTCTGCGTAGATGCTCTTCTCATAGGTCAGCAGGTCTTCCAACGGACACTGAAAATAATACAAAAGCTTGCAAAGAAATGCTGCATCAATGCGCTGGAATTCGTTTCGACAATAGCGGTTTAAGTTTGATCTTGGAATATCCAGCTCTTTGCAGAGCGCATTTTTGCTGATACCGCGAGCACGCAGCATTTTTTCAATGTTCAGGGTTAAATTACCGTACTCCATGTTCGTCATGTCCTCACCTCTTTTTCTAGTATAATTTTTTAAGGGTCATATTGTAATTCACAATATAGTGAGACATGATATCGTGATCCTGTACATTGGTGATTGCGCGGAAGGATGGAAATACTTTTTTGGTAACTATTCAGAGCCAAGGCAATTTTCATAAAATATAGGAATCATGCTTGCATGAATGACGATATTTTTGAAAATTTCTTTGGCGAGAAGCCACATCGAGATGGAGCTTTAGCGGAATCGAGATGGGGTCTGAATAGTTACCTTTTTTGTAATATTTTAAAAATAGAACCGTTTTCATTCAAAAAAAAGAGAAGCATGGTGCTTCTCTTTTTTGATCTCAATCTGAATTGAAAGAAACAGATCAGTGATGCTCCAGCTCACCGCGTGAGTATTTTGCAACAATAGAATTGATCTTGTCGTAGGGATTCAACAGCTCGCTTAAGGAGGTGTTGTGGTTTAAGGTGTCAATGATGTAAGCAATATATTTGCTCATGTCACAGCTGATGTAGTAATCGCGGCTGAGCATCTCCTCAGACTGGTAGATCAGGTTTGTGGTAAGCACACGGTAAATGATGCCCTTTTCCACTGCCTCATCAAACTTTGCAAAGCCATTGGTGAACAGACCGAACGTAGAGATGACAAAAATACGTTTTGCCTTCCTCTTTTTCAGCTCGGTAGCTACATCGATCATACTCTCGCCGGAGGAGATCATATCATCGATAATGAACACATCCTTGCCTTCTACGGAAGAACCAAGGAACTCATGTGCAATGATGGGATTGCGGCCGTCTACGATGCGGCTGTAATCGCGTCTCTTGTAGAACATGCCCACATTGATGCCAAGCACGTTTGCGAGGTAAACCGCACGATCCGTACCGCCCTCATCCGGGCTGATGATCATCATGTGATCGTTGTCAAATACAAGGTCATCTACATTGGAGCATAAAGCCTTTACAAACTGGTACGCACAGGTAACGGATTCAAAGCCGTGCAGGGGAATCGCATTCTGTACGCGGGGATCATGGGCATCAAAGGTAATAATGTTTTCAACACCCATGTCTACCAGCTCCTGCAGCGCCAGCGCACAGTCTAAGGATTCTCTGGAAGAGCGTCTGTGCTGGCGGCTCTCATAGAGGAAAGGCATGATCACGTTGATACGTTTTGCTTTTCCGCTGGAAGCAGCAATGATACGCTTCAGATCCTGATAGTGATCGTCGGGAGACATGTGATTGATCTGCCCGCACATTTTGTAGGTCAGGCTGTGGTTTGTGATATCAAGCATAATATATAAATCATCGCCTCGAACGGACTCTTTGATCGTTCCCTTTGCTTCGCCGTTTCCGAAACGGGGAAGGGAATGCTCGATCAGGTAGCTGTCACGCTGATAGCCTTTGAATGCGATATCGTTCGGGTGAAGCTGCTGTCTGGTCGAACGCCATCTTACAAGGTACTCGTCAACCTTCTGACCCAGTGACTCGCTGCTCTTTAAGGTGATAAGCCCCAGCTTACCATGAGGGATAGACTCTAATTGAATTTCTTCATTCGGCATGAATAATTTCCTCCATATGATGTGAATTTATTGTGTCCTCTTTTGCAGGCGGATATCCGCGCCTGTGAGCTTTAACAGCATATAATTGCTGATAATGCGTGAAAAATTGCGTTCGGAATAAGTTTCAAACAGCTTATCCAGATCCAGATTGCTGGAAATGATCGTTGACCGTTTTCGGAGCAAGCGTTCATTCAGGCATAAAAACAGCTGCGAAACAGAAAAACTGTTCGTCAGTTCTGCCCCCAGATCGTCAATGATCAGAAGGTCGCAGGTAAAAAGATCATCTTCCTGCTGCCTTGCATGAGCGTCCTGCTGAAATTTGCTCTTCTCTAATATATTAAATAATTGGAAAGATGTAAAGTATAAAACGGAATGTCCGTTGTCTAAAAGCTCTTTTGCCACGCAATTGGACAAAAACGTCTTGCCGACACCGGTGGAACCGTAAAAGAACAGATTCTCAAATGTATGATCAAACTGCTCGACAAAGGAGTGGCAGGCCGCAACGGCCAGCCGGGCATTATCCAGCGGGCTTCGTCCGGTCGCCGGATCCAGCGGGGCATCGGCGTAATAGTCGAATGACAGGGTGTCAAAATTCTCGGCTTCTAAGATGGTCTTTATATTGGACTGCGTATAGACCAGATCGATGGCGGCCTGCTTCAGGCAGTGGCATCGTTTGCTTCCGATGTAGCCGGTGTCCTGACAGTCCGGACATTCATAGACCGGAGAGAGCGCTTCCGGAGAGAAGCCGGCTGCCTGAAGAAGCGCCTCACGTTTTTTTCGTGCTTTTGCAAGCTGATCCTTTAAGGTGTGTAAGGCAGTTTCGTCTCCGTCCAGCAAAAGGCGTGCCTGTTTCACGCTGAAGGAAGCGATCGTTTCATCCAGTTCCCTCAGGGCGGGAACGGCAGAGTAGACGATTTTTTTCTTTTCTTCCAGCTGAAGTCTTGAGGCACGTTGTTTGTTTTCGTAGGATCGCATGATCTGGTCATACTGACTGTTAGTTAGTGCCATATTTCAACAATTCCTTTTCTAACTGACTGGTATCGTAAGAGCGCTGGGGAAAATCGTTAAAGCGGTTTTTCTTTGCGCCGGTCTCTTTGCGGCTCTGGGCAGCGGCTGCCTTTTCCTGATGCAGTGCATCCAAAGCCTTGATATCCTGAAGGGAAGCAACGTTATGCTTTTTCCAGCTCTTTAAGATAGAGTCTGCATACTCAAAGCTTGCCTGGTGGATCGTTCGTATCGTGCGCTCGCAGGCAGCGGAGATGATCTCTGTGGAAAAACCGTACTCCTTCTTCCAGGTGTTTATGTACTCCTTTTCATAAGGAACAAAGTCGCGTCCGGAAATGCCGAAGGCTTTTCGAACCGCGGTATTCAGCTCGTTGTGACGGTTGGCCTCCTCCTTGGCGGCAGTAACCGTAGAAATGCCGGCTTTTGCCCAGGAAAGAGCGACCTTTTCCATATAATGTACACTCTTATGTCCCTTTGCCACACAGGATTCGATCAGATAATCGATCAGATCGCCGGAAAAATGAAGCGCTTCCTTCCAATAAAGAATGGCGTTCATCTCAGTGGCATTCAGGGGATGGCCCACATAGTGCTCTGCCACGAACAACAGCTCTTTGATCTCGGCTTCCTCCGTCAGGCGGCGCAGCTCGGCTGCCGTGTAGTTCTCGCGGGGAGGAACCTCCGGTGCAGAGGCCTTTTTTGCCTGCATGGAAATGGAAGGGATCTGCGGCGTGGGGGTGCTTGCGGCATCCAGAAAACAGATGCCGGTCAGTTCTTTGCCCTCGTCAAACTCCAGACGAAGCAAATGCATCTTTTCCCAGTATTTCAGCGCACGGATGATATCCTTTTCGGTATGATCAAACTTGTCCGCTACGTCAGAAATAGAAAAAGTCATGGAAGGATCGTTCATGCAACGGAGCAGGTACAGGTATACCTTGACGTATTCTCCGTTGGCATGCACCATATATGCGTCAATAAAATAATTGGGCACAACGGTGCGCTGAAATTCATTGTCTCTATGTAATGTAATATCTGCCATAATCGTATCTTCTCCTCTAAAAAAAGCATGAATGCTTTTTCATTGCCCGCACATTATAGCACAGAATTTTTTAAATGAGAAGCCCGGATTTTGGCGCAAAGCCTTGAAAATCAAGGGCTTGCGGGTTTGCAGAAAAATTGTGGATAAGTGGATAAGATGTTATGTCAACAAGCTCTTTCCTGTCATAAACCGCATATTTTCAGCATATCTTGAAAAAGACACAGGACATGTTATGTAAATAAAATATCCACAACGAAAGGGGATAACTTTTCAACCATTCATTGTGGATAATGTGGATAACTTATTGACCGAGGAGATGCTCGCCTACTTCTAAAACATTTCCTGCTCCCATAGTTATTAACAGGTCGCCGTCAATACATTTTTTTAATAAAAATTTTTCCAGGCCGTCAAAAGTCTCTTCGGTGGGGAAGTAATAAGCGTCTGTTCCCTTTGCCTGAAGGCGGTCTAAGATGTCCTTTGAGCTTACGCCGAGATGATCGGTCTCGCGGGCTGCATAAATATCTGCAAGGACCACCATATCCGCAAGTGACAGTGCGTCCGCGAAATCATCTAAAAATGCCTTTGTGCGGGAATAGGTATGGGGCTGGAAGACACAGACGATCCGTTTGTGCGGATAGTTTTTGGCCGCGGTCAGCGTCGCGCGGATCTCCGTCGGATGGTGTGCGTAGTCATCTACGATGGTGACCCCGTTTGTGATTCCTTTATATTGGAAGCGACGGTCGGTTCCGGTGAAAGCAGACAAGCCCTCTGCGATCTTTTCCGGTGCAATGCCCATCCGGGAGGCAACAGCATAGGCTGCCAGGGCATTTGAGATGTTATGTTTTCCGGGGACAAGCAGCTGAACGGGTGTCTGTGCGCCGTCTGTTCCGTGCACAAGGAAGGAGCCGCAGCCAAAATCGTTGTAGCTGATGTCAGATGCATATACATCAAAGGAAGCATCAAAACCATAGGTGATGACGGGAGCAGACAGTCCGCCTGTAAGGGCGCTGTGATCCGGGATCTCGCCGTTTATGATGATGGCACCATCCGCTGCGGTGTTGGAAAGAAACCGGCGGAAGGAATTGCGGATATCATCATAGTCCTTAAAAAAGTCTAAATGCTCTGCTTCTACATTTAATACGACACTGTATTTGGGATAAAAGTGCAAAAAGCTGTTCGTGTACTCACAGGCCTCGGTGACAAAACAGTCGGAGGAGCCAACGCGGATATTGCCGTCGATCGCCTTTAAGATACCGCCCACGGAGATAGTCGGATCCGCCTGAGCGGCCAACAGAATATGCGTAAGCATGGAAGTTGTAGTTGTCTTTCCATGGGTTCCGGCGATGGCAACCGAACGGGCATAATTGTTCATTAGCTGGCCCAGAAACTCTGCGCGGGAGAGCATGGGTTTTCCGGTGGCCTTTGCTGCTGAAAATTCCGGGTTGTCTTCATGGATGGCAGCGGTATAGACGATGACATCGATGTCAGGCGTGATATTTGATGCCTGCTGGGGATAAGCAATGACAGCTCCGGACGCCTCCAGCTGTCTGGTGAGTGCGGATTCTTTTGCATCCGAACCGGAAACCGTAAAGCCTTCTTTTAATAGGATCTGGGCAAGGCCGCTCATGCTGATGCCGCCGATGCCGATAAAATGTACATGGCATGGGCTGGAAAAGTTAACTGTGTAAGTATTCATGCTGTTTTACCTTCACTTTTTGATGGATTTTTGATTTCTTTTCTTAGTATACCACTTTTTCTAAGAAGAGGGGGCGTGTCTTGGCGGGAATTTTCAGGTTTGTCACAATTTGTAAAAAGTTACAAAAAAAAATGCGATATAGACAATTTTTTGTTTATTATGATGTACAAATGAAAATGAAAGTGCTATAATAATTTTGAAATATACAAAAAGATATCATTATCAGGCTAGATAAAAAGCTAAATATTATGAGCAAGAGGTGAGTGATATGATTCGTAAGGAAATGATTGCCATGCTGCTGGCCGGTGGTCAGGGAAGCCGACTTGGCGTGCTGACAGCGGATGTGGCAAAGCCTGCAGTAGCTTTTGGTGGAAAATACCGTATCATTGATTTTCCGCTGAGTAACTGTATCAACTCAGGAATTGACACCGTTGGTGTCCTGACACAGTACCAGCCCCTGCGGCTGAATACCCATATCGGTATCGGTATTCCGTGGGATCTGGATCGCAACACGGGAGGAGTTACCGTCTTACCACCCTATGAAAAAAGCTCCAACAGTGAGTGGTATACCGGTACGGCGAATGCGATCTACCAGAACTTAAACTATATGGAAAGCTACAATCCGGAATATGTACTGATCCTGTCCGGAGATCATATTTATAAAATGGATTATGAGGTCATGCTTGATTTCCACAAGGCAAACAATGCGGACGTCACCATCGCAGTAATGCCGGTTCCCATGGAGGAGGCAAGTCGTTTCGGTGTTGTGATCGCAGATGAGGAGCGCCGGATCAGCGAATTTGAGGAGAAGCCGGAGCATCCCAGAAGCAATCTTGCATCCATGGGTATTTATATCTTTAGCTGGAAGGTGCTGCGGGAGGCACTTGTGGCATTAAAGGATCAGAACAGCTGTGATTTCGGAAAGCATGTGATCCCTTACCTGCATGAGAGGGACAGCCGGATGTTTGCATATGAGTTTAACGGCTACTGGAAGGATGTAGGAACCTTAAGCTCTTACTGGGAAGCAAACATGGAGCTGATCGATCTGATCCCGGAGTTCAACCTGTATGAGAAATACTGGAAGGTTTACACAAACACGGGAGCGATCCAGCCGCAGTACATATCCCCTGACTCAAGGATCGTCAAGAGCATCATCGGCGAGGGCAGTGAGATCTGCGGAGAGGTATACAGCTCGGTGATCGGTGCCAATGTAGTCATCGGAAAGGGCAGTGTGGTCCGCGATTCCATTGTGATGCAGGGAACCGTGATCGGTGACAATGTGATCTTGGACAAGGCCATTGTGGCAGAGGACTGCCAGATCGGCAACGATGTCAAGGTCGGTGTCGGAGAGTTTGCTCCGAATAAGTTTAACCCGAAGGTATATTGCAGTGATCTTGCGGTGATCGGTGAAAAATCGGTTGTTCCGGATCATGTTTCCATCGGAAGAAATACAGCAATTTCAGGTGTGACCGATGCAGCTGATTATGCAAACGGTGTACTGGAGAGCGGAGATTCTATTATAAAGGCAGGTGTGAAGGCATGAAAGCATTAGGAATTATTTTAGCCGGTGGTAACAACCAGAGAATGGATGCGTTATCACGCAAGAGAGCGATCGCTGCAATGCCTGTAGCAGGAAGCTTCCGTTGCATCGATTTTGCACTTAGTAATATGTCAAATTCCCATATACAGAAGGTGGCTGTGCTGTCGCAGTACAATGCGCGTTCGCTGAATGAGCATTTGAGTTCCTCAAAATGGTGGGATTTTGGTAGAAAGCAGGGCGGTCTGTTCGTATTTACACCTACAGTTACCGCAGACAACAGTTGGTGGTATCGCGGAACCGCAGATGCGATGTATCAGAATATTGAGTGGCTGAAGCGATGTCATGAGCCCTATGTGATCATTTCCAGCGGCGATTGCGTATACAAGATGGATTACAACGAGCTTTTGGACTATCATATCGAGAAGAAAGCGGACATCACCATCGCAGTGAAGGACATGCCGCAGGGCGTGGATGTCAGCCGTTTTGGTGTGGTTCGCATGAACGAGGATTCGCGCATTACATATTTTGAAGAGAAGCCGATGGTGACCCAGTCCAATACGATCTCTGCCGGCGTTTACGTGATCAGACGCCGCCAGCTGATCGAGCTTTTGGAACAGTGCGCATCCGAAGACCGCTGGAACTTTGTAACAGATATCCTGATCCGCTATAAGGACTTAAAGCGTATTTACGGTTATAAGATGAAGGGCTACTGGAATAATATCTCAACCGTTGATTCCTATTATCAGACGAACATGGATTTCTTAAAGCCGGATGTACGCCAGTACTTTTTCAAAGAAGAGCCGCGCATTTACTCAAGGGTGGATGACCTTCCGCCTGCAAAATATAATGAGGGTTCAGATGTTCGGAATTCACTGGTTGCCAGCGGATCCATCATCAATGGAAAGGTGGAGAATTCCATCCTGTTTAAGGAAGCGTTCATTGGGAAGAATTGTATTATCAAGAATTCGATCATTCTCAATGAGGTTTATATCGGTGATAATACGCATATCGAGAACTGCATCGTGGAGAGCCGCGGTACGTTGAAGCCGAATATGTACTATTTCGGTGATGGAGAGATACAGATCGTTGTGGGAGAAAACAACCGGTATGGTATCTGACAAAACGGATGAAACTGTATCGCAGCTGTGAAGGTACTGAACAGTTAAAAAGGGGGGTTAGACACAAATGGAGATTACGGATATCAGAATCCGTAGACTGGAAGGCAGCAACAAGATGAAGGCGATCGTTTCCATTACGATCGATGACGAGTTTGTTCTGCATGATATCAAGGTCGTAGACGGAGAGAAGGGTTTGTTTATTGCGATGCCCAGCAAAAAGACTGCAGACGGTGAATACCGTGACATCGCACATCCGATCAAAACGGAGACAAGAAACCGTATCCAGAAGATGATCTTAGATCGCTATGAGAAAGAGCTTGAAAAAGAGCCGGCAGAGGATGCGATATCATAAAGAAGGCATCCATGAGATGAACATGGGATCAGATCAATGTAAAATATGTGGTTTTTCAAGGGTTGCCCGGTGGCAGCCCTTGAATTTTGGGCGAAATTAGGCTAAACTAGATACACTTGTGTTGAAAATGACATCAATGCGTGTAAAGGAGGAGACGTATGAGCAGACGAAAGGCTGTTATCTTAGCGGCAGGAAAAGGAACACGAATGAAATCTGACCTTCCAAAGGTCGTACACCGGATAGAGGGCAAATGCCTGGTTGATTATGTTGTGGAGGCTGCGCGCGGCGCAGGGGCAGAGGATGTCTGTCTGGTGGTAGGCTATAAGCATGAGATCGTGGAACATGAGATCGCAAGCCGTGATGTGAGCTTTGTGCTGCAGCCGGAGCAGCTGGGCACCGGTCATGCAGTAAAATGTGCGCGTGAATTTCTGGGAAATGAAGGCCAGACGTTGATCCTGTTTGGAGATACGCCGCTGATCACAGCCCGGACGCTGAAGCAGCTGAGTGAATACCATGAAAAGAACGGCAATACGGTGACCGTCCTGTCTGCAAAGGTAGATGATCCTACCGGATACGGACGCATCATCCGTGACGAAGTCGGCGCCTTTGTAAAGAGTGTGGAGCATAAGGATGCCAGTGAGGAAGAACTTCTGTCCCATGAGATCAATTCCGGCATGTATCTGTTTGATACGGCAGAGCTGAAGGCGGCACTGGATCTGATCCGGCCCAATAATGCGCAGGGTGAATATTATTTGCCGGATACGCTCACGATAATCAAAGAGAAAGGACTGAAGGTGGATGCATATGCCCTCGATGATGCAACGGATATTTCCGGAGTTAATGACCAGGATCAACTTGCACAAGCGGCAGAAATCATCAAAGGAAGAGGATAAGATCATGTATGTGATAGCCGGACTTGGTAACCCGGATAAAAAGTATGAAAAGACGCGCCATAATGTTGGCTTTGATGTCATAGACGCGATGGCAAAAAAATATAATGTAAAATTAACAGAGAAAAAGCATCGGGCCATTTATGGAAGCGGCTATATTGCAGGACAAAAGGTATTGCTGGTAAAGCCTCAGACCTATATGAACCTAAGCGGAGAGAGTATCCAGGCAATCTTAAATTTTTATAAGCTGGATGCTGAGAGTGAGCTGCTGGTGATCTATGATGATATCAGCCTTGCGCCCGGACGTATCCGCGTGCGTGCAAAGGGAAGTGCGGGCGGACATAACGGGATCAAAAATATCATTGCGATGACCGGAACACAGGGCTTTGCCCGGATCAAGATCGGAGTTGGCGAAAAACCTGAGGGATGGGATCTGGCAGATTATGTGCTGGGGCGTTTTTCGAAGGAAGAGCGTGCATTGGTGGAGGATGCGTTTGTGGATGCCATGGAGGCAGCGGAGCTGATCCTCTCCGGCGACCTGGCCGGTGCGATGAACAAATTTAATGGCAAAAAATGACCGGAAGCTTGTTCTTCCGGTGGGAATGGGATAAGAGATGCAGGCATTTTTGCAGCCACTGAAGGAGTGGAAGGATGAGGAGACAATAGAGAGAAGTCTGCCCGATCTGAAGGGTACGATCGAGATATCCGGGTGTATGGATGCGCAAAAAGCGCATTTGATCTATGGGCTTGGCCCGCGGGATCACAGCCGGCTGATCGTCACGTTCCAGGAGCAGAAGGCCAGGGAGATTTATGAGGATTACCGGTTTTTTGATGAGGATGTCCTCTTTTTTCCGGCAAAGGATGTGCTCTTTTATCAATCGGATCTGCGCACGAACACCCTGACCAGAGAGCGTCTGGTGGTCCTGCAGGCGCTTCTCGAGGCGCAGGAAACCGGACATCCGGTAACGGTGATCACTACCTTTGATGCGCTTATGAACCGGATGAGTCCGCCAAAGCAGTTTGGCGCGGCCGTTCGGAGCTTTTCTGTGGGAGACACCATCGATGCGGAGAAGCTGAAAAGCGAGCTGGTAGCCATGGGCTATGAACGGGAATATCAGGCCGCCATGCCGGGCCAGTTTGCGGTGCGCGGAGGGATTATTGATATTTACCCGATGACCGCAGAGCAGCCTTACCGGATGGAGCTTTGGGGCGATGAGATCGATTCCATCCGTTCCTTTGACGCGGAGAGTCAGCGTTCGGTGGAGGATGGAATGGAGGAGCAATTTGTGCTTTATCCGGCCAGTGAATGGGTGCTCACTCCGGAGCAGATCAGTGATGGACTGACGCGTATCAAAGCAGAAGCTGAGAAGGTTGAAAAGGCTTTTAGAAGCCGGATGAAGACAGAAGAAGCGGCAAGAATACGCTATCTGATGGCGAATTTAGAAGAAGAATTGACAGAACTTGGCGGAGCGGCGAATCTGGATTCCTTTCTGCCCTATTTTTCTGATGAGCAGGTATCTTTGCTGGATTATATCGACCGCACACACACGATCTTCTTTTTGGATGAGCCGGCCCGGCTCATGGAACAGGGACGCGGGGTGGAGCTGGAGTTTTCCGAGAGCATGAAGCAGCGTCTGGAGAAGGGTTATATCCTTCCCGGACAGGCGGATGCACTGTATGGGGCGGCTGGTGTGATGGCACGCCTGCAGCAGTGCCGGTGTATCGCGCTTTCCACCCTGGAACAACGCGTGCCGCAGCTTGTTTTGCAGCAGCAGTATCAGATCCAGGCGCGCACGGTGAATGCCTACAATAACAGCTTTGAGCTTTTGATCAAGGATTTAAAGAGATATAAGAAAAATAAATTCAAGATTATACTTTTGTCCGGCTCGCGGACCAGGGCGAAACGACTGGCGGAAGACATTATGAATGAGGGCGTGACCTGCTTTTATACGGAGGATCAGGATCATGCGCTGCAGCCGGGAGAAGTGATGGTGCTTTACGGAAAGGTGCGCAGGGGTTACGAATATCCCATGCTCGCCTTTGCTGTGATCACGGAGAGTGACATCTTTGGTGTTGAAAAAAAGAAAAAGAAAAAGTACAAGCGCTATGAGGGCGAGCATATCCGAAGCTTCGCGGATCTCCATGTGGGCGATTATGTGGTGCATGAAAATCATGGTCTTGGTATCTACCAGGGGATCGAGAAGATGGAGATCGGCGGAACCACAAAGGATTACATGAAGATCACCTATGCGAAGGGCTCAAATCTCTATATTCTGGCGACACAGCTGGATCTGATCCAGAAATATGCAGGAAGTGATGCCAAAAAGCCCAAGCTGAATACCCTCGGCACCCAGGAATGGAACCGGACCCGTGCCCGTGTGCAGGGTGCGGTCAAAGAGATCGCAAAGGAACTGGTGGAGCTGTATGCACTGCGTCAGCAGAAGGAGGGCTATGTCTATGGTCCGGATACGGTTTGGCAGCGGGAATTTGAGGAGATGTTCCCCTTTGAGGAGACAGAGGATCAGGTGAATGCCATCGAAGAGACCAAGCGCGACATGGAAAGCACGAAGATCATGGACCGTCTGATCTGCGGAGATGTGGGCTACGGAAAGACAGAGGTTGCCATCCGGGCTGCCTTTAAGGCGGTACAGGAGGGAAAACAGGTCGTTTATCTGGTGCCCACCACGATCCTCGCGCAGCAGCATTACAATACCTTCGCACAGCGTATGAAGGATTTTCCGGTAACGGTGGATCTCTTGTGCCGGTTCCGCACGGCTGCCCAGCAGAAACATACCATCGAACAGCTGAAAAAAGGCATGGTGG
>JAQYOU010000175.1 GCA_028727105.1 bacterium
CAATGCTCCCGATCCCCGGAATACATACACGGCCGCCGTGATAATGTCCGGACAGGCAAAGATCAGCCCCCCACGCAAAATATTCCGGCACATACTTTGGCGTATGCGCCAAAAGGATCTGATAATGCCCAGTATCCGCCTCTCCCAGACACCGTGTAAGCTCATCCGGTGCAAGAGGCGTATCCACCCCCTTTTTATAATAGGATAAAGGCAGCTCCAGTCCGGATATGATGATCTCATCCGCACCCTCCTGCACCCGTTCCTTCTCATTGTTTAACAGGTGTACGCCCAGTTCAAGCATACGCTTTTTCAGTTTTTGATACGATGTGTAGTTGTTATGAGACGGGTCTTCCAACCGGCTTTCGTGATTTCCGTTGGAAACATAGACCGGCGCGATCTCTGTTAACTGCTCCATCAGATCCTCTGCGATGTAAAAGAGCTCCGGCTCCGTGTGCACGATCAGATCACCGGGAATAAAGATCGCTTGCGGCTCTTGTTCCCGGATCGCCCCGATCAGCTGTTCATTGCGGTCTCCGTACTGCCACAGATGAAGATCCGACACAACCACCCATTGATGCTCCTCCACCAGCTTTTCTGAACAGATCTCATAACGTGTAATACGAAAGTGCTTTAACTCCTGCACCTGCCAGATCACATAAATGATCAAAAGAAGAGCAGCTGCAACTATGATCTTAAATATAAAAGACACCTCTTTTCTATTCGTCTGGAATCATTTTTCATAAAATAATCGATTGCCTCGTAAACTATTAAAAAGACGTAAAGGTCTGATCCTATGCACCCAAATCACTTTTCCATGAAACATTTTAAGCAAAAAGTGCTTTCGCTTCTGCTTGTCCTCTTGTTCGTCACAAATTCCTCCATAAACATTATGGCAAGCTCCATCCTTTCTGCTGAAACAGAAGCCAAAAAAACGACGAACCACGAAACTGCGAACGCCACAAATGCCTCATCCGCCTTACAGCCGGCCGCAAGATCTGCCATTATCATGGAGGCAAAGACCGGAACGGTCATTTTTGATCAGAATGCAGACGAACGGCTTCGCCCTGCCAGTGTGACGAAGATCATGACACTTCTTCTTATTTTTGAAGGACTTGAAAAAAAGCAGTACACGCTCGACGATATCGTCACGGTTTCTGAACACGCCGCCGGTATGGGCGGTTCGCAAGTCTATTTAGAGCCCGGCGAGACACAGACCGTGAATGATATGATCAAATGTATCAGCATTGCCAGCGCGAATGATGCAAGCGTTGCAATGGCGGAGTTTGTAGCAGGCTCCGAACCCGCTTTTGTCGATCAGATGAATGCAAAGGCAAAGGAGCTTGGAATGAAAAACACAACATTCGCAAACTGCTGCGGTCTGGAGGCTGAAGGACATCTGACAACCGCCAGAGACGTGGCGCTCATGTCTCGCGAGCTGATCACCAAGCATCCACAGATCCACGACTACTGCACCGTCTGGCAGGATTCCATCACACATGTGACACGCCGCGGATCATCAGAATTCGGACTGACAAACACGAATAAATTTTTAAAGCAGTACACCTATGCCAACGGCCTGAAGACCGGATACACATCACTTGCCAAATACTGCATCAGTGCGACAGCCGCAAAGGATTCCCTGGAATTGATCACTGTTCTCATGGCAGAACCGGATATCAAATCCAGGGTCAAAGATCTGCAAGCCTGTATGGATTACGGTTTTTCCAGGTGTAACCTCTACGAAGACAAAAACGAGGAACCGTTGACACCACTTCCGGTCGCACACGGAACCACTGATCAATTAGCCCTTAGCTATGACGGTCCCATGGAATACCTGGACACAGACGGAAGAGACCTTTCTGCAGTAGAAAAAACGCTTTCTCTTCCTGATACTGTGGAGGCCCCTGTCACCGAAGGTGACATTGTAGGAGAAGCGGTTTATACATTAAACGGCACCTTGCTTGGCTCTGTTTCCATCCGGGCAGCCCAAACCGTGGAAGCAGCAAATTTTAAATTTTATTTTGTAAAGGCTATGCGAACATTTTTCTGACCTTACAGTAGCGGTGCGATCAGTCGCAGGAATGCATGCAGCATTTGCATACCAAAAGGATGCTTGCGCTGGCAGTCTTCCACAAATACCTCTCTGGATACCGCGAAGGTCTCCTGCATATCCTCATATACCTGTGCAACCACCGGTGTCTGATAGAAAAAGACGCCACATTCAAAGTGCAGATAGAGGCTGCGGTAGTCCAGATTGATACTTCCCACCGTTGCATATTCATCGTCACAGACAAAACATTTCGCATGTAAAAATCCCGGTGTATATTCATAAATGCGAACGCCGCTTTCCAACAAACGCATATAATGGGATCTTGTGAGAAGAAAAACCATTCTT
Organism: bacterium; assembly: GCA_028727105.1. Taxonomy (GTDB): domain Bacteria; phylum Bacillota; class Clostridia; order Lachnospirales; family Lachnospiraceae; genus W0P33-017. The sequence continues at coordinate 2,396 of JAQYOU010000175.1, forward strand.
TTATCCGGGATACCGGGCGTTACGATCCGAACATCCACACCACTCTTTGCCGCATTACACAGTGCCACTGTCATCTCCTGATCGAGGATCAGATAAGGCGTATAAATATAAACATATTTTGTGGCACGCGTGATCATATTCAGATAAACATTTTCCCCGACGTTCTCGCTGTCAAGTGGTGTATCCCCATAGGGCTGCACATAGCCCTGTGTCGGGATCTGTTCGATCAACGCAGGATCCGGGAGATAAGCGGTGCAGTCTGACGAACCATCTACAATATAATCCCACATTTCCAAAAACATGACAGTAAAGTTTCGGGTTGCCTCGCCTTCCAGACGAACCCCGGTGTCCTTCCAATAGCCGAACCGGTCAATCTTATTAATATATTCGTCTGCAATATTCACACCGCCGGTATAGCTGACCATCCCGTCAATGACCATGATCTTGCGGTGATCTCTATGATTCATGATGATCGCCAGCACCGGTCGGGCCGGATTAAATGCAGCACACTTAATCCCTTTTTGCTGTAAGTTACGATAAAAATGAGCAGGCATCTTGTTCACACATCCGACATCATCATAGATCAAGCGAACATCCACGCCCTCCGCTGCTTTTTTTGCAAGCTCAGCCACAAGCGTATCGTACATCTCTCCTGTATCTAAAATAAAGTATTCTAAAAAGATGAATTTTTCAGCCTTCCGGATATCGGCAAGCATTGCCTCAAACAATTCTTCCCCGCACTTATAATAGCGGCTTATCGTATGATCGCAGATCGGGTCATGTGATGCATACCAGATATAATCAGACTGCAGCGCAGCCTGCGGATGTTCTTTACGAAGCTCATCCGTCACACCTGTATGTTCCTTTAAAAACGGCTCGATCACTGCATTTCTTGCATCCATGCGCTTTCTTGTTCCACGTGTCAGTCCCGGACGGCCAAAGATCAGATACACCGGAACTCCCACGATCGGAACCATCATGATGAAAAACACCCAGGACAGCTTAACGGATGGATTTGACCACCTGGTGATGACAAAAAACGCCAGTATTACAGCAACCACATTGATGATCGCGGATACAAAATTGTAACGGACACTGAAATCCGCCAAGAATACAACAATCCATGCAATCTGCAACAGGATCATCACTCCTATGATAAATAGTCGGTTTGTCAATAATTTAAAGATTCGTTTCATTGCGTATATCCACCCTTTGTTTCCTTTATTCGCAGTGCTTACCACTCGAAAAATCAGAGATTTTCCTCGTTGTCATGCATTCGCACTATCAAAATCATAAATTACAAATCCATCTGCAAGCAGATAATTTGTAATTTGATGATTTTGGCACTGCTCATAGCTTATCATATCATAACAGCTTGGCAAAATCAAAGTTTCCCCAGCCCGCTCTTCCTTTTTTGCGCTGCAATTTACTGTACAGAAATAATTTCATATCAGATGGTTCAAAATCAGGATAGATTTCTCCTAGTACCGCAAGCCCTCCGGTAACAACTGCCGTTGCCATGGAAGTACCGCTTTTGCTTACATAGCCTCCATGACTGCCGCAGCTGGTGATCCGTGTGCCCGGTGCCAGTATTTCCGGTTTGGTCACACAGATATCTGTGGGGCCTCTTCCGCTGTAGCCAATATGCATGCTTCCCTTCAGAAGAATGCGATCTTCATCATCCAGACTTCCAACGGTGATGAGCTCCGGTATCGTCCCGGGCACTGTCACAGATGACGTGCCGGGCCCATTATTCCCTGATGCAGCGATCACGCAGATTCCCTGATCCCATAGCTTCTGGATAGCAAAAATAAGATCCTTTTGTTCTTCCCGCTTCGTCTGAGGCATCATGCCAATAGAAATATTTAAAAAACGAATGCGAAAGCGTGCCTGGTTTTTCAGAACCCACTCTACTGCACGGACAACCGCTTCGATATTACCGTTTCCCATCGCATCCAATACCTTTAATATAATATATTGGCAGCCCGGTGCAATACCCATGTACTTCCCGTTACTGACAACTCCGCTGCCGCCAATGATTCCCGCCAGATGTGTCCCATGACCATTGTCATCATACATTCCGGTCCGGTCATTTACAAAATCCTTAAAATCTATCACACGATTTCTAAAATCCGTGTGTGCAGCCATTCCGGTGTCTAAAATAGCTACCGTTGAATTCTTTCCAAAATATCCCTCTCCATGCGCGATATCTGCATGTATGAGTCTTCTTACACGTTCCATATATCATCCCTTGCCTCTATCAATCATCCGTTTTCGGATCAACGATCACTTCTAACTGATTTATCTTATGCAGGACACATACAGAAGTGTTCAGGCAAAAAGAAAGGAACCGGCTTTCACCAATTCCTCTCTTGTATGATCCTTTTGATCAGTCTGATGATACAGACCGGGCGAACATATCATTATTTTTCAGATTCTGCGACATCCTTGATTGAGAAGCTCATGCGGCCCATCTTATCCTTGCCCATGCACTTAACGGTAACCTTATCGCCAAGTGTTAACACGTCCTCTACACGATTGATGCGCTCCTTTGCGATCTTGGAAATGTGAACCATTCCCTCTTTTCCGGGAGCAAACTCTACGAATGCGCCAAACTCCTTGATACTTACAACTACACCCTTGAAGATCTGTCCTTCCTCAAAATCTGTGGTGATGATCTTGATCATCTCAACCGCCTGATCCATCATGGCAGCATCTGTTCCGCAGATGGAAACAGCACCATCATCGGTAATATCGATCTTTACGCCGGTGCGGTCGATGATCTCATTGATCGTCTTTCCGCGCTGTCCAACTACATCACCGATCTTCTGGGGATCGATCGTGATCTGGATGATCTTCGGAGCATAAGGGCCAACCTCTTTACGAGGCTCTGCGATCGCCTTTGACATACAGGTATCCATAATGAAGAAACGTGCTTCACGGCATCTTGCGATCGCTCCCTCAACAATCGGACGGGTCAGACCATGAATCTTAATATCCATCTGGATCGCTGTGATACCGTCTTTTGTTCCGGTTACCTTGAAATCCATGTCACCGAAGAAATCCTCAAGGCCCTGAATATCCGTTAACAGTACAAAATCATCATCCGTATCTCCGGTTACAAGACCGCAAGAGATTCCGGCTACCATCTTCTTGATTGGTACACCGGCAGCCATCAGTGACATGCAGGATGCACAGGTAGAAGCCATGGATGTAGAACCATTTGACTCAAAGGTCTCGGATACGGCACGAATTGCGTAAGGGAATTCTTCCTCTGACGGAAGAACAGGGATCAATGCACGCTCAGCTAAAGCACCATGTCCGATCTCACGACGTCCGGGTCCACGGGAAACCTTTGTCTCACCTACAGAGTAAGCAGGGAAATTATACTGATGCATATAACGCTTGGTTGTTACATTTGCATCCAGACCATCAACCTTCTGTACCTCTGATAAAGGCGCTAAGGTAACGATGTCACAGATCTGTGTCTGTCCACGGGTGAACATTGCAGAACCATGAACGCGCGGGATGATATCAACCTCAGCAGCCAGCGGACGGATCTGATCCAGTGCACGTCCATCCGGGCGCTTGTGATCCTTTAAGATCATCTTGCGGACGGTCTTCTTCTGATACTGGTAAATTGCATCCGGAAGCAGTGCCAGCCACTCCTCGTTATCAGCAAAAGCTCCCTCTAACTTCTCTGTGATCTTGCGGATGTTCTCCTCGCGAACCTGCTTTACATCCGTAAATACTGCTTCTTCCATCTCAGCCGGAGGAACGATCTTTTTGATCTCCTCAAACAGCTCTTCTGGAATTGCACAGCTTGTATATTCGTGCTTCGGCTTTCCAACCTCAGCAACGATCTTGTTGATAAATTCGATGATCGTCTGATTTACATCGTGTGCTTTGTAGATCGCTTCCAGCATCTTCTCCTCAGGGATCTCATTGGCACCGGCTTCGATCATGATAACTTTTTCTGAAGTAGATGCAACGGTCAGCTTCAGATCACCCTTATCCCACTGCTCCTGGGAAGGATTGATGATCAGCTGTCCATCCACCATACCTATCTGTGTCATGGCACAGGGACCGTCAAAGGGAATGTCTGAAATACAGGTTGCAATCGCTGCACCTAACATTGCTACGATCTCCGGTCTGCACTCAGGGTCCACACTCATGACCATGTTGTTTAAGGTCACGTCATTGCGGTAATCCTTCGGGAATAAGGGACGCATCGGACGGTCAATGACACGGGATGTCAGAACTGCATTCTCAGATGCTTTGCCCTCTCTCTTATTGAAACCACCTGGAATCTTTCCCACAGCATACATTTTTTCCTCAAATTCTACGCTTAAAGGGAAAAAGTCGATGCCGTCACGGGGCTTTTCTGATGCTGTTGCAGTAGATAATACGGTCGTATCACCATATTTCATAAGCGCTGCGCCATTTGCCTGTGCAGCCACTCTGCCGATATCTACCGTCAGTGTCTTGCCGCCAAGCTCGATCGAATAACTCTTGTACATGTGTCTTCTCCTTTTTCATTTATTTTCATTAGGAAGGCAGATGTCCCGAAACTACTGAAAAACGAAAAGCCTTTTCTGCTTTACCCTTTTCAGTGGTCTCGGAAGGTTCATCTGCCAGGTGTGAGTGTAACATTGCCACCGCCCGGGCTTCCAAAGAGCCGCAAGGCAGTAACGTAACAACTGAAAATAGAGCGGAGAGGAACTCCGCCCTATTTCAAAAGTCTTATTTTCTTAAGCCTAAACGCTCAATCAGAGAACGATAACGCTCGATATCTTTCTCCTTTAAGTAAGCCAGTAAACGACGTCTCTGACCTACCATCTTTAACAGACCTCTGCGTGAGTGATGATCCTTTGCGTGTACCTTTAAGTGCTCGTTCAGCTCATTGATACGAGTGGTCAGTAACGCGATCTGTACCTCAGGTGAACCGGTGTCGGTAGGGGTCTTGCCGTACTCAGCGATGATTGCTGTCTTCTGGTCTTTTGCTAACATATTTGTTTCCTCCTTAAAATTTAATCGCCGGATATTCAGTAAGCGGTCGGAGTGTCCGGCAAACCGAATATGTGGCTGTTTACTCATACCCAAATACTATATCATACAGGATATGCAATTGCAATAACTTTTATTGATTTGTATTACTTTTTATTCTAATTCATGACAGATAACTTACCACACAGATCGGTGTGCGATAATATGCGTTTGAGATCTTAATTCCATCACGGTGGTTGCTGGCATGTACCACACGTCCTCCGCCAATGTAAATAGCCACGTGATTGATAGAGCCGCCGCTTCCATAGAAGAACAGATCTCCCGGCTGTGCATCACTTGCGCTGATACGTCTTCCGCAGCCGGGCTGGGCACGGGAAGAATGCGGCAGGTAAACACCGTATTTTGCATAAACCTGCATCGTGAAACCGGAGCAGTCTACGCCACGCGTAAGGCTTGTACCACCCCAGACATACGGATTACCCACAAACTGCAGTGCGTACTGTACCAGATCTACACGTACATTGGAAACACCCTGTCCGTATTTCACCTCTGAGATCGTCATTGCCTTCGGAAGCTTTTGTGAGATCTCCACATAATCTCCGCTGACATAGCCCTCTTCATCATCGATCTCAACTTTGTACCAGGCACCATCGTCCACAGTCTTTAATACTGTCAGTTCCTCCTCGATGGGAACCATTGTAAGGATCGTACAATCCGTATTCGGTTTTTCACGAACAAACAAGGTCGTTGTAGTGACCGTTGCAACTTCCTTTATATATTTTTCGGCTTTTTTCTTTGCATCGTCGCCGGTCAGAAGATAATCTGCTGAAACATAACCATCCACCTTACCGGATCTGATATGATACCAGCCGTCTTCCTTGTCATAAACCTCACAACCGGCACCGGCAGGCATCTTACCCACCAGATCAGCATTCTCATCCGGCTTTTCTCTGACATTGAGATAATTATCTACATTTGCCAGGCCAAGATTTGTATAGCCACAGAATTTTTCATCTGCCTCTTTTGTGTCTTTTTCCTCTTTTTCATCGTCCTTGTTTGAATCAGCAGCATCAGCATCGAGTGCAGCAGCCCTTGTCAAAACAACATCACTGCTTGCGATCACCAGACCCTCAGACTGGCTGAGACAATCTGAAATAACAGCTGACATTCCTGCATGAATTGCTGCAGATGCATCCTGAGGCGCTGCGATCATAGAAGCCGCTCCGATTGCAACTACTAAAGCAAATTTCATATTACGACGTATCATAGATTCCTCCGATCTGAATAGTTTCAAAGAAACATGTTGTCCGCTCATGAAATAACAGTAGATGCTAGCATCTACTGTTATACATAAAAATATTATAGCAACATTTTTTTAACATGTCAATGAAGTTGTAACATATCCGTAACATTTTATCGTGCATTTTCAGACTTGTCTCAACTACATGGCATCCGTGCTGGTCAGGGCAAATGCAATGTTCGTTGCATGGTCAGCCACACGCTCCAAACCGGATACAAGATCTGTAAAGATCAGTCCGGATTCCGGTGAGCACTTTCCCTTTGCCATACGGCGGATATGAGAATTCTGCAGCTCGATCTCCATCTGATCTACCTCTTCCTCGATGGAACGGATCTCCTTCATATGGGAGTGATCCTCATTTTCAAACATTTCCAGTGCACCGCTCAGGATCTGCATATCCTTCTCAAACATATCCTGGATCTCTTTTGTTGCTTTCTTTGAGAAGGTGATATTCTCTTTCTTCATTCGAACAGCTGCATCGGCAATATTCTCCGCATGATCTCCGATACGCTCAATATCATTGACGACATGGAACAATCCACCGATCTTCAAACTGTCGGATACGGGCAGCTGACGCTGGTTGACGTCAACCAGATAGTCAGTGATCTCATGACTGAGGTAATCAATATACTTTTCCGTTGCGTACACCTGATCGATCTTTGTCTGATCACCATCGAAAAATGCTTCCATGGAAAGCTGAAGGTTCTGCTCTGCCTTTCTTCCCATCCGCGCGATCTCCTTCATTGCTTCCACAATGGCAGCCGTGGGCGAGAACACAGTATTCATACTGATATACTGCAGAGAGAAGCCCTCCTGCTTCACGTCATCACCGGGTACCAGTTTATTCACAAGCTTGATAAACTGAGTGGAAACCGGCAGGAAGATGATCGTCTGGAACACCTTGTAGATCGTATCTGTATTTGCCACGCTTCGCTTGATATCAGATCCTGAGACCGCCTGAATAAATGCGGTAAAGGGTTGCATTGCAAAGATTAAGATCACAGAAATAATGATCATACCGAATACATTGAACAGCACATGGATAAGCGCCGCACGCTTGGCATCCTTTTTCGCGTCCATAGCAGCCATGACTGCCGGTGTACAGGAACCGATGTTACAACCAAGAATGAAGTAAAAACAGATGGGTAACGTGACAAGACCCTGACCTGCCATCAAGAGCAGGATACTGACTGTCACAGATGAGCTCTGTACGATCACCGTGATGATCAGTCCCACAAGGATCGCAAGGATCGGATTTGTCAGCTTTGCAAGAGTTCCGATCACGACGGGATAATCATTTAGCCGGCTCATTGCCCCGGACATCATACTGATACCCATGAACAGTGCACCAAAACCGATGACTACTTCACCGATCTTTTTAAAGATCGGTTGTTTCATGAATAAATACATAACTACACCCACGAACAGGATCACGGGTGCTACTGCTGTCAGATTGAATGAAACAAGCTGTGCAGTAATCGTTGTACCGATATTGGCACCAAAAATGATGCCGACCGCCTGGGTCAGTTCCATCAGGCCGGCATTTACGAATGTGACAACCATGACCGTGGTGGCACCGGAAGACTGAATGATCGCTGTGAACAGTGCACCAAACAGCACGGCTATGTACTTGTTTTTTGAGATTGCGGTCAAAACTGAACGAAGCTTGGCACCTGCCGCCTTCTGTAATCCCTGACTCATAAAATTCATACCGAAGAGGAATAGTCCAAGACCTCCCATCAACGTTAAAATCAAACTCATATGTACTCCTTTTTCCTCTGTAGCTCTCACACAATGGCAATCGTTCCATTATTTTCCAAAATACGCCTCACTGAATACGATATCCTTTTTGATCTGTGCCTGCAAGTCCGAAATGGAATCAAACCGGATCTCAGGACGCTCATAAACATAAAATGAAATGCGCACCGGCTCACGATAAATGTCCTTGCTAAAATTCAGGATGTGCATTTCCACCCCGATCGGATTCCGGTCTCCATTTTTAGGTTTGATCGTAGGCTTTCTGCCGATATTGGCGATCCCGTAGTAACGCTCGGTTCCGATATCGATGGAAGAAGCATACACACCAAAAGGCGGCAAGAGCTTTCCGGGCTCAGCTTCTATATTCGCTGTGGGAATTCCTATGGTACGTCCCAGCTGGTTACCGGTCTCCACGATCCCGTCAATCGAATAGGGATGACCCAACAGCTCCGTGGCGATCTCCATGTTTCCTTTGACGATCTCCTCACGTATATAGGTACTGCTGATATCACGACCCTCAAACTTCAGCTTACGAACCACCTTTAACTCATAGCCGTATCGGTCTGACAGCTTCTCAAGAAGCTTATGGTCTCCTCTCCGGTTATGTCCAAAGCAGCAGTCTTCGCCGACAACAATGCGCCTGACATTTAAATTCGTTACGATCCAGTCTACGAAATCCTCCGGTTCCATGCACATGATCTCCGGGGTGAAGGGACACAACACCAGATAATCGATCCCGCGCTCTGCAAAAAGTGCACGTTTCTCCTGATTGGTAGACAACAGCTGCTGACCTTCTCCCTCCGTAAGCCTTTTCGGCGGGATATCAAAGGTAAAAGCAACCGTCTTCAATCCCTCCTCGCGCTTTTCCAGTAAATGCGAGAGCAATTCCTCATGCCCTCTGTGCAGACCGTCAAATTTGCCGATCGTAAGAGCCGTCGGCTCTTCAATATGAAATTGTTCAATGGTATCCAAACAGATCATATTCTATTCCTTAGTTACATAAACATTTTTATACATTTCAGATCCTGACGCACAGCGTCCCACCTATAAATGGCATAGAAACGTTCACCGTCATAGATACGAAAACGTGCATCCGATCCGAAAACGGATATATCCAAAGCACCTGTAAGATCTGACGCCAAAAGCCGGTTTCCGTTTTGCAAAAGCTTTCGTGCTTCTGCCGTTACCGTCAAAGCCGGATATTCCTGAAATACAACATCTACCGGCAGAAGGATCTCATCCAGTCTGCCATTGTCACGATATTCCTCGATCTGAGCCAGCGTCAGCGCTTCCCCGAGCGAAAAGCTGCTCACCCGGGTGCGCACCAGGCTTTTCATCAGCCCGCCTACACCAAGCTGTTCGCCGATATCGTCACAAAGCGTCCGGATATAAGTACCTTTTGAACAGTGTACCCGCATGGTCACGAAGGGAAGCGACAGCTCTCTGATCTCAATCCCATAAATGTGCACCGGTCGTGCTTTGCGCTCCACCTCGATCCCTTCTCTGGCCAGATCGCACAGCTTCCTGCCGCCGATCTTCAATGCCGAATACATGGGCGGGATCTGTTCGTAAGCACCAACAAAGCTCATGATCACTTCCTCCACACGCTGCTTAGTGAGTGTGTGAAGCAGGTCGCTTCGATCCTTTAAAATCTGTCCGGTCGCATCCTGCGTATCCGTTGTAATACCCAGCTGTAAAACTGCTTCGTACTCCTTATCCTTGTCCGTCAGAAGGGCACATACCTTTGTCGCATTTCCGACACAGACAGGGAGCACCCCCGTAGCAGCCGGATCCAGCGTTCCGGTATGACCGATCTTTTTTTCCCGCAGGATCCCGCGAAGCTTCGCAACAACATCAAAGGATGTATAGCCGGCCTCTTTGTATACATTTAATATTCCATTCATAACTGTTTCATGTTCTTATGATCTCAGCAGCAAATGCTTCAATCTGTTTCATGTTTTCTGATTACTGTAATTGTTCCTTCATATCCTCCAGCAATACCTGCAGGATATCTTTCGGATCTCCCGTCATGGTTGCTCCTGCCGCACGGACATGTCCGCCGCCGCCATGCTTACAGCAGATCGTCGCCACATCCAGTGCTCCGTTTGAACGCATGGAAACCTTGAAGGTCTTGTCTGCATTTTCATAGATGAGTACTGCGACATCTACGCCCTTTGTACTGCGCAGCTGTGCCACGATCCCTTCCAGATGCTTCGGAAGTGCATGACAATCAGCCATATCCTTTGCCGTTATGATGCAGGCAATACAACGATCGTCAAAATAACGCTCTGCTTTTAAAAGCGCAGTTCCAAGGATCCGGTTCTGTTCAAAAGTTTTCTCAAAGAAGGTCTTGTCCACGATATCCGGATAGTTGATCCCCTTGTCCATCAGCCGCCCTGCGATGTTCATCGTTTGAGAGGATGTGCACGAATACTGGAACACACCCGTATCATGAATGATCCCCACATACAGGCATTCTGCAATCTCTTTTGTGATCTTATCTTCATCAAGCAGCCCGAACACCAGCTCCGAGGTGGAGCTTGCATCCGGAACGATATAGTTGACATCAGCAAAGCTCTGATTGCTGATGTGATGATCGATACAGATCGTCTTTTTTGAAGCTTCAAAATAACGGATCGCACCGCCCAGTCTGCCGCCGTCTCCGCAATCCAGCGAAAAGAACAGATCGTAGGATGCGTCCTCCGAAAAATCACTGACGATCTCAGCCGACCGCTGTAAAAATTTAAACAGGTTCGGGATCGGTTCCAGATAGAGCACAACGCGAAGCTTTGGATAATTGTTTTTGATATAATTGTACAGCGCAAGCGTGGAGCCGGTGCAGTCTCCGTCCGGTTTTACATGTCCTGCGATCGCTACCGACTCTGTCCCTGCCAGTAACTCATCTGCCCCAAAAGGCGCTTTTTCTTCATGACTCTCCATCAGCTTCATCTTTTCGATCGTTTCCATGATTTACCTCATCAATGAGTTTTGACATTTTTACACCATACGCAATGGACTGGTCCATGATGAACTTCACTTCGGGCGTATTGCGCAGATTGATGTTTTTCGCAAGCGTACGCCGGATAAAACCTTCCGCACTACGCAGGCCGGCCAGTGTGTTTTTCTGCGCTTCTTCATCACCCAGCACACTGATGTAAGCCTTGCAGGTCTTCAGATCCGGAGCCACCTCCACCGCCACGACACTTGTCATGGGGTGGATGCGCGGATCCTTGATCTCGCCGCGTATAATGTTCGAGAGCTCACGATGTACTTCCTCGTTGATCCTCGTATTCTTGATGCTGTTTTTTCTCATATTAACGTGGTACCTCCACCATCTTGTATGCTTCGATAATATCCAGTTCCTGAATATCGTTAAAGCCGTCCAGTACAAGACCGCACTCGTAGCCGGTCTTCACTTCCTTGACATCGTCCTTGAAACGCTTTAAGGATGCAAGATCACCTTCGAAGATCTGCTCACCCTCACGTTTTACGCGCACCTTACAGCCGCGCTCAAACACACCGTCAAGCACATAAGATCCTGCGATGTTTCCAACACCGGAAGCCTTGAAGATCTGACGAACCTCTGCATGACCGATGATCTTCTCCTCGAAGATCGGATCTAACATACCCTTCATGGCAGCTTCCACATCCTCGATGGCGTTGTAGATGACCTTGTACAGACGAACATCTACGCCCTCGCGCTCTGCTGTTGATTTTGCCATAGGGTCCGGTCTTACATTAAAGCCGATGATGATCGCATTGGAAGCGGATGCCAGAATGACATCGGACTCATTGATCGCTCCGACACCACCGTGGATCACCTTCACAACAACCTCTTCATTAGACAGCTTCACCAGAGACTGCTTGACAGCCTCTACAGAACCCTGTACATCTGCTTTTACGATAATATTTAATTCTTTGACGTTTCCGGACTGGATCTGAGAGAACAGATCGTCCAGAGACATCTTTGCCTTTGTCTCCTCGATGAGCTTATTCTTGCTCTCGGAAATGTAAGTTTCAGCGAATGCCTTTGCTTCCTTTTCCGTCTCCATTGCAACAAATGTCTCACCTGCATCCGGTACATTATTCAGTCCAAGGATCTCAACCGGAGTAGAGGGACCTGCTTCCTTCACACGTCTGCCGTTGTCATCGATCATTGCACGGACTTTACCGTAGCTGCTTCCACACGCGATGGGCTGGCCGACCTTTAAGGTACCCTTCTGTACCAGAACAGTCGCAACGGCACCACGGCCCTTATCCAGCTGTGCCTCAATGACAAGTCCTCTTGCATTTCGCTTCGGATTTGCTTTCAGTTCCATCACCTCAGCGGTAAGAAGGATCATATCTAACAGGTTATCAATACCCTCTTTTGTATGTGCGGATACCGGACAGAAAATGGTACTTCCGCCCCAATCCTCAGGGATCAGCTCATACTCGGATAATTCCTGTTTCACTTTATCGATGTTTGCTGCCGGCTTATCGATCTTGTTCACTGCAACAATGATCTCCACCCCGGCCGCCTTTGCGTGATTGATCGCCTCAACCGTCTGGGGCATCACGCCGTCATCCGCAGCAACAACAAGGATCGCGATATCAGTGGAATTTGCTCCACGCATACGCATGGCAGTAAATGCCTCGTGTCCGGGTGTATCAAGGAAGGTGATCTTCTGACCGTTTGCGGTAACAATATATGCACCGATCGCCTGTGTGATACCTCCTGCCTCTTTATCCGTTACCTTTGTATGGCGGATCGCATCCAAAAGGGATGTTTTACCATGGTCAACATGACCCATCACGCAGACAACCGGCGGACGGGAAACCATCTTTTCGGTATCCTCCTCATCCTCCTTTAAAAGCTCTGCGATCACATCCACCTTTTCTTCCGGTTCTGCGATAAAATTGAACTCCAATGCGATCTCTTCTGCCTCTTCGTAGCTGATGTCATGGTTCACAGTCACCATCTGACCTTTCATAAACAGCTTTTTGATCAGAACGGACGCCTGCACCTTCATACGGTCAGCAAGCTCCTTGATGGTCATGTGCTCAGGGAGAACCAGCTGTTTGATCGTATCGTCATCCTTTGCAGCAGGCTGCTGGGGAAGTGCATTGCGCTTCTTGTGTCCGGTCTGCTTCTCCAGATTTACAAAGCGCTCTTGCTTCTTGCTGCCAAGCTTATCATAGTCTTTACGATTGTTATTATTATTGTTATTGTTGTTTTTCTTGCGGTTATTGTCACGGCTTTCCTTTGCGCGAACCTCATCCGGCACTGCTGTCTTTGCAGAATCCTTGTTGAACTTGTTTAATTCGCGGTCGAATCGCTGTCCGCCAGATTCTTTCTGGCGATTGCCACCGAATCGATTATTACCTCTATCACCTTGATTATAACCGGAACCGCCGCGATTATTCTGACCATCCTTGCGATCCCTGCGATCATTTTTTTCAGATCTGTCGTTATTTTTTTCAAAGCCATCACCTCTGTTTGGACGATTGTCACCGGTTCTGACCGGACGGTTTTCAGCCGGACGTGCCGGACGATTCTCAGCCGAGCGTACCGGACGGTTCTCAATCGGACGCTCTGCTGTCTGCTGCTCGGCTGCAGGACGGCTCTCAGCCGGACGTACCGGACGTTCTCCTGCCGGACGTACCGGGCGCTCTCCTGCCGGACGTACCGGACGATCTCCTGCCGGACGCACCTGACGCTCTCATGCCGGACGAACCTGGCGTTCTCCTGCCGGACGTACAGGACGCTATACAGCCGGAATTAA
>JAQYOU010000176.1 GCA_028727105.1 bacterium
CATCCAATACTTTTCTCCGATATTTTACTACCATAACAAGATGATAATATAACAAATATACTGAATTAGCATTATGATCTATTTCTTTCATATAATCAGCATCCTCTCGTTTTCGACTGATTATATTATATCACACATTCGTCAAAAGAACAAGTGTTCCCTTCTGTTTTTATCAAAACATTTTGCAATTCATCTCACCACCTGAAGAGGTGGGAGAATTCTTGCTTATTCATGTTAAAATCCGTTCCCATTTCATTCACATTCAAAACCCACTTCGGTTGCTTGACATTCTTGATGGTAAGCGTATTCGTTTTCTTATCGTAAGAAAATCCCGATACTTTTTCTACCTTTGTTCCTGCTTCCTCTGCCTTAGGAAAGAAAATGGAAACTACCTCGTTCTCACTTTTTTCAACCCTGATATAACAAAATCCATTGGATGGTCCTTTGTTTGATGCTGCCATGACACTTGTTGGAAATAGCGATACCACCATAACCATTGCAATTATTAGTGTAATTACTTTTGTTTGAAGATTTGTCCTTTTGCTCATCTGGAATTCCTCCCTTTACTTTTTCCGTTGTCTATGATTTCGCGAAGCTCCTGCTTGCTCACTACTTATGATAAATAATTTTATCATGAAGTTTATATTTTTTCACAGGATTACCACATCTGACAGTTGCCTGTTGTGGAAGTTTCCCTTTAGCAAGAAAAGTCAGTTGCCTCCGAAATGCAAGCAACTGCGACAGACAGAAAAAGTCCACGCCTCCGATCTCTCCTGTCGGTAGCGTGGACTTTTCCTTAGCGGAACTCGTTTTTCATATCATATATTGTCATGGCTTTACGGTCACAGTCATTTTCACGGTCTTCGTCTTTCCGTTCTTCAGGAGAACCTCTGCCTGAACCGTTACCTTTCCGGACTTTTTCGCAGTCACAGTGCCGTTCTTATTTACCGTTACAACGTCTGTTTTATTGGTTGAATAGTTGATCTTTTCAACGTTATCCATATCCAGCTTCTTACTCAGCTGAATCGCTGTCTTTTTGCCTTTTTCTACGGTAACCGCAGTCTTTTTCGCCTTGACCGTGCTTAGGATCTTCTTCTCAACAGTTGCGGCTTCCTTGGTATCCATCAGCTGATAGGTCATGCCCTCAGGAAGCACCACCTTCACACTTCCGCTCTTGTTCACCGTATAAGTCTTGGCATTCACCATCACATAGTTTCCGGTCTTTTCGTCGATGGACATGACCTTTAACTTGTTTCCGGCTTTCAGATCCTTTGTATCTGCTTTCACAGTATACTCTTTTTCCCCGGCAGTTACAGTCATGCAGATATTAACCGATTTCGTATTGGCCGCCTCTTCGATCTGGGCGATAATGGAACCGGACAAGGTTGCACCCACACCCTTCTTGCTGTTTGCGCCCTTTTTATCTACTTCTGCCTCGGCACTGATGGTCTTGCCGTCTGCCGCTTTTTCCACCGTGACTGTCGCTGATGCGCTTCCCGAAATTTTTTCAATTTCCGAGGTCTGAGTGATGCCGGTCACTTTGCCCTTTGCGTCCTTTTCGGTCGTTACGGTAATAGCGACTTTATTTCCCTTGGTGTTGGTCTCTGTCTCCTTCTCGGTCTTTGTGGCAGATCCGTCTGCCTTCATGACCGTCTCTGTCGTTTTGACGGAACCATCCTTGGCAGTCTCAACAACTGTCTCCACCTTGGTTCCGTCGGTCTTGGTCTCCACCTTCGTATCCACCTTGGTTCCGTCTGCCTTGGTATCGGTCTTGGTCTCTACCTTGGTTCCATCCGACTTCGTCTCGGTTTTGGTGTTGTCGGTTGTTGTATCGGCAGCCGGTGTTGAAGAGCCGGAAAAACTGCCGCTGGAACCGCCCCATGAACCGCCGGAGGAGCTGCCTGACTGCGATCCGTCAGAAGAGCCTTCGCTGGAGTCGCCAGAGTCCTGGCTGCTACCCGCTTTCTTTATAATCGTATAGGTAGAAAATTTGTCGCTGTCAAAACTCACAGCCACAGTTCCGTTCTGTCTTGTTACCGTTGTCGTTAGTTCAGCATATTCCTCACCATGCTGACGGACGATTGTCAATGTCTCGTTTTCTGCCAGTGTCACATCATTTAAATCCAACGTGATATTGACCGGATTCCGTAATTCTGATAAATTCTCTGTCCAAAATTTATCTCCCGTTACGCTCAATGCACCGTTTCTCGCCTGTGCCTGCTCAGCATCACTTAATTTTCCGGCTTTTGCAATGATCTGATCTATTTTTACATCAAGCGCTGCAACTGCCTCGCCGCTTACGACCTGCAAAGCTGCCTCATTGTTCGAACCGGATGCAGATGTTACCGTCAATGCAACATTTCCTGTATCAATCGCTTCTGTTGTTCCGGAAATCTGCGCTTCGGAAATCTCACTTGCTTCCTTTATGCTTACTACATCGTGTGTTCGTTCAAACATGGCAGAGAAATGGATATTTGAATCAACCTTAAAAGAAAACTGACTCGGTACCTCTGCATCCGGAGTCAATTGCATTCCATTTAAGCTGGCTTTTAGGATCTGGTAGCCGGCATCCGGAATCAATTTTACAGTGACAGTAGAATTCATCGGAACATTGCACTGACCACTGGCCTTTTCTGCTGCTTCCAGCATCTCCTCAGCAGTAAATTTATCGTTTGCTTCAGCATATCCCGGGCGCAACCCACCGGAATCATAGCCTGCTTTTTCAATCTGCACCACAAGGTTCTCATCAAGACCTTGTTCCGGTCGCCATCCTGCTTCATTTGAATAATAGACTTTACCATCCGTTCCTACTACCTTCACCAGCTCTACGGTTCCGTTCTCTACCAACTGATCATCGCTCGCTGAGTCGCCTGCCGCTTCAACCTGTGCTTTGTATTTGGCATTCCACCAACTGATATTCTTTCGGCTGTCAAAGGGAAGCAGACACCGCAGTGCGTAAGTATTCGATTCTGATGTCAAATCTACTGTCTCCTGACCGATTTGAAAGCCCTTCAAATCAATGACCAGTCCTCCGCACTCCCGATCCTGCTCTTCGCCGTCCACATGATAACTGCCTTTCAGATAACTCTCCCAGTCTCTGTTTTGATCCGTCATAGCAACAAATTTACCTGTGCGATAGTCATAATATGAAATCGTCACATCATTTTGTCTATCCCAATCTCCCAGCTCGTTTTTCTTATAAACTTCAAAGCCGAGATGATTGCCGCCCAAATCACTGCCGGTCTTAAGGCGCAGATATTGACCTGATTTCGCAATTCCAAAGAGTTTTGCTTTTTCATTGCTTGAATCCACATTCGCCAATACGCCCTCTACGGTTGACTGATCAAGCTCTGTCTTTCCAGTCCAACTGCTCCCGTTATAACTATCCGAAAATTCATATGTGATCGTTCCCTGTGATGAGCCAACCCACTGGGACAGAATGTTGATGCCATTTCCCAGATACTGATTATAGGCATCTGCCCAAAAGGTAGGAGCAGTATTCTCGCCCTCATCGGGTATTTCCTCGTTACTTTTAAATGTGACAGATTCTAGTTCATACACATGGCCTGATGGCAATTGATAACCATCCTCGCCCAAAAGCGCAGTTTGGACATCCTCCGGAACGGGAACAGGATTTCCAGTATCTACACGCCAAGTAATTTCTCCCCAACTAATTACATAACCGGCATTCAGAACAATACGCACTTTACTGGCTGTTTTCGCACCTTCGCCTTCCATTTGCGTATAATTCACCCATCCAGTCCCATTGTAGATTAACACTTGGCCATACGATGCACTATCATCGCGAAAAGTCACCGAGATCGTGGCAGAATTACTGGTCGCACCGGTATCGTTCGTACCACTAGTATCAATATTACCATCACCAACTTCGCTTTCGCCTTCCGCCAGCACCGTCTCCAGCCCCGCTCCACCAAGCATCATAGAGCATGCCACAACCGCGCTCAACAGCCCGGCCATGATCCGTTTCATCTTACCTCTCATATTCCAATCCTCCTAAAATATCCGGCTTGATTCCACACTATTTCTTTGTCGCCTTGCTCACTACGCTGCTCCACTTGCCGTAAGCCTTTACGGTCTGTCCCAGCTCATCCGTATAATTCTTGTATGCACGAACCTTTACATAGTACTTCTTGCCGCCGCTTAGCTTCTTGATGGTGTAGCCGGTCTTGCTGCCCGCTACCTGAACGGCCTTTGTCTTGGATTTTGCAAAGCTCTTGCTTGTGCTGTACTGGATTTCATAACCGCTGACAGAAGCCTTCTTCCAGGAGAGCTTCAATGCCTTGGACTGAGCCGTTGCCTTCACACTGCTCACCTTGCCGACGGTAGGCTTTTTCACGGTATTTCCCTCGGAATTTGCGAAGGTAATGCCTGCTACAGAGAAACCATAAGCCTGATTTGCCGCCACCGGATCATCCTCTGCATGATAGGTCAGGGTCACTCCGACCCGTCCGTCACCCGGTACAAAGGCGATCTCTAAAGGATTCCTTCCCTGACTGTCCTTCGCCGTCGACTTGCTTCCGACATTTTCCAGCTTGTTGCCATTTACAGTTATGACCTGAAAATCCAGATCCTTCAGATCAAAATCTCCGACGATCTCCGATCCGTTTGTCACGTTTTCGTAGGTTTTTCCGCCGATACGGATGGTCAGAACCGTGCTCTCTCCCTCCTCCGCGAATGTCATCACGGGTGAAAACAGGCTCATCAAACAGATGCAAAATGCCAAAAATAAGCTTCCCAATTTTTTCTTCATAAACAAATCCCTCCTGATGTAATAAATATTGCTTGTACATTTGCACTATACATGATATATAATTTTATCATGAATTTAACATCTTTTCACAAAATTACCAGTTTTGGCATTTGACTATCATGGAAATTATATAAGGAGACTTCGCATGAAATTCAAAGACTACCTAAACCAATACATGGAAATGCTTGGCTGTTCAGCCAAAGAACTGGCAGATGCGTGTGAGCTGTCGTCTGCGGTGATCAGCCGCTATCGCACCGGTGAACGTGAACCTGCGAAAGGCAGTGACCAGCTTGAAAAACTGATCCGGGGAACTGCCATGCTGTTTGAGTCTAAGGGCATGGCAGACATGTCTGCTGAAAAAATCCGTGCAGAATTAGAATCCTCACTGAACCTGAAAAACACCACGTTTGAGAATTTCGTGAAGAATTTTGACAGCCTGATCTCTGCACTGAACATCAATATGAAGGCTTTGGCTGCGGCTTCCAGCTTTGATGTCTCCTACCTGTACCGGGTGCGCGCCGGTCAGAGACATCCCAGTGATCTGAATGCGTTCTGCAGCAACCTGTGCCGATACATCGTGTCCCGTCACAGTACGCCCCGAGACAAAGAGATCGTGGCTTCCTTAACCGGATATGCGCTGGAGCAGCTGCAGACCGACACGGACTATATGAACCAATTGCAGCACTGGCTCTATCATGGCGCTGTCACACACACCGCCGGCGATATGGAACAGTTTCTGAACAATCTGGATTCCTTCAATCTGGACGAATACATCCGCGCGATCCATTTTGATGAGCTGAAGGTACCGGCCATACCTTTTCAGATCTATTCGCCCCGCTCCTACTACGGAATCGAGGAAATGCGAAAAGGGGAGCTGGATTTTTTCAAGCATACGGTTCTGGCAAAATCCATGGAGCCGATCTTCATGTGCAGCGATATGCCCATGGCAGATATGGCGAAAGACATGGATTTTAACCGCAAGTGGATGTTTGCCATTGCCATGTCCTTGAAAAAAGGACTTCATTTAAATATCATTCACAATATTGACCGCCCGTTCCATGAGATGATGCTGGGGCTGGAAAGCTGGATTCCCATCTATATGACCGGTCAGGTTTCACCTTACCATTTACCTAATATGCCCACGCCGGTGTATCATCATTTTACCTATGTATCCGGCACCGTGGCGCTGGCAGGCGAATGTATCAGCGGACATCATGACCACGGAAAATACTACCTGACCAACAACCGCGAAGAGGTTGCCTACTACAAGCAAAAAGCCGCTGACCTTCTGGAAAAGGCACAGCCGCTCATGGAAATCTTCCGCGCAGAGTCAGAAACACGCTTTGAAACTTATCAGCAAACGGAGGTGCAGGAGCCGGGAAACCGTCATAACCTCCTGTCTGCTCCGCCCATATATACGATAACACCGGAGCTTCTTACCCGGATCCTGAAGCGCGCCGGCCTTTCTTCCAAAGACCAGGAACGATTGCTGTACCATGCCGAAAACCAGCGGCGGCTTGCGAAAAAAACAATGGAACATGCGCTGATCTTTGATGAATTTGCCACCATTCCGGAAGATGAATTTCAAAGACATCCGTTGCAGCTTTCCTTGGATGATGCCTTTTACGAAGCAGATATTCCCTATACTTACGAAGAGTATCTGGCTCATATCCGATTCACCAAGGATTTTGCTGCGGCGCATCCGCACTACAAGGTTTCTGCGGAGGCCAAACAGACCTTTCGCAACATCCAAATTCACATCGTAGAAGGAAAGCTCGTGCGGATATCAAAATCCCGCACACCGGTCATTCACTTTGTCATCCGCCATCCAAAGATGGTTCACGCACTTGAACATTTTGTCTCACCAATCACAGAATAACGGAGGCTCCTGTTCCGGAGGGAATGCAAAACCTGTAAGAGAAAACAAAACTTTCTATACGCAAAAAAGAGCCTGCATGGCTCTTTTTTCGACTGATTGTTTACGCTTCTCCGTGCTGTTTCTGTACACCGGATGCGATCCTGCCTGATATGAAGTTGATAAAAATTACAAGTACAAGCAGTACAACAGCTGTCGCATACGCCTGATCTGTATTGAGTCCTTCCTTGGAAAGTAAATACATATGTACAGATAAGGTTCTTCCGGAATTGAATATGGAAGAAGCAGCTTTTGTAAAAGTTCCTGCCGTATAGATCAGCGCGGCTGTCTCTCCGACAATACGTCCGATGGAAAGCACAATTCCGGAAAAGATGCCGGGCATCGCTGCAGGAAGGACGATCTTAAAAATTGTACGCAGCTTTCCGGCACCCAGTCCGAAGCTTCCCTCCCGGTACGATTTCGGTACCGAAAGAAGCGCCTCCTCCGTTGTACGCATGATCACGGGAAGTACCATGATCGCCAGTGTCAGCGCTCCGGACAGCATGGAAATTCCAAACATGCTGTTGAAGAACAGCATACCAAACAATCCGTATACGATGGACGGGATTCCGGTAAGCGTCTCTGCTGTCATGCGGATCACCGGAACGAATCGGTTTTTGGAGCTTGCATACTCCACCAGATAGATGGCTGATCCGATACCAAAAGGAATAGCAACGACCAGCGTCAGGATCGTCATCTCCAGTGTATTGATCAAAGCCGGGAGCATGGAAACATTTTCTGAATCGTATTCCCAGGCAAACAGCTCCGGTGTCAGATGGGGCACGCCCTTGACTAATATGTAGACGATCAAAAATCCCAACACAAGTACCGTAAGTACTGCTGAAAAAATCGTGATCCCCCTCCAGATCCCCGCCGTGATCTGATTTTTCTTTATGACTTTTTCACCAGATTCTACTTTTGTCATCACTCATGCACCGCCTTCCGTTTCACCAGACTGAAGCTGATATTGATGATCAGAATAAACACAAACAATACCACGCCGGTTGCGATCAGTGCCTGTCTGTGAAGATCCTGTGCATATCCCATCTCTATGACAATGTTTGCTGTCAGCGTGCAGACACCCTTTAACAGTTCATTGGGAGCTCTCAGCACCGGCATATTGCCCGCTACCATGATGACCGCCATCGTCTCTCCGATAGCACGGCCGATTCCTAAGATCACGCCTGCAAAAATACCGGACTTTGCTGCCGGAACCACCATCCGGAACACGCTTCTTTCATGGGTTGCTCCCAAAGCCAGCGATCCCTCGTAATAGCTTTTCGGCACTGCCCGGATCGCTGATTCGGACACGTTCACGATGGTCGGAAGGATCATGATTCCAAGCAGAATGCTGGCCGTTAAAATACTGTATCCCTTGCCTCCGATAAAGTTTCTGACAAAGGGAACGATCACTACCAGACCGAAAAATCCGTATACAACGGAAGGGATTCCTGCCATCAGCTCAATGCCTGCTTTAATGACCGGATATATTTTTTCCGGACAGAACCTTGCCAAAAATACAGCGGTAAAGATTCCAATGGGAACTCCGATGATGATCGCTCCTGCCGTCACATAAAGACTTCCGACGATCATCGGCAGAATACCGAAGTCACCATTACCCGGTCTCCATACCTTACCAAACAAAAACTGGATCACACCGATCTCTTTGATCGCCGGTGTTCCGTTTACAAATAAGAAAAAGCAGATCAGTCCCACCGCAAGTATGCTGATACATGCGGTGGTAAAGAAAACTGCCTTCATGATTTTTTCTTTCAGGACTCCTGATCCTACCATTCTGTGCGCTCTCCCTTGAAGATTGCTGCGATGTCATCTGTAGAAAGGTCATTGACATCATTTGCGTTGTTCACGATTACTGCGATACCATCCAGTGTGATGGATGTAGACTGAAGACCAGCCTCAACCTCACTATCCTTTAAGTCACGGCTTGCCATTCCGATATCACAGGTTCCATCGATCGTCTGGGTCATACCGGTTGTAGAATCGCTCTCCTGAAGCTCAATCTCTGCTCCGCTGTTAACTGCCAGATATGCCTCCTGCAGCTTCTCCATAACAGGTGTTACGGAAGAAGAACCTGCTACTACGATCTTTCCGGATGCGCCGTTGCTCTCAAAAGGAGCTGCCTCTTCGTCAATCTTGATGTAGCCTTTTCCCTCGATCACTGCCTGTCCGTCAGCGCTCATGATAAAGTTGATGAAATCCTGTGCCACATCTGATACATCACCTAAGGTTGCAATGTTGAAAGGTCTTGCCAACTCATAAGTACCATTCTTTACGTTTTCTGCAGTCGGATCCACACCATTGACCTGAACAGCCTTTACAGTATCGTTCATAGATCCCATAGATGCATATCCGATGGCATTCTCATCTCCGGCTACAGTTGTCATCATGACCTCAGTGCTGTTTGTGATGATCGCCTCTACAGTGGTAAGATCAGTCTTCTCGCCATTCTCATCCTTCTGCTCGACACCGGTCAGCTCGATGAACGCGCCTCGTGTTCCAGATCCATCCTCACGGGATACAACGGTGATCTCGTTTCCTGCTAAAGAGCTTCCTGCGTCTTCTGCTGCTTCTGCTTCCTCTGCCGGCTCTTCTGCAGCTGCATCTGCCTCTGTATCTGCTGCTGCCTCATCAGTTGTTGCAGCCGCATCAGTTGATGCTTTTGAACCGCATCCGGTCATTGTTCCAAGGGCAAGTACTGCCACCATCATTGTTGCAAGTAATTTCTTTTTCATGAGTATTTCCTCCATACTTTCTGATCTCTTGATCTGTTTTACAGATATTATCTTAAGCATCCTATGTAAAATCAAAAACCGCACTTTGGTAAAATTACTGTAAAATAAAAGTAAAGGAATTCTGTCAAAAAGTGCAAAAAAAGACGCCCGTTCCGGTTATGTTTCCCGAAAACAAGCGTCCTTTTCAACATCATTCTTTTGCCTGTGACAAGTACTTCTCCTCGTAATCCGCCACCTTCATGGGTCTTGCAAAGAAGAAGCCCTGGAAGATGTCGCAGCCGATCTGGGTCAGGAAATCCACATGGTCCTTCGTCTCCACACCTTCCGTGATGACCGGCATGCCAAGCTCCTTGGACAGGGCAACCACCGTCTTTAAGATCGTGCGGCTCCGTCCTTCGTTCTCGCTTTGCCGCAGGAATTCCATGTCGATCTTCAGCATATCTACGCGGATATCCTTCAACATATTCAAAGAAGAATAGCCGCTGCCAAAATCATCCATCTCCACCACAAAGCCTGCATCCCTCAGCTTCTTGATCAGCGCCAGCTGTTTGGGCAGATCCGTGATGATGGCAGTCTCCGTGATCTCCAGCTTCAGATTATGCGGGCTGATGCCGTAGCGTGTGACCAGCGCCATAAATTCCTTAAAGATATCAACAAAGAAGAAATCCTTCGGTGAGATATTCACGGAGATATAGCGATCCTCAAAGCCCTTGTCCTTCCACTCACGCAGCAGCCTGCAGGCCAGCTCCCATACGTGAAGATCCAGCTTTACGATCATGCCGTTTCGCTCAAAGCATTCGATAAAAGCTCCCGGAAGCAAAAGACCTCTGGTGGGATGATTCCAACGCACCAGTCCCTCACCGCCCAGGCACCTGCCGTCTGCGGTAAACTGCGGCTGTATGTAAAGCTCCAGCTCTCCGTCCCGTATCGCACGGTCAAGTCCCGCTGCCAGCTCCTGCTCCTGCATCATATGATAGCGAAGATTCTCATCATAATAAGCGATCTGCTTCTGGTAATCTCCTTTGATGGTACTTACAGCCATCAGTGCACGATCACACATCATGGAAACGGGGATGGACGGGTCATCGATCTCATATACACCAAGATAGATCTTAATGGGATAAGATACATCGTTTGCGATCTTCATGAATTCAGCTGATTTCACGATAAACTTCATCTCGCGATAATCCCGTTTCCGCATCAGCAGTGCGAACCGGTCATTGACCAGACGTCCGTACACCTCTCCGCCGATGGTCTGACTGCGGATCGCCTCTGCCATATCGACAAGCAGCTGATCCGCCACTTTCGTACCAAAAACCTCATTGATCATCTTAAAATTCCGGATATCCGAGCAGATCATCAGGTAACGCTCCTCCGGATGCAGGCGCAGACATCGTTCTGCCTGCTTGTAAAAGTAAGACCGATTATAAAGTCCGGTCAGGAAATCGTGAGTAGCAGCATACCGCTCTTCCAAAAGCGTCTGGATCTCTTCCGTCCGCTCCTGTATATTCAGGTAACAGCCAACATACATTTTCTTTTCGTCCAAAAGCCTGCGGTAATGAACCTTCAGGTATTTTTTATCACCATTTTTCTGCTCACAGGTCCAGTCATAGATAAAATTCTCATCCGGTGACTGATAATGCTGTCTGCACCATGCTTCAAAATTTTCACCAAAATGATCCGCATCCGCAAGATCCAAAGAAAGCATTTCCTTGACACAGTCGTTTGCGTAAATCGCACGGTTCTCTGCATCTGCAATGATGACACCGTCAAGCATCTCATCAACAGCCAGTCCCAACGTCTTATCCACAAGAGCCCTGGGAATGAACTCCACCGCATAATAATAAACGGCTATGGCTGCCAGCGGAAATCCCAAAACAGAAAAATCAACAGCCGTGCCAAGGATCAGATGCAGGGCATCCATGAGGACCACCAGACACAGGATCAGAAGGATATTCCGGTACTTTGCCCGGTACATCATGGGCACCTTTGCTGTCTTTATAATGAGCATGCCGGCCATCAATGCCACCAGAACATAAGACCACAACAGATGGATTTGAAACGCTCCCATGGCATCATACACCCAGTAGCATTCCTTACCACGTGTCACAAGCTCCATACGGTATGCATGATGCAGCCACGGATTCAGCAGTAACTGAACGGAATCCACCGCTGATACAGCGATCAGGATCCACGGCTTCAGATAACGCTCGATATGCATTTCGCAATAATTGTCACAAAATCCTACGATCGCAAGGAGCAGCCAGTCAATGGACACAAAAAACAGGCCAAAGGCAAGATTCGCGATCATCTCCTGCTTGGTCACCAGCTGAAGAATACTGGTCCATACGCTGAGGCAGGCGAAACCCATGACCCATTTGATATATTTTGCATTTTTTCTTTTCTGAAACACCGCGCGGACCAGAAAAATGATCAGCGCAACGGAAACGATGATGTATGCAACGGTAAAGCCAAGCTTCATATAAGTACCCCACTAAAAACACGATGCTGTCCACTGAGACAACAATCCCCTTTTGAATAATTTTATTTTAGCAGATAGCGCCGACGTTGTCTAGAAAGAGATACAGATATTTTTTTATTTTCGATAAGTTTTCCCATTTTTGATTCTGGGAAAGAATCCGGGCCCTTCCTCCCAGGGTCTGCACATCCCTTTGATGCAATCCCATGAAAAGCCGACATTCTGGTCGAGATTATTTCGACAGCGTTCGACACCCGAATTACAATCGATCGCAGAAAAATGATAATCATTCCTGATACAGGTTTCCATAATGTCATAAACCATTCCGTTGTCATACAGGTGATAAAAATAATCTTTATATGCAGCAAATTCCTCACCCGGAAGCAAACGTTCCATGGCATCCCAATTATGCTCTGTCAGATGCAGTTCGATCAGATCCAGATGATCCAGTCCCAGCTCCTCCAGCATAGGCAATCGCTCCAGGATAGCATCGCGATTCGGCGGATACGCAGGCTCCTCCACGGTCACGATCATTCCCCGGGCTTTCGCACATTGCATGTGCCTGTAAACCTCATCGGAAAAGCCGCTGGCGGACCAGTGAAAGCGCACCTCCTGCACACCGATACGCTGGAGTCGCTCCAGCATGACATCATCCGCCAGGATCCCATTTGTGTAGACAAAGGTATATGGATGGATATTTTTCGCATAGATGAGCGGATAGATTTCCGCCGCATAGCGCTCAAAGGTATCGATATACAAAAGGGTCTCCCCCGATGAACAGAGTGATACGATCGCCGGACGATAGTTTTCCAGCTCCCGCAGCTTATACTTTGTAAACTCGATTTCCCGCTTTTCCTGCTCCTCGTTCAGAAGGATCTCTTCGCGCGTAGGGTTGTAATAGCAGTAGGGGCAGTGACACATGCACTGTGTTCCGTGGAATAAATTAATGGACTGCTCCCCACTGAAGCAGTCCCTGCATCCAAAGGAAATGCTGCCATAGTGAAAACAGTGTCCATTCGCGTGAACCTCTGCGCCCATGGCAAGCAGCTCCTTTTGTCTTTTGAATTTTTTTTCTAATATTTCCTGATAGGTTGCGATCCTCATGTTCCTTTTCCTTTGTATCTGAAAAGTACTCCGCTGATGCTTTCTCCCGGTCTGTTATTCGTTCGAAAGGTGCAGCACACGTTCCTGGATCTCCTGGGTACGTCCCTGATTCCAAAACTGTGTTCCGATATATCCGCAGGTACGGCGCGCCACGAACAGCTTCTCCTGATCACGGTTGCCGCAGTTGGGGCACTCCCAGACAAGCTTTCCGGCATTGTCCTTGACGATCCTGATCTCGCCGTCATAATTGCAGCACTCACAGAAATCGCTCTTTGTGTTCAGTTCGGCGTACATGATATTATCGTAAATATATTTCATCACTTCCAGTACAGCTGTGATATTCTGCTGCATGTTCGGCACTTCCACATAGCTGATCGCACCGCCCGGAGACAGCTTTTGAAATTCCGATTCAAACTTGAGCTTTGAAAATGCATCGATCTTTTCCGTTACATGCACATGATAGCTGTTGGTGATATAGTTCTTATCTGTCACGCCGGGGATGATACCGTAACGGCGCTGTAAGCATTTTGCAAACTTGTAGGTGGTAGACTCCATCGGCGTTCCATATACGGAATAGCTGATATTCTCTGCCGCTTTCCACTCCGCACACTTGTCATTCAGCTTCTGCATAACGGCAAGGGCAAAGGGCTTTGCCTCCGGATCCGTATGGGATTTTCCTGTCATACGTACACACATTTCGTACAGGCCGGCATAGCCAAGAGAGATCGTTGAATACCCGCCATAAAGCAGCTTGTCGATCACCTCTCCTTTTTTCAGGCGGGCAAGCGCGCCGTTCTGCCAAAGGATCGGTGCCACGTCGGAAGGCGTGCCCAAAAGGCGTTCGTGTCTGCAGCGCAGTGCGCGGTGGCACAGCTCCAGACGATCTTCCAACAGTTCCCAAAAACGGTCCATGTCGCCGCCGGACGCACATGCAACATCCACCAGATTGATCGTGACAACACCCTGATTGAAACGACCGTAAAACTTGTAGCTTCCGTCCGGATTCTTCTGACTTTCTTCCACCGTCAGGAAGGAGCGGCAGCCCATGCATGTATATACGTTGCCCTTTTTCAGTTCACGCATCATCTTTGAGGAAATATAATCCGGCACCAGACGTTTTGCGGAGCATTTTGCAGCCAGCTCTGTCAGATACCAGTATTTCGAATCCTCAGGGATATTGTCCTCGTCCAGCACAGAGCTCAGCTTAGGGAAAGCAGGGGTGATCCAGACACCCTTTTCGTTTTTGACACCCTGCATACGCTGCTTTAAGGTTTCCTCTATGATCATGGCCAGATCATCTCTGGTCTGTCCGTCTGCAACCTCATCCAGGTACATGAACACCGTCACAAAGGGAGACTGTCCGTTACAGGTCATCAGTGTGTTCAGCTGATACTGAATGATCTGGATGCCCTGTTCCACCTCACGCTTCAGACGGCGCTCGGTCACCTTCGTGATGATCTCCGTGTCCATAAAGTCACCGCACTCACGGCGTTCTTCCTCTACCTGGGCACGGATCTTCTTCCTTGTCACATCTACAAAGGGTGCCAGATGTGCCAGAGAGAAGGACTGTCCGCCATACTGGTTGGACGCCACCTGGGCCACGATCTGTGTGGTCACGTTACAGGCAACAGAAAAGCTGTGGGGGCGTTCGATCCTTGTCCCGTTGATGACCGTTCCGTTCTGCAGCATATCCTCCAGATTGATCAGGTCGCAGTTGTGCTCCTTTTGGGCATAATAGTCCATATCGTGAAAATGGATGATACCCTCATTGTGCGCCTGAATGATCTCCTCCGGAAGAAGGATACGGCTGCTCAAGTCCTTGCTGACCTCTCCTGCCATATAATCGCGCTGGGTGGAATTGATCACAGGATTCTTATTGGAATTCTCCTGCTTGACCTCCTCGTTAATGCGCTCCAGCAAAGCTAAGATGCCGTTGTCCGTAGAGTTTGCCTTGCGTGCCAGCTCTCTTGTATAGCGATAGCGCACATACTTCTGCGCCACCTCATAGCCGCGCATCTGCATAATGCCCTTCTCCACCATGTCCTGAATCTCCTCGACGCTCACTGTATGGAGGGATTCCGCCACCTGATCCTTCACATTATTTGCGATCGCCCGGATCTGGCAGTCGCTCAGCTTATAAATATCCTCGATCTCATGGTTCGCCTTAGAGATCGCGCTTACGATCTTCTCTTCCTCGAAGTCCACTTCTTTTCCATCTCTTTTGATGATCTTGTAGTTTGCCATTGTTTTTCTCCACCATCTGTATAGATTATTAACTACACTCTACTATAACGGATTCGACTGCAAAATGGAACCCCTAAATTGCAAAATATTGAAAAAAATATCAGTTGAACTACTAGATATTGTGTTTTGAGTCAATCAACCCCTAGTTCTTAGCCGCTGCATATTTTTTTACGATGTTCTCCATTGTCTGCCACTTATTTTCCATGTCTGAAACCAGCTTGAACTGTGTCCGTGCGCGATCCAGATTGTGCTCCGGTCTGTGAATCTTAAAATAAAC
Organism: bacterium; assembly: GCA_028727105.1. GTDB lineage: Bacteria > Bacillota > Clostridia > Lachnospirales > Lachnospiraceae > W0P33-017. Next base: position 15,544 of record JAQYOU010000176.1, read on the forward strand.
ATCTCCCTGCAGATAGTCCATTAAAAACCGCATGCCGCACTCATAGGTCATGAGCTTTGCTCCCATGGGAAGCAGCTCGATCTCTTTGGGTGTCAGCTTTCCTCCGCACCCCTCTATAAAGCCTTTGGTGTATTCCTCAAACAAATGCATATCACACCACACCTTGTCCAGATCCTTTTCATCCTCTAAGGCAGTGCTGGCACCAAAACGGATCGAATCTCCAAAATCATGCATTGCAAGTCCCGGCATCACGGTATCAAGATCGATCACGCAAAGACCTTTTCCGGTTTTCTTATCCATGAGAACATTGTTCAGCTTTGTGTCATTATGGGTGACCCGAAGACCGATCTCGCCTCTTTTTTGCAGATCCCCAAAATATCCGGAGAGTTCTTCCCTGTCTAAAACAAACCGGATCTCATCTCTGACCGAATCTGCTCTGTGGCAGACATCTTCTTCCACCGCCTTTTGAAAGGCCTCGAATCTTGCACGGGTATCATGAAAACCCGGAATCGTCTCATGCAATGTTTCGGCCGGATAATCTGCCAGCAGTCTCTGAAATCGTCCAAATGTCAACGCACTCTCATAAAAATCTTCCGGCCTCTCGACCAGATCATAGCTGACTGCATCTTCAATAAAATCGTATGCCCGCCAGTATTCTCCTTCCGCGTCCACATAGTAGGAGCCTCCATCTTTCGTGGGGATCACATGTAACGTCTCTCTGTCCGGATCTCCTCCGTTTTCCCGGATCCTTTCTCTTAGAAATCCGGTTACAGATGTGATATTTTCCATGAGCTGTTCCGGTTCTTTAAAAATACTCTTATTCATCCGCTGAAGAATATAGCGTTTTTGCTTTCCCCCATCCAGTTCAAAGGTCACAAGATAGGTATCATTGATGTGGCCACTCCCCCATGGCTTTTTTCCCTTATAGGTCCCCTGAAAACAAAAATGCTCTACCACTTCCATGATCAATGCTTCCATCTACTCTTTCCTCTCCCACAATTTTTTCGGATATTTGCCTGCAGACTTCATAGCTCTGATGGCAGCCTCCACCATGGGCTTGTCCTCCCGATAGGTGACACCATACCACGTTTCCGCTGTGGCCAGCACGGCTACCTCTGCTTTCTTTTCTTCCAAAAGTCTGCTTACAACCATCGGCAGATAATATTCACATTTCAAAGGATTGTTTTGAAGACCTTCCCTTAAGAAATTCCCAAAACCTTTTTCAATTTCTTCTAAAATGCCGCGGGTAAATCCCCACATATTCATGGATACGATCGTTTTTCCGGACAATTCTGTCCATGTCGTACCGTTGTCTTCGGTAAACGCAGCATCCGCTCCTCTTTTCACGATCTGTGTACGCTCCGTTACACGGATCAGCTTCCCGTCCTGATCAACCTCACAGACACCTCTTGCCACGCTTCCGTTTTCCGTCAATGTGTTTTTCAGCTGATAGCCAACCATGGCATATTGATATTTTTCCTGATCCTCATGATGTACCAGATAATCGTAAATCTGCTGAAACGCATCTCTTCCATAATAATCATCCGCATTGATCACCACAAAGGGGCCTTCGATCTGATCCTTACAGCAAAGAACCGCATGCGCGGTTCCCCACGGTTTGATCCGTTCCTTCGGAATTTCATATCCCTCCGGAATATCATGGATATCCTGAAATACATAGCTTACGTTCATAGCTTTCTGCACACGCCTGCCAATGGTGTCATGAAAGTCTTTTTCATTCTCTTTTTTTATGATAAAAATAACTTCCTCAAATCCTGCCTGATGAGCATCATAGATAGAAAAATCAATGATCATGTGTCCCTCTTCATCCACCGGATCGATCTGCTTTAACCCTCCATAGCGGCTTCCCATCCCGGCTGCCATGATCACAAGTACCGGTTTTTTCATTGCAACATTCCCCCTCTCTTAAATCTCATACCATTTGATCTCATTGGCTTCCATATCAATGGAAAACCTGCTTCCATCACCCCGGTAAACCTCTGTCCGCTGCGGCTCATAGGTATTATTTACGACACAAAATTTTCCATTCTGTACATATGCATGTACTTCCACATGATAATTCGTACTGAACCACTGATGTAACAGATCTTCTCCGTGTGTGCTCCACAAAACACTCCGGTACAGAATTCTGCTGTTTTCAAAGCTGTACGGCAGTCCGCTGATATAAACCGAACGCCCCTTTCCAAACTCATTGACAGCCATCTGTACTTCCTTTTCGCGCTGCACAAGGATCTCTGTCCCTTCATATGCAAAAATACTCTTTTTCCCTTCACCGAAATCTACCGGTTTTGTGGTATCCGCCAGAATAAAGTGCTTCGGATGCTCCTCCCAGTTATACTTATCGTAATTTAAGGTAAAACCTGTCTCTTTCTCCACGCCCAGCAGATCTGCCAGCTGCAGGTAATGTCCCTGATACTGATGTCCTGATGGCTCTCCCACACCGATGAAGCCGCCTCCCTCATACACAAATTTCCGGATCGTAGAAGATATGACCGGATTTTCCCAAATAGCTCCACCCGTATGTGCAGTATCTCCGTCTCCTACGTTGATGATCACATCGATTCCCTTTAACAGATCAGGATCTGCAAGAATATCATCAAAGGAAAGAAACTTCACATCAAAAGGTGCTCCGCTTAACGCTTCAATAATTCCGGCGTAGCTGTAATTCTGTTTCTGATACAGGGCATGGTGTACCATATGGCAGCCCCAGCTTCTGATCCTTCCCCAGCTGTTTAAAACAGCCACCGTCTTGACACAGTACGGAGTGGTTCCCTTCGCGTTTTCATACAGTTCTCTGAATTCGCTGCATACGCTCTCCACGTAATCCAGAAATTCCGGAAAATCCAGTGCCAGCTTTAAGTATCCGCCATAACCGATACGATCGATGGGTTTTCTTAAGATCGCACGTCTTGCTGTCACCCAGTTTTCCTTTGCCTCTTTGACCGGATCGCCACCTTCATGAAACGTATCCGGGAAAAAGTACGGCAAAAATCTTCCCTCGGTATATTTAACACCTTCGATATCCGAAATCAATCGTAACGTGCTTCCATTTCCCACGCTTCCAACTACTGCATCCAGTCCGATCTCTGCAAATTCCTTCATAAAAGGCTCTGTGCCGATCCAGTGATCCCCCAGAAACATCATGGCTTCTTTTCCACATTCGTGTGTGATATCAACCATCTCTTTTGCAAGCTTTGCAACCTCTCTCCGCTGAAATGCCTGGAAATCTTTAAACTCTTTGCTAGGAACACGATACTGATTATTGTAATATCCCTGATCGATAATATACTCCGGTCGGAATTGATATCCGACTTCTTTTTCAAACTGCTCTAAAATATAAGGACTGACAGATGCAGAATAGCCATACCAATCCACATATTTTTCGCGTTTTAATTCATCGAACATCAAGGTGAACTGATGGAAAAATGTCGTGTAACGGATCACATTCACATAGGGATGCTCCACGCAGAATCTGCGCAGACGTTCCATGGAATACTTGTGTGTTTTCGGCTGTCTCACATCAAAGGTGATCTGATGTTCAAAATCCTTCCAGTCATTGGTCACCGCATTATACATGTGTACCGGATCCCAGATCAAATATGCCAGAAAACTGACTGTATACTCATGAAACGGTTCCGTATCATGGATCAAAACACTTCCGTTTTCTTCGGTATACTCCCAGTGATCTACCGGAACAATCTGTCCCGCAGAGCGGTCAATGACCTCCCACCATCTTTTGATATCATCTCTGGTATTCACTTTCATTAATTCATCTGAAATTCCCTTCATCAAAGGAATCGCCAGTTCCGACGCTGTTGCAGTGTGAAATCCGGTCATGATATAACACTGCTGTACCTCATCCGGGTTCGCCTTCGCCCACTCGTTATCTTTTCGCGTAGTGTAATAAGTAGAATATATTTTTGCTCCGGTCTTTGTCAGTTCCTCCGGGAACTCTGTTCCATCACAGTCGCGGATTGCGTCTGCTCCCCAGCGTTTCAAGAGATCGATTGTTTCCGGAACCACATCTAAATTGGTCGGAATTGTAACACGTCCTGTTTTTTTCTCAATTTTCTGTTCGCTCATTTTTCAGTACCCCTAAATTTATTTCTTGCCTGCCATTCTTCCAAACGGTTTGTTATATATCCACAGTGCGACAAGTAAACAAAGGACTCCGATACACATCAAGCCGAGTCCGGCAAGCTTTCCTGTCAGACGCCATCCCGTAATTGTCGTGAATATACCCGCCAAAAAAAGAATCGCTATCATTACTACTCGTAATTTTACATGCGTTTTCCAAAATTCCATTCTCTATGCACCTTCCTTTCTCTGTACCTTTAACCCTTCAGACCACCAACTGTCATACCCTGTGTCAGCTTGTTCTGCACACAGATATACAGAATTAAAGTCGGAAGCATAACAATCACAAGACCTGCATACATGATGCCATACTGTGCTGCAGACTGCTGTGCCTGCATCAGGTTTAAAAGTCCAACCGGCAGTGTCTTCGGTCCTTTTGCTGAACTCATCAACGTCATAGAAATAATGTACTCATTCCAGAAAGACAGGAAGTTAAACAAAATGACCGTAATAATGGACGGTTTTGCCATTGGGAAAATAATTTTCCACATGGTTGTGCTGTAACTGGCTCCATCAATGTACGCTGCCTCCTCATAATCATGCGCCAGAGTTGCAAAATATCCGGACAGCAGATAAATCGTAAACGGAAGTGCTGTAGCAGCATATACAATCGCAAGTACGACCAAATTGTTTAAAAGAAAACTTTTTCCAATCACATTTTTTAACCACACGTCGCCGTCTCTTAACATCAAGAAAATCGGTACAACAATATAGTTTACGTTGATAAACAAACCACCCATAAACGCAGTATTCAAAAACTTGTTGCCACGGAACTTAAATCTCGACAGACCATATGCCGCAGGTAACGCAACCAGCAACAGAATAATCAATGCCAATGCCGTGACAATCACAGAATTCAGCATATACTCGCCCATCTTTGCAGTATTCCATGCGTCTACAAAGTTCTGCCAATAAAAGCTCTCCGGCAGCGTCCAGGGATTTCCATAAAATTCTTTGTTCTGCTTTACAGAGGCCATAAACACCCAGCCTACCGGAACGATAATGCTGACGGCCAACAAAATCAGAACCACATATATAAAAAATTTATACAAACGTTCGGTAGAATTTGTATTCTTTTTTTCTTTCATAGCGCTTCTCCTTAAAATTCCAATGGTTCACGGTCAGTAACTTTATTTACGAGTGCAGAAAGTACAAACGAAAACAGGAAAATTACAACTCCGATTGCCATACTATAACCATATAAACCTGCGTCCTTCTGGCCGTACATGTAGCTCAATGCCACTTCAGATGCTCCGTTTGGTCCACCGGAAGTCATCGCCTTTACAAAAAGAAACGCCATGTTGATTGTCGATATAATGAAAAATGTTAAGGTTGTGCGGATATTCGTCCAGATAAGCGGAATTGTAATCTGGAAAAACTGTGTTAATCTGCCCGCACCATCAAGTCCGGCACTTTCATATAAGCTCTCCGGAACACTTGACATAGATGCCATATACATAACCATATAGTAGCCGATTGCCTGCCATACCATCGCAATAATCAGGCTGACCATAACAAGGGATTCCCCTTTCCACAAAATTGGTTCCTTCAACTTACAGAACAAACCAATAATACTGTTTAACATACCATTTTCCGGTTTATAAATTGCAGAAAAAATACCTGAAATAACAACAATAGATAAAATATTAGGAATGTAAAAAATAATTCGGAAGAAATTCTGCCCTTTGATTTTCTCTCTTGTCAAAATGCCAGCAAATGTCAATGCGAATGCAAATGTAATAATCGTAACTACTACAATCAGCAAAATCATATTCTGCATGGAGCGAATAAAACTGCTATCCATCATCAGCATTTTAAAATTTTTTAATCCTACAAAGGTTTCAGCCGGCGAGTATGCGCCCTTCTCAAACAGAGACATCCGAAACACATTAAGTGTTGGCAGTATCATAAAAACAAAAAAGAGAATCCCTGCCGGCGCTATGCATGCAACCAAAAATCGATTACGTCCCTTGGCACTTTTCATAATTTGTAATTCCTCCTAAAACAACTCCGATAAAATACGGCGGACAGAGTACTGCCCGCCGTCCGTTTTGCTGCAATAACAGCTTTCACAATAGATAGCTTACTTCAAATTTGCACGCATCTGGTCGCTTGCTGAAATAATTCCATCAATCCACTCATCTTCTGTCATATCACCAGATACTAAAGAGTTTACCGGATCAAAGAATACGGTACGCACCTCAACTCCAGGAATTGCCTCAAATGCTGCGAAGTTACCCATAGCAGCCTTTGCGCCGTTATCGTAAATAGAGTAGAACATTACGTTATCGCCCTCAAGTTTGTCAGCAATACCAAGAACCGGCTGAATCGCTCCTGCCTTGGCAAAAATCTCACAAGCCTTGTCGCTGTATAAGAATGCTATGAACTGTTTTGCTGCATCCTGATGTTCTGCACCTGACGGAATCCATGCCTGCTCAAACCATGTATAGCTGTATCCGTCACCACCTGCTTCTACTGCCGGAAGTGCTGTCATGCCCCATTTGAAACCGTCTGCACGAGGAGCCTCTGCCATCTCGCCTACAATCCATGTTCCGTTTGGCATAAAGATTGCCTGATTATCAAGAACTAACTGCTGATTCTGTGTGAAGTCCTGATCATTCGCCTGTGCCGGTGTAATCGGATTCGTGTAAGTTGCTAATTTTGCAACGATATCAAAACAGGTTTTTGCTTCCGGTGTCTCCCAGATTCCCTCTTCATAATTTGTTGCCTTGTTGAAAAATTCCGGTCCACCTACGGAATACATCAAGGCGTAGAAGAATGCGTCAAAATATCCTGTGGTCGGATAAGTAAAGAGATAAATTCCCTCTGCTTTTGCCTTGTCGCCTAACTCCCACATCTCGTCCCATGTGGTAGGAACTTCCCAGCCTTTTTCCTCTAACAATCCTTCGTTATAGAATAATCCACAAGGAGAATAGAACATTGGTGCCAGATATGTCTTTCCATCTCCATAGGGATTGGTCAAAGATGTCTCTGTAAAGCCACCTGCAAGTTTGTCAGAAACAGTTACTTCTTCCCCCGGTACTTTCATAGACAATACATCTGTGATATCCGCAATCATATTACCCTTAATGAACTGCTCTGTCAAAGCTGCATCACGTCCTGTTGCAAGGTGGATAACATCCGGATACTCGCCACCCTGCATGGATGGTCCGATAACATCCTCAAGTTTCTTGTCTGTCGTAAGTTCAACCTTAATCCCTGTCTCCTCGGTAAATGCTGCTGCCACTTCCTGCCACATTTCTGAGCCATATGCAGTCTCAATTGCAGCGACGCTGATGGTAGTTGTCTCTGCATCACCTGCGTCTGCATCTGCCTTTGAACTTTCTGTGCCTACCGCATTCTCATTACCAGCATCAGCAGTTGTGTTATCAGAACCGCATCCCGCAAGTAGAGATGCTGCCATAGTAACACTTAAAATTACACCCAATAGTCTTCTTTTCATTTTTTACCCTCCAATTCTTTTTGTGATTTTGACTATAAATTCATAAATCACTTTCTTTACATTGGTTATTATAGCTTTCTTTTCTTTTGATTTTTACTCATATCTTGCTCTCTATTTTAGAAATTTTGTTTTCTTTTGTATGTTTGCACGAATTATTTTCTCTTTGCAGTAATTAACTGTGCAATTCAACTAAGCATTTCAAAAAGGAGCTATTGCACAGATGATTCCTTGGATTTGTGCAATAACTCCTTCTCTCCCAATTTGCTTATTTACTTATTTTTCATATCCGTTTGGATTATTCTTCTGCCATCGCCATGCATCCTCACACATTTCACGGATACCGAACTGTGCCTTCCATCCAATCTCGCGCTCTGCCTTTGACGGGTCACAATAACAGGTTGCGATATCACCCGGTCTTCTATCCTTAATCACATAAGGAATCTTCACACCATTTGCTTCCTCAAAGTTCTTTACGATATCGAGTACGCTATAGCCGTGTCCTGTTCCAAGATTGTAGATACAGAGACCTGCATTCTCCTCAATCTTCTTAAGTGCTTTTACATGTCCAAGTGCAAGGTCCACTACATGGATATAATCTCTCACACCGGTTCCGTCCGGAGTATCATAATCATTTCCAAATACGCCAAGTTCTTTAAGCTTGCCGACTGCAACCTGTGTCACATACGGCATCAGATTATTGGGAATTCCATTCGGATTTTCTCCCATTGTACCGCTTTTATGTGCACCGATTGGATTGAAATAGCGCAGTAAAATCACATTCCATTCCGGGTCCGCCTTCTGAATATCCATAAGCACCTGCTCAAGCATAGACTTTGTCCAGCCATACGGATTCGTACACTGTCCCTTCGGGCACTCTTCCGTTATCGGAATCTGCGCCGGGTCACCATATATTGTCGCAGAAGAGGAAAAGATAATATTCTTGCAGTTGTACTGACGCATCACATCCACGAGCACCAACGTTCCTGCTATGTTATTATTGTAATATTCCCATGGTTTTGCAACTGATTCACCAACTGCCTTAAGACCTGCAAAATGGATACAACTGTCAATCTTCTCTTCCGTAAAAATCTTATTCAGGATATCTCTGTCTAAAATATCTCCCTTGTAAAATTTTACTTCCTTTCCGGTGATTGCTTTCACCCGCTCTAAGGACTCCTCGGAAGAATTGCTCAAATTGTCAAGTACTATCACCTCATATCCTGCATTCTGCAGTTCTACACATGTATGACTGCCGATATAGCCGGCGCCTCCTGTTACTAAAATTGCCATAACCTTCCACCTTTCTTTCCGTATCATGCAGCTATTTTCTGCCCTTATCGTATATTCATCATTATACCTTGTTGTCAGTCTGCTTTTTACTCACATATTGCTTTCTATCTTAGAATTCTTGCTTCCTATTATAAATTCTTGTCAAATTCATAATTTTCTTCTATACTAACAGTAAACATAATTTGAAGCAATTATCGATGCGTTTCATCGAAGTATTGAAAGGAGTTTCTATGGGTAACCGAAAATTTAATTTGGAAAATAAAGTTCTCCCGCAAATTTCTTTCCGGCTTCTATCCATTTCGTCGTCCAAGTACGAAAATGATTGGGAAAGCTTTCCTCATAGTCACTATTTTACAGAAATTTTCTTTATTAAAAGTGGCACCGGACATATGAAGATCGAAAACGAGTCCATTCCGGTTCAAGCAAACAGTCTCATCCTAATTGGGGCACAAGTTTTACATACAGAATTTTCAAATCCCTCTGACCCATTAGATTATTATGTTCTAGGCGTTGAAGGTCTGAAAATTAATACAAACAGACCCGTTGAATACAGTATTGTCAACCCCTCTGCAAATTCAGCCTCTATTCGGCAATGCTTTGAAAGCATTCTTCGGGAAATGCATAATAAGCACGAAGGCTATGCCGAAATATGCCAGCATTATCTGGCAATCCTCATTCTACTGGTGTGTCGTAAAGACCACGTCTCGTATGAACTTGTAGACCCGCAAAACAGTAACCATGAGTGTCATAAAATTAAACGCTATATAGAAACAAATTACCATGATAAGATTACTCTTGATTCCCTCGCTGAGAATTGCAATCTCACGAAATACTATCTAAGTCACAAGTTTTCCGAACTTTATAGGATATCTCCGATGGCTTATTTGACAGAAGTTCGAATTGCTGCGGCAAAGGACCTCTTAAACACTACAAATCACAGCATCGAAGAAATTGCGAGCGTCACCGGTTTTTCCTCCAGCAGTTATTTTTCACAAACCTTCCAAAAACACTGTCAAATGTCTGCACAGCAGTATCGAAAATCTCATAGCAAAGAGTTAAACTCTGAAAATTCAGCAGATTGAGTCGTGCAGCGCGTATAGCGTCTTGCCGCTTTCGCGACAATCCGCACGCGGACCACTCTCATAACACATAAAAGAAGCGCATCCTCATGTAAACATGAGTTGCGCTTCTTATTATGTGTTACTCAATCTGCTAAATCGCGATTATTTATACAGTTCTACTAATCTCAGCAAGTGCTCGTAACGATTCTTAGCTGCTTCCTCAGATGCCTTGAACAGTTTCTCTGCTCTCTCTGGGAAGGATCTGGTCAGACGGCTGTAACGTGTCTCGTTGTTCAAGAACTCCTGATATGTTCCATCGCCCGGTTTAGAGGTCAATGTGAATGGGTTCTTGCCTTCTGCCTTAAGAGCCGGATTGAAGGAGAAGAGGTTCCAGTAACCAGCAGCTACTGCTTTCTTCATCTCATCCTGGCAGTGGTTCATACCACCCTTAACACCGTGCAACTCACATGGAGCGTAACCGATGATTAAGGAAGGTCCATTGTAAGCCTCAGCCTCAGCCAATACCTTAACAGCGTGAGCCATGTTTGCACCGAGAGCAATCTGTGCTACGTATACGTAACCATAGCTCATAGCGATTTCTGCAAGGCTCTTCTTGCCAACTTCCTTACCGGCAGCAGCGAACTGACAAACTTCACCGATGTTGGAAGCCTTAGAAGCCTGACCACCTGTGTTAGAGTACATCTCGGTATCGAATACCATAACGTTAACGTTCTCACCAGAAGCAAGTACGTGATCCAATCCGCCGAATCCGATATCGTATGCCCATCCGTCACCACCGAAGATCCATACGGACTTCTTAGCGAGGTAGTCTTTCTTCTCAACTGCTGCCTTAGCATCCGGGCATCCGGCTGCTGCAGCCTTCTCTAACTCTGCAACAAGTGCTGCTGTTGCAGGTGTGTTAGCCTTTGTATCATCCTTAGTCTCAACGAACTTCTCAAATGCAGCCTTAAGCTCTGCAGAAGCCTTGTCAGACTCTGCACATTTCTTAGCGCTTGCAATAGCCTGCTCACGAAGAACCTTCTGACCAATTTCCATACCAAGACCATGCTGTGCGTTATCCTCGAATAAGGAGTTTGCCCATGCCGGTCCCTTCTTAGAATCCTTATTTACAGTATATGGTGATGTAGCAGCCGGACCACCCCAGATAGAAGAACATCCGGTAGCATTACTGATGTACATATGCTCACCAAACAACTGTGTAATCAAACGAGCGTAAGATGTCTCAGCACATCCTGCACAAGAGCCTGAGAACTCAAGCAACGGCTGGTTGAACTGGGATCCCTTAACGGTATTGTCTGCCGGCATACCAGGTTTCTTGCCAACATTTGCTACTAAATAGTCGAATACCGGCTGCTCTGCTGCCTGGGACTCCTGTGGAACCATCTCGATAGCGCCAACAGGACATACAGTGATACACTCACCGCATCCCATACAGTCTAACGGAGATACGCTCATAGTGTATTTGTACTCGCTAGCCTTTGGCTTGGTATCAGCAAGCTTAATCTGGCTTGGAGCTGCCTTAACCTCATCCTCACTTAACATGAACGGACGAATAGTTGCATGTGAACATACAAATGCACACTGGTTACACTGGATACACTTCTCAGCGTCCCATGTAGGAACAGTAACGGCTGTACCACGCTTCTCGTATGCAGATGCGCCGTGCTCGAACTGTCCGTCCGGGTTGCCCATGAATGCGGATACCGGTAAAGAATCACCATCCATTAAGGAGATTGGATTCATCAAATCCTTAACCATCTTCACTGTCTCAGGACGACCTGTTAACTCAGCCGGAGCCGGATCTGCTGCAGGGTTAGACCAGGAAGCCGGAATCTCAACCTTATGTACAGCGTCTACACCGGCATCGATAGCCTTGTAGTTCATCTCTACGACAGCGTCACCCTTCTTGCCGTAAGACTTCTTAGCAGCCTGCTTCATGAAGTCTACTGCCTCTTCGATTGGCATAACGTTTGCTAATTTGAAGAATGCAGACTGAAGGATTGTGTTGGTACGCTTGCCCATACCAATCTCAATAGCTTTGTCAATTGCGTTGATTGTATATAACTGAATATTGTTATCAGCGATGTACTTCTTAGCTTCTGCATTTAAGTGGTGCTCTAACTCTTCGTCAGTCCACTGGCAGTTAATCATGAATACTCCGCCTGGTTTTACATCCTGAACCATCTTGAAGCCCTTGGTTACATAAGATGGGTTGTGGCATGCTACGAAGTCAGCCTGATTAATGTAATATGGGCTCTTGATTGGCTTATCACCGAATCTCAAGTGAGAAATGGTAACACCACCGGTCTTCTTAGAGTCATACTGGAAGTATGCCTGGATGTATTTATCTGTGTGGTCACCGATAATCTTTGTAGAGTTCTTGTTAGCACCTACGGTACCATCTCCACCAAGACCCCAGAACTTACACTCTACCGTACCCGGTGCAGATGTAATAGGAGCCGGTTTTACTTCCGGTAAGCTTAAATTGGTAACATCATCAACGATACCAAGAGTAAATCTCTTCTTCGGTGCATCCTTCTCTAACTCTTTGTATACAGCGAATACAGATGAAGGTGGTGTATCCTTAGAACCCAATCCGTAACGTCCGCCTGTAAGAACGATGGTATCAAGACCAGCCTCACGAAGTGTGGTAGCTACGTCTAAGTATAATGGATCACCAAGTGCACCAGGCTCTTTTGTTCTGTCAAGAACAGCTACTTTCTTAACTGTCTTAGGAAGAACTTTTAAGAATGCCTCAGATACCCATGGACGATATAAACGAACTTTTACTAAACCAACTTTCTCTCCCTTAGCGGTTAAGTAGTCGATTACTTCCTCTGCTACGTCGTTAATAGAACCCATAGCTACGATTACGCGCTCTGCGTCCGGTGCTCCGTAGTAGTTGAATAAGTCATAGTTTGTACCAAGCTTCTCGTTAACCTTTGCCATGTATTTCTCTACGATAGCAGGCAACTCATTGTAAGCTGTGTTACAAGCCTCACGGTGCTGGAAGAAAACGTCTCCGTTCTCATGAGAACCACGCATTGCCGGATGCTCCGGATTTAATGCATGTGCACGGAATGCAGCAACTGCGTCCATATTGCACATTTCCTTCAAATCTGCGTAATCCCACTTCTCAATCTTCTGAATCTCATGGGATGTACGGAATCCATCGAAGAAGTTGATGAATGGAACCTTACCCTCGATTGTTGCTAAATGAGCAACCGGGCTTAAATCCATAACTTCCTGTGGGTTGGTCTCACATAACATAGCGAAACCTGTCTGACGGCAGGCATATACGTCACTGTGATCACCAAAAATATTTAAAGACTGTGTAGCAACAGTACGTGCAGATACATCAAATACACATGGAAGCATCTCACCTGCAATCTTATACATATTAGGAATCATAAGTAAAAGACCCTGGGATGCTGTAAATGTAGTTGTTAAAGCACCTGCTGCTAAGGAACCGTGAACGGCACCTGCGGCACCTGCTTCAGACTCCATCTCTACGACTTTAACCTGATTTCCAAAGATGTTCTCCTGTCCTGCTGCTGACCACTGATCTACAGAGTCTGCCATCGGGCTGGAAGGTGTAATTGGGTAAATAGCTGCAACATCTGTAAACGCGTACGCCACATGAGCTGCCGCTGTATTACCGTCCATTGACTGTTTTGCTCTGGACATTATTTATTCCTCCTTAATCATAATTAAAATAGAGTGTCATATTACGACTTAATTCCAATTTTAGCATTTAATTTGTCGATTGTAAAGGTTTCAGACTGTACGAAAACACGTGCAATCGCAAAAATTGCACGTGCTTTTTTCAGATATATTTACGTTCAAACTCTCCTAATGACAAAGGATGGTCAAAAAGATACCCCTGACCGTAGCAAAATCCACAGTCCACCAGAAATTGGTTCTGCTCTTCCTCCTCAATACCCTCGAAAATGACCTCCTCTTTCGCCGCGCCTATAAACTGTCCCATCCGTATGACAAATTCACGCTGCCCTTTCTGATTGATACGATCCGTAAAACTTTTATCAATCTTAATGACATTCGCCGGAATCTCTAGCAGCATGCTAAGAGACGAATATCCTGTTCCAAAATCATCAATCGCGATACGATATCCCAGTTCTTCCAACCGGCTCAGACATTGTTTTAAGCCGTCAAGGTTTTCCACCAAAACACCTTCTGTCACTTCTATCTCTATGTAACGAGGCTCAATCTGATAACGCTCCATCAGTTCCTGCAAACGCCTGAGGAATTCTGTTCCACCATTTTCAAAATGTCTTCTGGAAAAATTAGTGGATACGGCAAACAGTTTTTTGCCTGCGTCACGCCAGCGGCGCATTGCCCGAAGAAGCTGTTCCAAAATATAAAAATCAAGGTCTACAATATAGCCCATATTCTCAAGGGGCGGTATAAACTTTGCCGGAGAGAGCACTTCCCCCGAATCGGTCCGCCATCTTGCCAGAGCCTCCGCTCCATATAGCTTTCTCTCTTTCAGCAGGAATTTAGGCTGCAAAAAAACCTCAATCTCACCCTTCTGCAGTGCTCCATAAAATCTTCCCGTAATATGGAATTCGTCCTCTCTCTTTGCCCGCATATCCTCACGATAAATAGCAACACCATTTCCTTTGTGTTCCTTTGCAAACTTTCTTGCGAGATTCGCGCCTTCTAAAATCATGTCAAAGCTTTCTCTGCTATCCCTGACAAAGCAAATTCCCGCAGACAAACGCATATCGCTTGCCGGATAACGAAGTTTCTGCCGGTTCTCAAACGCACGATTCTCTTCTAATACCTTCTGGTATACCTCTTCCTCGCTTTTCCCATGCACCAACTCCACGAAGAAATCGGAATACATACGGCATGCCTCTACCACATGTTCCTCCTGCGCCAGCATCCTGCCAAACTCCTGTAAAATACTGTCCCCCACCTGTTGACCGAAGTTTTCATTCACATAAGAAAAATTATTTACATCCACATGCACCAGTGCATAAACTTCTCCGCCTGCTGCATTGCCCAATAATTCTCCCTTCTTTATACGCTCCTCCTCCCTGCGTCGGAACGCCTCCATATTATAAAGCCCGGTAAGCATGTCCTGATTCTGCAGTTGGCGGATTTCCTTCTGGTCGTCATTAATCTTATTGCGTAGAGAAACAAATACACTTACGACTCTGCTCAGTTCACAAAAAGTACTCTCCTCTGCCGGCGTAAATCCGTCACGGTCACTGACTCCCAGATACAGACCGCCAATCCGATTCCCCGAAAATTCAAACTTGATTCCGGCAAGATGTTGTATCGGCAAACGTTTCTGCCACGTTTCCACCCCTTGCTGCTCACTTTGACGAATCTGTTCTTTTGACATTGCAACAAACTCCCCCGGTGCTGCCGTTTCAAACGATTCCATCACGCGTGGGAACAACCGCTTCTCATAGGAATATCCGTAGCGATTCCAGTAGTTCATAAGGAACATTTCTTTCCGGTCTTCTAGATGTTCAAACACAGATACGCTGTCAAGCCCGTAGCGCTTTCCGATTTGTTCAATTAAAACATTCAAAGAACCGTTGATATCACGTGCATGTGAAAGCAAGCTGAACGCAAAATTAAGGAATTCCTTGTCCGCCATCTGCCCTCCGGACGCCTGTTCTTCCCTCTCGCCCCTATATTGCCGGCTATCAAAGTCCCTTTCTTTGCTTGCCATAGAATAATGATTCTTTCCATTCCCTTTTGTCCGATACATTGCACGGTCTGCCATATCAAACAAGCTCTCGTAATCTTCTCCGTCTATGCCATACACCGCCAACCCGATACTTAGCGTTACGTTTACGATTGCGTCGTCTCCAATCAGCCGTTTGGCCGCTTCTTTTCCCAGCTTTTTCGCCTGCTCCTTTGCCTGCTCTATGCTTGTGTTCTTCATAAATGCCAGAAATTCATCTCCGCCAACGCGCGCTACTATGTCCGTATCCACAAATTGTCCACGAATAATCTGCGCAATATCTGAAATGACCGTATCTCCGACGGTATGCCCAAAAGTATCATTAATTCGCTTAAAGTCATCAATATCTATTAGAAAAAGCACATGTACACCAGCGGGATTCTGTGCAAGAAATCCATCTACTTCCTCGCCTGCTGCCACTTTATTTAAAATCTTCGTTTGTGGGTCAAGACGTGCTTCCTCTGAAATCTGTGCCTGCATCTGACGGTTTTCCTTAAGGCGGCGCTCCTCCTCCTTACGCTTGTGTTCCTCCATATCCCAACTTGTCAGAATATAATAGGGAACTGCATCGCGATAACAGTACAGCTTGCACTGCACCATCTCCCAGCGCACACCACCGTCCTTCGTACGCATCCGAAGCTCCATCGCCTCTGTAGACTTCCGCTCCTTGCATTGTTCTATCATATCCTCAAAAAAACCGACATCTTCTCCATAAATATAATCTGCGTATAAGACGCCACTTCCCGTCAGTTCTTCCCGAGTATACCCCTCTTGACGCAAAAACTCCCGGTTCACCGTTTCAATGCTAAGTTCATTCCTGCCCTTTACAACCGCAACCCCAACCGGCATATCATAAAGCAAATCGCTCCGATTGGAAAATTCCAGGCGTTCAATATCCCGTGCAAACGCTTCATATTCCATGTGTAAAATTCCCCCTGTAAGCGTGCAGTAACCCCTACACTACACCTCATTTTATTCCTAGCTACTATTATAACAAATTCTTTTCGAATTCCAAGTCGATTGTTCCACATATATATAATAGGAAGTTTCAGTTGCAATTCTGCCTTTTTTCTAGTATGATACGAATTGCAGTGCAAAACACCTTATACCACAGTGCTTCGCACTAAAGAACCTTATATTGCAATTCTTTGCACGATGTATTAAAAAACAAGTTAGGAGAACATAAATATGATTAGTACGAGCAATGTAACGTTACGAATCGGAAAGAAAGCCTTATTTGAAGATGTCAATATCAAGTTTACGGAGGGTTGCTGCTACGGTCTGATTGGAGCCAACGGCGCAGGCAAATCTACCTTCCTTAAAATTTTGTCCGGTCAGTTGGAGCCGACAAGCGGTGAGGTTATCATCACACCGGGGCAGCGACTCTCTTTCTTGCAACAGGACCATTTCAAATACGATGATTTTACTGTCTTAGACACTGTCATTATGGGAAACAAACGCCTATATGATATCATGAAAGAAAAGGATGCCATCTACATGAAGGAAGACTTCACAGACGAGGATGGTATCCGTGCCAGTGAATTAGAGGCTGAGTTTGCAGATATGGACGGCTGGAACGCAGAGGCAGATGCCGCTACCCTGCTAAACGGTCTTGGCATTCCTTCCGAGGAGCACTACAACATGATGGCAGATATGCCGGGTGCTTCCAAAGTCAAGGTCCTCCTTGCGCAGGCGCTTTTCGGAAATCCTGACATTCTGCTTTTAGACGAGCCGACCAACCACCTCGATTTAGACGCCATCAGTTGGTTAGAAGAATTCTTAATCAACTTTGAGAATACCGTTATCGTGGTTTCCCACGACCGTTACTTCTTAAATAAAGTCTGCACAAACATTGCAGATATTGACTACGGCAAGATTCAGCTCTATGCAGGAAACTATGACTTCTGGTATGAATCCAGTCAGCTTCTTGTGAAGCAAATGAAGGAAGCAAACAAGAAAAAAGAAGAGAAAATCAAAGAATTGCAGGAATTTATCTCCCGTTTCTCCGCCAATGCTTCCAAGTCCAAGCAGGCGACTTCCAGAAAGCGTGCTTTGGAAAAAATTCAGTTGGATGAGATTCGTCCTTCCAGCCGAAAATATCCTTACATTGATTTCCGGCCCGAGCGGGAAATCGGCAATGAGGTTTTGACTGTAGAAGGCTTAAGTAAAACCATTAATGGTGAAATGGTATTAGATAACCTTTCCTTCATTGTAGGCCATGATGATAAAATTGCCTTTGTGGGCAGCAATGAGCTTGCCAAAACTACCTTGTTTAAAATTCTGATGGGTGAGCTGGAGCCGGATGAGGGCAGCTATAAGTGGGGAGTTACCACCTCTCAGGCTTATTTTCCCAAGGACAATACGGAAGAATTTGATAACGACTATACTATCGTGGACTGGCTTACCAGCTACTCTCCCGTTAAGGATGTAACCTATGTCCGGGGCTTCCTGGGACGTATGCTTTTTGCAGGAG
>JAQYOU010000177.1 GCA_028727105.1 bacterium
GGTTTCGCCGGAAATTGAACTGATCTGCCATGTCTACAATATAAACAAAGGGAATAACGCAGAATTACTGGAAAAGTGTTCAACGCTGCGTGAGTACATGTATTTCGTAGATTTGGTGAGAGATTATCACGAAAAAAATGAATTTGCGAATTTAGAGGATGCGATTTATCAGGCAATTGAGCAGTGTATTAAGGAAAATGTATTAAGAGATTTTTTGATCGAGCATCGAGCGGAGGTAACGCACATGATGACACTAGATTTCACATTTGAACGAAGACTGGAACTACAGCGTGAGGAAGCGATTGAAGAAGGTATAAAAATAGGCCGGGAGGCAGGTAAAATAGACGCCCTACGTGAATTAATCCGTAAAAAGATGGAAAATCATAAAGCGTTGGAGCAGATTGCAGTTGATCTGGATGTACCTGAGGATCAGATTCGCCCGATATATGAAGAACTTGCAAAAGAAATGCCATGATCCGGTTGCCGTGATCGGGGACGTTCTTTTTGTCACGACCATCGCCCATTGCCATGGTTATGAACAAGGACGAAGAAGAGGAACTGAAAGAACAGAAGGATAATATATGAACCAAAAAGTTGAAGATTTGGAAACGAGAATTCGTGTTTTGGAGAATGAAAACCGGCTTTTGAAGAAACGTCTTTCAGAAGCCGGTATCTCTTATGCAGATATTGCAGATGATGGCATGGATGGTCAAAGCGGTGTGTATGATCCTGATCAGGGCGCGCGGATCAAAGAACTTAAAATCACTGACACGGTTGTAAATCAATTTTTTATGATGTTTTGTCGTGGCAGGAAAGACGTTTATGATTTACGTTATACCAATCCAAAGACTGGCAAAAATGGCTATTATACGCAGTGTTTCAACAGATGGGACAGAGCATGCCATTTTCAAAAAAAGGATGGTGTGAGGTGCAAAGACTGTGAGATCAGGGCTTATAAACCTGTTACTCCGGCTGTTATAAAGGCACATATGCTCGGTAATGACCCGAACGGAAATGATGTTGTTGCCATATACCCTATGCTGGAGAATAATCTATGTCAGTTGTTGGTGTTTGACTTTGACAATCATTCCAAGGGTGCAGAGCAGAATGATCATGCGAACATCGATGATAAGTGGAAAGAGGAACTGAACGCGCTTCGAAGGATATGCACGAATCTTGGCGTTGGTGCTGTTGTGGAACGTTCCAGGTCCGGAAGAGGGGCACATCTTTGGATTTTCTTTAAAGAAATGGTACCTGCAAGGCTTGCAAGACGATTTGGATATGCGCTCTTGGAAAAAGGAGCAGAATCTGTCAATCTAAAATCATTCAAATATTATGATCGTATGCTTCCGGCACAGGACGCACTGCCTCCCGGCGGCCTTGGGAATGTGATTGCACTTCCACTGCAGGGCTTGGCATTGAAGCAGGGAAATAGTGCTTTTGTGGATGAAAATTGGAACGCATACGAGGACCAACTGAAGGTACTGGGCGGTACGAAACGTCTTTCGAAGCAGGAAATCGAAGATTTCCTTGCTATTTGGTATGGCGCGGGAGATAAGGGTGCAAAATCTGAAGGAAAAGAAGATGATGAGCCGCGCTTTATATACCTCGGTGAAGACGATGGTGATTATATTATTTTGCCTCGCGGATTAAGGGAGGAGTTATTTCAGAGATTTGACAAGGCTGGGATCCGGTATCAGATAAAGGATCATCGGTCAGTGGGTCATAACATCAATGTGAAGTTCAAAGGAGAACTTCGGTACTCACAGAAACTAGCGGTGAATGCTATGTTAGAAAATGATACAGGGATTCTTCATGCAGCCACGGCATTTGGTAAGACGGTAGTATGCTGTGAGATGATTGCAAGACAGGGGATAAATACGCTGATTCTGGTTGATAAGGCTGATCTTATGAATCAGTGGCTGGAGCGGCTCAATGAGTTTTTGGAGATAGACGAGGAACTTCCTGATTATCAGACAAAGACCGGTAGGATACGCAAGAGAAAGTCACTGATTGGAAATCTTCAGGGAGCACATGATACACTGACCGGGATAGTGGACGTGGCCATGATCAGGTCTGTAAAGAAGAAGGAAGGGTTTCATCCGCTTCTGAAAGGCTACGGTCAGGTTATTCTGGACGAATGCCATCACGGAGCTTCTGATAGTGCGATTGAGGTGCTTCAGGCGGTATCTGCAAAGTTTGTGTATGGAGTGACAGCTACTCCGAAGCGTGGTGATGGGAAGCAGAAGATCAATGAATTTCTTCTTGGTCCTATACGGTTTCACTTTACCGCAAAAGATCGTGCAGCAGAGCAAAAAATTGAACATCTGGTATATCCGAGATTTACTTGCACAGTGAAGGCACATAGATTATCAAAGACACCGTATGGGAATGATGCGTATGAACTGATACGGAATAATACTGTGAGAGATGAACAGATCGTCAGGGACGTTTGTGATTGTGTTGCGGCCGGTCGCACGCCGGTTGTGCTCACGAGATATGTCGATCATGCCAAAAGCCTTGCGGACAGACTGAGATCCTTTGCAGATAGATTGATCCTTCTTACTGGGGCAGATGGTACAAAGGCACGTCGTGCACAGGTTGCAGAGTTAAATACGGTTGTTGATTCAGAGAGACTTATTCTGGTCGGTACCGGTTCTTTGCTTGGAGAAGGATTTGATTATCCGCGGCTAGATACATTGTTTATGGCTACGCCGGTCTCTGGGGAAAGCGTGGTCGAGCAGTATGTAGGACGATTGAATCGTGATTATGAGGGCAAGAAAAATGTGATCGTATACGATTATGTGGATAGTCACATTCCCAAGTTCGACAAGATGTATGCTGTACGTTTGAGAGCATACAAGAAGATCGGATATGAGTTATGCGTCAGCATGGATGGCGAGAAGCAGAAAGCAAATGCAATCTATGATATTGATAATTACGCTGATACTTACTGGAGAGATCTTTCTGAGGCAAATATAGGGGTAGTTGTCTCCAGTCCGCGATTGAATAATGATAAGGTAAATCGTATCATATCCGAATTGAGAAAACGCCAGGAGCTGGGAGTAAAAGTGACAATTGTTACATGGCACCCGGACGCATATATCTACGGCAGGGATGACAACCGAATGGAACTGATGGAAAGGTTGAGGATGGCGGGATTTGAGATAAAGCTGGTTGAAGAGACTTGCGAACACTCTGCTGTGATTGACGAAGAAATTGTCTGGTATGGAAGTATGAATCTCTTGTCAAAAGAAGATGTCGATGACAATCTGATGAGAGTATGCAGTAAGGAAATCGCAGCAGAACTTCTGGAGATGACTTTCGGGAACAATACAGATATGCAGGAATGGTGAAAACCTGTGTATATAATTGTTCGCACGCTCATCATCCTGTAAGGGAGGAAAACATATTTTTCAATGGGAATTTGACAGACTGTGTCATAATCTGAAAAAAGAGGAGATGAAAATTTCACTGTAAGCAGTCGCGAAAACAAGCTCGTCTGACTTGTATTCCCCAATCCTCCATGCTATACTCGAAACAAAGCAACCGATTATTTGCATACGCAAACAGTCATTTTTCCATAGTTAGGGCGGACAGCAATTGGGGAGCCGTCTGAATCGTATATCTTATTTTTATTCTATTTATCCCGGAAAATCTTGCTTTTACTTTCAAACTATTATATCAAAAGCAGGATTTGGAAAGGGTAATCAAATGCATCTTGACATACAGATCCTGCTGAATTTACAAAAGGAGGATCATGTATGGAAAGACACTTGTGAAGATTCCTGTGCCTCATTTTGTTGTGTTTTACAATGGAAAAGACCATGCACCGGAGCATTATACGCTGCGTCTTTCAGATGCATTTGAGCGAGAAACGGTTTCGCCGGAAATTGAACTGATCTGCCATGTCTACAATATAAACAAAGGGAATAAC
>JAQYOU010000178.1 GCA_028727105.1 bacterium
TCCGCTGGTATTTCTACATCAACAGTGCACCATGGCTGCCAAACCGTTTCCATGGAAAAGCTGTTCAGGAAGGACAGCGCAAGTTCATGGGTACCCTTTGGAACACCTACGCATTCTTCGTTTTATATGCGAACATTGACAATTTTGACGCAACAAAATATACACTGGACTACGAGAAGCTGTCTGTCATGGATAAGTGGCTGTTATCCAAGCTGAACACCCTGATCAAGTCCGTGGATGATAACTTAAACAACTATCGCATCCCTGAGGCAGCCCGTGCGCTGGATGACTTTGTGGATGAGATGAGTAATTGGTATGTGCGCCGCAGCCGTGAACGTTTCTGGGCAAAGGGCATGGAGCAGGACAAGATCAACGCCTACATGACGCTGTACACTGCTCTTGTGACCGTTGCAAAATGTGCGGCTCCCATGATCCCCTTCATGGCAGAGGACATTTACCGCAATCTGGTATGCTCGATTGATAAAGCTGCTCCCGAGAGCGTTCATCTGTGCGATTTCCCGGTAGCAAACGAGGCATGGATCGATGCAGAGCTTGAGAAGAACATGGAGGCAGTATTAAAGATCGTTGTTATGGGTCGCGCCTGCCGTAACTCTGCAAACATCAAGAACCGCCAGCCTATCGGCACGATGTTCGTGAAGGCTCCGGAGACACTGCCTGAGTTCTACACAGAGATCATCGAGGATGAGCTGAATGTGAAGAAGGTCGAGTTTACAGAAGATGTCAGCAAGTACACCGATTACACCTTCAAGCCTCAGCTTCGCACGGTCGGCCCCAAGTACGGCAAGTTCTTAGGCCAGATCCAGAAGGCATTGGCAGAGCTTGACGGCAACGCTGCCATGGCAGAATTGAAGAGTAAAGGAAGCATCACTCTTGACAGTGTTTCTTCGGATGTTGTACTATCAGAGGAGGATCTGCTGATCACAATGACACAGATGGAAGGCTATCAGACCGAAGGTGACAACACAGTGACCGTTGTTCTGGATACGAATCTGACGGAAGAACTCATCGAAGAGGGCTTTGTCCGTGAGATCATCAGCAAGCTCCAGACCATGCGTAAAGAAGCAGGATTTGAGGTGATGGACCGTATTCGCGTATCATACGTGGCAGACGGCAAGGTGGCAGACATCTTTGCATCCCATGGCGACGAGATCTGTGGAGAGGTATTGGCAGACGCACTTACATCGGGGGTTGTAAGCGGCTACGAGAAGGAATGGAACATTAACGGGGAAAAGGTTACACTTGGAGTGGAAAAAAACGCATGAAATTGCCATTTTTCAAATCGGGGGAGACTAGAGGAGGAAATGAAATGACAAACAAATTCTTTGAGAAAGAGACATTTATTCAAAATGTCAAGAACACCGTAAAAACCCTGTTTCGCAAGAACCTTTCCGAAGCAAGCCAGCAGGAGATCTATCAGGCAGTCAGCTTTGTAGTGAAAGAGGTCATCATCGACCAGTGGCTGGCAACACAGAAAACGATGGACCAGATGGATCCGAAAACAGTCTACTATATGTCCATGGAGTTTCTGGTTGGCCGTGCACTGGGCAATAACCTGATCAACCTGACTGCTTATAATGAAGTGAAAGAGGCACTGGAGGAGATCGGCCTGGATCTGAACCTGATCGAGGATCAGGAGCGTGACCCGGCTCTTGGAAACGGTGGTCTGGGACGTCTGGCAGCCTGCTTTATGGAGTCCTTGTCTACACTGGGCTATCCGGCTTATGGCTGTGGTATCCGTTATCGTTACGGAATGTTCCGCCAGAAGATCAAGGATGGCTATCAGGTGGAGGAGCCGGATAACTGGTTAAAGGACGGCTATCCCTTTGAACTGCGCCGCCCCGAGTATGCTTACACCGTAAAATTTGGCGGATATGTCCGCGCAGAGTATGATCAGGCAACCGGAAAGACACGCTTTGTTCATGAGAACTATCAGGCAGTGACTGCCATTCCGTATGATATGCCGATCGTCGGTTACAATAACAATGTCGTAAATACCCTTATGATCTGGGATGCTGAGCCTGTGGAGTGCTTCAAGCTGGATTCCTTTGACAAGGGTGATTATCATAAGGCAGTGGAGCAGGAGAACCTTGCCCGCAACCTGGTAGACGTGCTCTATCCCAATGACAATCATGTGCAGGGCAAGGAGCTTCGTCTGCGCCAGCAGTACTTCTTTGTATCCGCCAGCGTACAGCGTGCGGTTGCGAAGTTTATGAAGAACCATGATGATATCCATGATCTGCCGAAGAAGGTGACCTTCCAGATGAACGATACTCATCCGACGGTTGCCGTGGCAGAGCTCATGCGTATCTTACTGGATGAGTACGGCTTAGAGTGGAATGATGCGTGGAAGATCACCACACAGACCTGTGCGTACACAAACCATACGATCATGGCAGAGGCACTGGAGAAGTGGCCTATCGAGATCTTTTCCCGTCTGCTTCCCCGTATTTATCAGATCGTTGAGGAGATCAACCGCCGTTTCATCTTACAGATCCAGGCAAGCTTCCCCGGCGATCAGCATATGATCCAGAAGATGGCGATCGTTTATGACGGAAAAGTAAAGATGGCACATCTTGCCATCGCAGCAGGATATTCTGTCAACGGTGTGGCAAGACTGCATACAGAGATCCTGAAGAATCAGGAACTGAAGGAGTTCTACCAGATGTTCCCTGAGAAGTTTAACAATAAGACCAACGGTATTACCCAGAGACGTTTCCTGCTGCATGCGAATCCGCTGCTTGCAGACTGGATCACCGATCGCATCGGAAACGACTGGATCACCGATCTGAGTCATCTGGAGCGTCTGGCAATCTATGCAGACGACGAGAAGGCCCAGGCTGAGTTCATGAATATCAAATATCAGAACAAGCTGCGTCTTGCAAAATATATCAAGGAGCACAACGGAATCGAAGTAAATCCCCGTTCCATCTTTGACTGCCAGACCAAGCGTCTGCACGAGTACAAGAGACAGCTCATGAACATTTTGCACGTGATGTATCTGTACAATGAGCTGAAGGAGCATCCGGATATGGACTTCTATCCGAGAACCTTCATTTTTGGTGCAAAGGCAGCAGCCGGATACAAGAATGCAAAGCTGACCATCAAGCTCATCAACAGCGTGGCTGATGTCATCAACAATGATCCCACCATTAACGGCAAGATCAAGGTTGTATTTATTGAGGATTACTGCGTATCCAACGCAGAGATCATCACCTCCGGAGCAGATGTTTCCGAGCAGATCTCTACCGCCAGCAAGGAGGCATCCGGAACCGGTAACATGAAGTACATGTTAAATGGCGCCATCACCATCGGAACCATGGACGGCGCAAACGTGGAGATGGTAGAGGAAGTCGGCGAGGAGAACATCGTGATCTTTGGTATGAGCGCAGATGAAGTCATCGCCCACGAAAAGGCAAGAGACTATGATCCGATGCAGATCTTCAATAACGATCCGCAGATCCGTCAGGTGCTGATGCAGCTCATCAACGGCTTCTACTCAAAGAACGACACCGAGCTGTTCCGTGACCTGTACAACTCTCTGTTAAATACAAAGTGTACACAGTACGCAGATACCTACTTTACACTGGCTGATTTCCGTTCTTATGCGGAGGCACAGAAGAAGATCACTGAGATGTATAAAGACGAGAAGGGCTGGGCAAAGAAGGCGATCCTGAACACTGCTCACGCCGGCAAGTTCTCTTCTGATCGTACCATTCAGCAGTATGTTGACGAGATCTGGCATCTGGATAAGATGAAGGTAACCGTAGAAGACTAATAAGGAGAATAAAAATGGCTAATCAGAATCCGATCGTGACGATCGAGATGGAAAACGGCGATATCATGAAGGCAGAGCTGTATCCGGAGATCGCACCGAATACCGTAAATAATTTTATCAGCCTGATCAAAAAGGGCTACTATGACGGCGTGATCTTTCACCGCGTGATCCCCGGATTTATGATCCAGGGCGGAGACCCGGACGGCACCGGAATGGGCGGCCCCGGTTATTCCATCAAGGGTGAGTTTACGCAGAACGGCTTCAAAAATGATCTGAAGCACACACCGGGTGTTCTTTCTATGGCAAGAACGATGATCCCCGACTCTGCCGGAAGCCAGTTTTTCATCATGCATGAGACCAGTCCTCATTTGGATGGCGCTTATGCAGCATTTGGAAAACTGATCGAAGGCTTAGAGGTTGTGGATAAGATCGCAAGGGTAAGGACCGATTATTCTGACCGTCCGATGGAGACGCAGAAGATGGCAAAGGTGACGGTTGAAACCTTTGGCGTGGATTACCCGGAACCGGAGAAATGTTAAGCCGGGAACAGGAGCTGTTCCGATCCGTAAAAAGTATTGAATATGTCTGCTATCGCAAAAGCGAGGCAACAGATGAAGAGTTAAAACGCCTGCTCCGGGAGCTTCCCGGGGCGGGCGTTACGCTTATAGAGCTGGATGAGAAGGACAGGTGCGCGTCGGATGTCGGGAAGGCTTGTGCAGGCAGTCAGAGTCATGCAGTGGAAGAACGGAGCAGACAAATTTCACCCCGGCCGGAGACGACGCTGCTGCTGGCGGGCTCGGTGCAGACGCTGGCGCTGGCGAAGGGCACAGGGATGGCGACCGTGGGATACGGACAGCTTACTTCAGGAGCAGACATTCTCGTGGAGGGCTTTGACGAGGTGGACGTGCAGTTTCTGGACCGGATCATGAAGCGTGCCCAGGGACTGCCGTGGATCACGGTGGTGACCGAGCGCTGTTATCTGCGGGAGATTACGCTGGACGATATGGATGATCTGTTTGCGCTGTATGCACAGCCGGGTATCACAGACTACACAGAACCGCTTTATGAGCGACCACGGGAGGAACAGTATACAAGGGACTATATTGATAAAATGTACCGTTTTTACGGTTACGGCATGTGGCTTGTGTGCGACTGGGAGAGCGGCGTGCTCATGGGGCGTGCAGGGTTTTCGCATCAGGATCTGGGAGATGAGATCGTGCTGGAGATGGGTTATATTATCGGTGTGCCTTATCAGAGACAGGGCTATGCCACGGAGGTGTGTGAAAAACTGATCGAGTTTGCACGCGCGAATCTGTTAGATTTCGGAACTCTGAACTGCTTTGTGGAGCCGGGGAATACGGCGAGTCACGGATTGATGGAAAAGCTGCATTTTGACCGGATCGGAATGGTGCAGATCAGTGAAAAAATGATGGTGCGTTATCAGATAGAACTGTAATATTTCGGACGAACCTCACATAGATTGTACCACTAGGACAAATCTATTGTGGGGAGGACATTCTATGGAACGACAGGCTAGAAAAGAATCAATGCTCATACCGGTACTGGTCATACTTGTGACGATGTATATCATAACCGGCATGCTGCTTTTGCTGCTGGCATTTCTCATGTATAAGCTGGATCTGACCGAGCCGGTGGTGAACGGTGCCATCATTGCTATCTATATCATAGCCGGATTTTTCGGCGGTTTTCTGATGGGAAAAAAGACAGGTGTCAAAAAATATCTGTGGGGACTACTCATGGGCGCACTTTATTACGGGGTGCTGATCCTTGTGGGTCTGATCCTGCATCAGGGACTGGGCGCAGAACCGGTGCATCTGCTCTCAACGATGGTGCTGTGTCTGCTGTCGGCAACGGCAGGCGGAATGGTCAGCTGAAAAAAGAGCAGATAGGAATGTGAAGGATCACGTTCCTATCTGCTTTTTTAACATACGTTCATGATTCAGTTTCTTGAAGATTGCAGCTTTTCGATAAATTCATTCAGCGGCAGCGGCCTGGAATAATAATATCCCTGGATACTGCTGACACCGCATTCTTTTACGATCCGGCACTGCTCTTCCGTCTCCACGCCTTCTACGCAGGCCTTGGAGCCGTAGATGTCCGCCAGACTGCTGACAACGGTAATGAGCTTTGCATTATTTGCATCCTTGGCGACATTATCAATAAATGATTTATCGACCTTGATGACTTCGCACTTTAACTGGTTTAAGATATCCATGGAAGAATATCCTGTGCCGAAATCATCAATCGCAAAGAGCACGCCGATGGAGCGAAGATCGGAGACGATCGCCGAGAGGCGTGTCATGTCGAGCAGACGACAACGTTCTGTGATCTCCAGGCAGAGATTGCGCGGTGAAAAGCCTGTCTCATCAAGAGCCTGTTTTACCATAGAAACAAAAGAGTCCTGACGGAGCTGCTCGAAGGAAACGTTAACATTGATTTCAAAATCAGGATATGTATCCAAAACAGGTTTCATATCTGTCAATGCTTTTCTCAGGATCCACTCGCCGAGCTGTACGAATGCCGGATCATTTTCGATGATCGGGATAAAGCGGTTTGGCGGAACGAGGCCATACGCCGGAGTCTGCCAGCGAAGCAGCGCTTCGGCACCGTAAAGTGTGCCGGTCTTTGCATTCATGATCGGCTGATAATAGAGCATAAAGCCCTGGCAGTCGTTGACGATGCTCTTTCGGATCGCGTTGATCAGAGTCAGAAGGCTTGTCCGGTTCTCATCGGCCTCATCATTAAAAATGTGTAAGCTTCCGTTTTTGCGCTCCTTGGAAATGTTGTAGGCATATTCCAGACAGGAGAACATTGCCTGCGGGCTGATCTGAAATTCTTTGATCTCCATGGCACTTCCATAGATCCGAAGATTAGGACGGTAACCATCGATGACCAGCTTTTCTGAAATCTCTTCCCGAAGCGACTCATAACTTATTTTCATCTCATCCAGAGAAAGTGAGGATGAAAGCAAAACAAATTTTACGCCGCTCACGCGATAGAGCACGCCCTCGTTCCGGAACCGTTCCTTCAACAGCTGCACCAGCTTGTGGATGACAAGATTTCCGAAATCGTAACCCCACATTTCGTTGACCGTTGCAAAATGTCCCACGCCGATCATCATGATGTTGGCTTTTGACTGCTTGCTGTAGAGCACATTCAGATGTTCAAACAGACCGAACTGATTTTGAAAGCCGGTAAGAGAGTCCATGCTGTTTACTAATCCATGGTTTCGTATACAGCCGACAAAATAATCCGGACTGCCATCTGCATCCAACAGAACAGTTCCGCGACAGGTGCAGACCACATATCTTCCCATGCGATCCCTCGCACGGTACTGCATGTCATGTCCCTTGTCTGTGCCGGAAAAGATATCGGCAATGCTCTGGTGATAGTTTTCTTTGTCATCCGGATGAATGTGCTGTTCCCAGATATCGCCGGCTTGATACATGTATTCGCTGGGGAGATCGAAGTACTGAACAGCCTCGGCAGACCACTTGGAAAAATCGTATTTCATGTCGCATAAATAGACATAGGAACCCTCGGATACAACCTCAAACGCATGGTATAGCTTGTCCAGTGTAGATTTTCGTTTGGCGCTAATCGTGTTCGTCATAAAATCACCGCCTATGATTATAGTTTCTTTTTTTACTATTGTAGCATATTCTGAGATAAAAACAACTGACATTTATGACAATTGCACAAAAAAGGACGCTTGTTGTTACTGGAACGAGGTACGAGTGAACAGTAAGCGCTTGTTAATCGGATGAAAATTGTATATGATAGACACAGAGGATGGAAAAAGGAGAGATATCTATGCGGATTGTACCTATTACAAATGAGAACAGAATCGGATTTTTGCCACTCATTCCACAGGAACTGCTCCGTGGCCGGGAAAAACTGTTTGGCGCGATAGACGGATCCACAGGCTGTGGACTGGCAGCGTATGAAATGCTGGAGGACCGTTGCGTGATCAACTGGCTTTGGGTAGCGCCG
This sequence comes from bacterium, assembly GCA_028727105.1. Lineage (GTDB taxonomy): Bacteria > Bacillota > Clostridia > Lachnospirales > Lachnospiraceae > W0P33-017. The sequence goes on from JAQYOU010000178.1 coordinate 7,811, forward strand.
GAATGGCGGGGAGAAGGGGTTGCTTCTGCGCTATTAGATGAGGTATGTGAGGACGCTTTTTCGAAAAGGGAGCATGTCCAGCTCTGCTACAAAGCCGCGCTGGACGGTTGTGAGATCTTAGACCTGATGCTGATGCGCAGGGGGTTTTTGGTAACAGTCGGGGATGTCCTTCGTTGTGAGTTGAACGGGGAGCAGCTTTTACATAGTCCGCTGATGAGAAAAGCCAGACCTTACAAACAGAGAGGAACACGGATCCTTCCGCTTTCCAAGGTTGAACCATATGCCCTGCGTGCATGTGTGGTAATGAATGAGGAGCATGAGGAGTATCAGGCGAGCCGGGCAGATTATGCGGGCGCGGATGCAGAGCGCAGCATGGCGCTGATGGTAGATACAAAGGTGCAGGGCTGTTTGCTGATTCATCCGGACGGGGAACCGGGTTGTCTGAAGGTGAGTATGTTTTATCTGGATGAGGCCTGCTCCAATATGGGAATCGCTTTTTTGCGCACCTGCGTGACGCATTGTATGGAGTTTCCGGAAGGGATAAAACGAATCCGTATTCTGGCGGCGAGTCAGCATGTGAAAAAGATGGTCGTTACGCTGCTGGGAGATGTGACATATCAAACGGAACAGGTGCATGATGCACAGTGTTATCGCGAGAAGTCGACGAACGATAGATAGAGGGAGGTTGTATGATGGATCAGATACAAATGACGTCAGAACAACAGAAACAGAACGAACATATGAAAATGGAGCAGCCCAAAAGTATACTGCATGCAGCGGAACAGATGGAGCGACCGGTGGAGATTACGAAAACAGAAAGTTCCATTCTGGATCGGATGAATGCCCTTCCGACAGAGTGCTGTGTGATGGAACAGCAGCTGAAGCGGGAGGTAGAGGAAGCCGGAAAGCTGGGGCGCAGTGCAGTCGTGCGAAGTCAACGGAACAGACGTGCCCAACTGCTGCAAAAAAGGGAAGACTATCAGAATTTTTTCCTGCCTGTGGATACCTATCTGAAAAAACTGACGGATGCTTTTGACCGGGAGAAAACGCAGAATGTACATACAGTGTCAGAGCATCTGGCAGCAAGTATTGAGAAATTTGAAACAGTACAGCTCTTTGCGGACAAGCGCGAAAAAAATCCGAAGATGCTGGCTTTGTGTGAGTTGTTCGATCAGCTGCAGAAGATAGACGCGAATGCTGTTACAACGGAACAGATGCAGGAGCTGGGCGCGCATTATGAAGAACTGGGATTTGGGAAAGCAGATTCTGTCAGCATGCAGTATATGGATACGGAATATCCCCAGAGTGCATATATGATCCTTTTTCAAAATGTTGCACTGGAACTGTTTGAGATGGTCAATGTGCTGCCAAAGGATGCGGTCAATCTGAAATATCTGGCAAAGCTATACGGTATTGCATCGGCATCCTCTATGGCGGTTGGCAGGATGTGCGTCAGTGAGGAATTCAAACAGCAGCTCATGGCACGGAAGGAGAAAAAAGAGCGCGAAGAACGTGCGCGGATCAAGGCAGCGCAAACGAAGGAGGCGAATCTGCGGTATATCCGTAAGGGAATTGGAGCAAACGGAAAGACTCCGGAACAGTGGCCGATGGAGGCATATGCGGAAACGGTCATTCGTTTGATCGGTGAAGGCCAATTGGAGACTCTGTCTATGGAGGAAGTGGCGTACAGGGTACAGCGTATGCAGGAATGTATGCAGTCGAATATCAACCTGATCGCGCGCCAGGTGATACAGGCAGGTGCTGTCTATCAGCTGCCCGCGCTGCAGGAATCGTTGAAGGCGACAGTCACAGAGCTGGTGGGGGATCAGCTGCTCACAGAGGTCTGTCAGGCAGATGAACTGCAGAAAGTAGTAGAGCAGGCAAAGCAGCAGATGTCGCAGGAATGCGCGGTTTACAAGGAGTATTATGATCATCTGCAAAAAGATGAAGTGTTTTCGCAGCTTCCCAATGTCTATCAGAATGCGCAGCTGCAAACATATATGACGGGAGAAAGTCTGGAACAATTCAAAGAGAAGATCGCGCCGTTGCGTGAACAGGTTCAGGTGAACCTGAAGATACTGGAGCAGCGGATTTCGGATACGCTGGTTGAGAAAATGTGCGAGCCTGCAAAAAATAAGTTTCTGGAAACGGACGGAGCGATTTTGCTGGTGGGATCTGTGCGTCAGATCAGTACAAAGATAGACTGGTATCTGACCTATATCAGGGAGTATGCACCGGAGATTTTTGATCAGGCAGAGGGATTATTGGCAAAAACGTATCTGCGTCAGGCTGATCAGCTGAAAGAGAAACAGACAGAGCCGTATCTGTTCAGTGAGCAGCTGCAGGGAAACGCATTCTGTTCATGGGAAGGGTTTTCCGGAATGCTGTCCGGCTACGAGAAGGATCTTATGGAATGCCTGGATAAAGCACTGGCGGATCAGCTGTTTCACGAGGACTACCTGAAAGATGTACGTTGTATCAAGGATCTGGATGATCTGCAATATCATGAATTTGCGGATTTTCTGACAATGCTTCGGGCGAATCTGGGAGCGGCGCTTTTGGACTGGTCCATGATTCATTGTCCGATGGAGCGTGAGATCCGCACCTCACTGCTGCCCGGTATGCTGGATGGATCGATCAAAGAGAACAATTTCCTTGCAGTCATGCAACGGGAACTGGAGCGGTATGAAACGAAGCAGCAACTGCAAAAACAGCGGCGGAATGTGCTGTTTGGCTATTCCGACAAGCCCCATGGGGAGATCCGGTTCCGTTATCTGGATGTGGTGGCGAATACATCCATCAACAAAGAACCGCGGAGTGTCTCGCGAACCAGACGTTTTGCGAATGCGGCGAAGGCCATTGAGCAGATGAAGAAACTGGAACCGGGGCTTTATGGCGCTTTTCAGGTGCGGATAACGATTCTCAGCGGGAATGACAATCTGACAAGTAAAGCAATCTTAGACGAGGTCAATGAGCGGATCGAAGATTCGATCAAGACAAGTAGCGGCGAAAAAAGGGAGTCTTTGCGGGAACTGAAAAAACTGATCAATGCCGAGGGCGGATGTGGTTTGGAACTGGTAGCCGGCGAGTATGCGGATCTCTTCCTGCAAGATGAATTATTTCGACGTTCTTTTACAGCAGATAAACGAGAGGTGTATGAACAGTCGCTGACGGAAAAAATAAGTCGGTACAGAAAACGTTATGAACAGGTGGTGCGCAGGTCCGGCGATCATGAGATGGCAGAAACGGTGCGGGAGGCATTGGCAGGTCTGGAGGATCTGGATCAGGATGTGGAGGCACGGAAAGAACGAAATCTGGCGAAATACGGGGTGGAAAGTTTTGAGGCGCTTTTGGATGCCTTGGACGAGTATCTGGGCATTGACGTAAAGACACAGAAAAAGTCAAAGACCGAAACGGCGATGCAAAAAGAGGCCCGGGAGACGGCAGCGCGTTACAAAAGCCGTCTGGAACAGATTCAGGAACTGCACGGCGGTCTGTATCAGCAGCTGATCCCACTGATGGCAGAGGATGCAGACATTTTTGAGGCGCTGACACTTCTACCTGATGCGGCCTTTGGAGCATTTTTGCAGAAACTGGATGCGCGGCTGCTGGAACCGATGAAACTGCTTGGCAAGAGTTATGGCATAGAAAGTGGTTTTACAAAGCAGGCCTTGTTGGAATACGGCCCTGCAATGATCATGGGATCTATTCCCAAAGCCGGGTGGAAGGATACCTTTTCCAAGTATTATGCAAGGATCAGTGATTATGTCATAGGAAAACATTCGATCTCAAGTACCTTCCGGGATATTGTGAACCAGCAGGAGGATCTTGCACCGTATCTGATCTCGATCCTGCTGGATCAGAAGTACGGCAGTATGCTTCTGGCGAACCGCATGGAATGGAAACGTGTGAGCGAGGAATATCGTGTGCGTATCAGTGCAAATGAAGCCAGTTTAAAAAAGGCAGTTGGCGATGGAAACGATTATGCATCCATCGAAAGGTTTTTGTTAAGTTCTATTGCAATGGAGTCGAAAGAGGAGTTTTCGGCAAACCTTCCCGCGCGCCTGGAAGCATACCGTAGACAGACAGAGGAGACGCGCCGGGATACGGAGCGTGCAGAGCGTGTCCTGGAGAGCCAGAGATCTGTTTTGCTTCAGGTGGAAATGAAAAAGCAAAAGGGGAAAGAGGCGGATGCGAAAGACCGCGTGATCCTACAGTCCATGAAACATGGCAGGGAATGTCTGACACCGGTTCTCATGACCTATCAGAAGGACGGACAGTCGTTGCCGGATGCCGCAGCTGTGGAAAAGGCGAAAAAGCTGGTGGAAACAGCGCTCGGTGAGCAGACCGGGCAGCTTCCAAGACTCTTGACAGACCTCCTGGCAGAGCGTGTGCTTGCCGGCGACCGTGACATGAAAAAGGCGCAGATCCGGGAGGAAGCGGATCGTCTCGTGCGGATCTATGATAAGATCTCTTCGAGGGAATTTGGAAGAGATAATGCGCATCTGTCGGCGCGGATGCAGGAGTCGTTTCTGACTTACCTGTACTGTCAGGAAAAACAGTTTCAGTCTGAAAAGCAGCCGCAGAATGAGGATGAGCGTATGCAAGCGGGATTTGTATCCTTTGCTGCTGCACAAAAGCTGCTTACCGGAGTGCGCAGTCTGGATGTGAAGGGGAAGGTGGCATCCAAAGAGAAGGAAGAGCTGCTGCAGGCAGTGCAGGCAGCCTTATATACGATGCCGGAAGAACAGCTGCGTGAATTTGTGGAGCGCAGAAGCCGCTATGTGGCGCGTCTGGATCAGATCGAACCCCTCTGTGAGGAGGCGGCAAAGGAATACTGCGAACAGCCTGCACAGCAGCAGGCGCTCAAGCTGGGGCTGCTTGCCTATTACCGCGAGGAGCTGATGGGCGAGGATCAGATCAATATGGGGGAACTGACCGGTCAGATAGCGGCACTGCTTCAGGATGAAAAGGTGCGACAGTATCTGTCACAGACAAAGGCACAGTTGTTTGCGTCCACCGGAAGCGACGCTCTGACTGCGGATGAGCAGCTGACGGATACGTTCCTGACGCGTGAGCAGTTTGAGGAAGCGTTGGGAGAATTGCTCACAGACGATGCAAGAGAGAAGTATAACGGTCTCTCACTGCAGCAGCGTAAGATTTTTGCATTGGCGCTCAATGTGCCCGGTATGCAGACCGCAGTGTCAGGATTGCGAGGCTATCAGATGTTTCGACAGGAAGCGGATGAGCGGGGCGAACTGGCGGTCATCAATGGACAGGTACAGCGCTATATCCATCATGATCTGTTTGAACCTCAGATCGACTACGCAAAGGCATTGGAACGGCTGCAGACGGGAAAACAGCAGCTGAATGAGCATACCTTTGAAGAGGCAATGACCTTTACGCAGATGGTAGAGAACAGCCGGCAGGAGCAGTATGAGCCGGATCTCACACGTCTTCGTGATGCCAGGAGTCTTATAGAAGCGGCAAATAACGCAGCTCCTGTGGATGCGCTTGCAAGAACACAGAAGGTGTCGAAGGGCATCAGATCGAAAGAGATCTTTTTTGAGCAGCTGGTATTATCGGACGGTGAAAAGGAGCAGAAACTAAAGGAACGGCTACAGATGATGAAGGGCAACGAACAGGCTGTCTGGAGGCTGATACAGGTGCTGCAGGATCGAACCGTGATCGATCATTCTACGACAGTTGGCGTGTGGGGGCGTGCGCAGGGCGAGGTGACACCTTTTGTCAATGAAGGAAAACGCATGGCCATGCTGGAACGGGCAGAAAAGGGAATGGATCTTGGCGAAGGATCGTTGACATCCGTACATTTGGACCGGGCGATGAATACGCTGCTCAGCTATCAGCTGCGCAATGATATTCCTATGGTGCACAATGTGCTGACGTCAAAGGATTTTGCGGACGGCGCATTAGAGCGAAAAACAGTTGTGGACTGGAAACTTCTGGAGCGGGCACTGGATCTGGTGGATGAGATGAATCGCGCGCAGACACGTCTGAATGCGATGAAACAGGCACCGAAGCTGATCCTTCAGGGAAAGAATGAGAAGGCAAAGGCGGAGTACACAAGGCATCAGGAGATAGGAGCAAAAGTGGATACGGAGGAGGCGTTTGAGGCATTTTTTGAGGAAATGGCAAAAAAAGAAGGGCAGACGCTGCTGCTGACAGGTTATCGAATGCTGAGTAAGGAAGACCGTACACTTTTTATCCGCGCACTTGGTTCCAGATGGGTGTTAGACGTCTCGAAGGAGCATATCATGGCAAATCGTTTTGGAATGATCGATCGTGATTATGCGGATCCTGCCGGAAGAGATGAGTTGTGTAATGAGTATTTTGCAAATGCGCTGAGTGCCCAGCCGGGCGTTGCACTGTCTGAACAGGCATATGAGAAAGCGTTTGCGGGGATGCTTTCCGCACAGGTAAATGATGCTGTTGATTATACACAGATCCGGAATGCGGATCTTTCCGTCAATCTCTCAAGCGGCGCACAGCTCTTTGGGCCGGCAAGAACAACGGCAGTTGACTGGAAGCTGGTGATGCGGGCACTGCAGCTGGTACACCGGTGCTCGAATGAGAGTGAGATCTATGCCGGAGACAGAGAACTGTATGTCTCACAGGGGGATCTGTCCGAGACCGGACAATTTCAGTTTGAGTCCGCATATCTGCGGCGCAACCTGCACAGTGCCGGAAATCGTCTGACCAGATATTTTGGAAGACGTGTGGCTGCGAATGTAAAGGAAAAGCTGCCGGGACCGTTAGTTATGATCGTGCGCGGAGCAGTGCCGGTCAATGTGAACAATGCGTTGGCGCAGTATGCGGCCTTCGCACCGGAGGAGGAAGAAGAAAAGGGCCTTGTTGGAAGTGTGGCAGAGAAAGCGGATACACTGGACAGCCTGATGAATGATATGATCGGTGAAAATGCGAAAAAGTATGGTGTTTTCACGGAAGGCTTTCAGGAATCCTTTGAGGAATGGGGAGAAAAGCTGGGAGATTTTTCTACCGCGGTGAGTTATTTATCGGATACGCTTGACATCATCGAAGCATTTTCAAATAAACGCAAGCTCGGTAAGGCAGCGGACAGTGCAAAAGAGGCGGATGCGGAAGATGAAGTGCGGATGAGAGAGGCCGCGGAACATCAGACCACGGAGCAGGCGCAGCGCAGCAGACAGGCAAAGGAGCGAAACGTGCTGCTGCAGGGACAGGCGAAAACGAAGGCCAGCGAGCGCCAGACGGATGCGATCATTGATTCTGTTGCCTCCATTGTGGGCAATGCACTGGGTGAGGTCTTTGAGGATCAGTCGGATCTCATATCGACCGCAGTGACAGAAGCCGGCAAATTAATAAACATGATACGAAGTTACAGCAACGATAAGGCGAGTGTGAGGGAGTATTTTGAAAAACGGGGAGAGATTTCACGCTTAAAAGAGGTGATGGAGAAAGAGTTGCCGGGCTCTTTTACAGAAAAAGACAGTCTGGATCTCATCCGGCAGGCGCGGGGCTATGAGAATTATACCGAAATGGCATCCTTTGTGGGACTGAATGTCACACGTTCCCTGCTCTTTTGTGCGAGTCCTTTTAACAGACAGGAGTCGCTGCGCATTGTTGCACTGGCAACACTTGGAGTGCTGGGTATGGAGGATGTCATCGGAAGCTGTGACAATCAATCAGCAGAGCGCGTGTATGAGGCGATCATGGGCGGTGAATACCGATAGATGGAATATATCGGTGCATAAAAAATGGTTGAAGTCTGACATGGGATGTGTTATAATCCACCCTAGGTATTGCTGAAAGGAGCGAAAAAAATATGAAGCATGTACAGACTTTAAACACAAGAAAGTTACAGAACACAGTAAAGAAGGGCGGCTGCGGCGAGTGCCAGACCTCTTGCCAGTCAGCATGTAAGACTTCCTGCACCGTAGGAAATCAGACCTGTGAGCAGTGCAAATAAGATTCTGTAAACAAAAAGATTTTCAAAGAGACCGTTCGCGTTGCGGACGGTCTCTGAACTGTCTATAAGAAAGGATATACGATACAGTGATTCATCAGTATCAGAACAATGGTTACAATATCGTTCTGGATGTGAACAGCGGAGCCATCCACGTGGTGGACGAGCTCATGTACGAGGTGATCGGGCTCTATGAGGACCATTCGCCGGAAGAGATCCGGGCGCAGCTGTCTGATAAATATGAGGCAGCAGAGATCGACGAGGCATTGTCGGAGATCAAGGAACTGATCGAAGCAAAGGAACTGTTCACGCCGGATGAATATGAAGGATATATCGAAGAACTTGGAAAGAACCGTCCGACGGTTGTCAAGGCATTGTGCCTGCACATCGCCCATGACTGCAACCTGGCCTGCAAATACTGCTTTGCGGAGGAGGGCGAATATCACGGAAAGCGTGAACTGATGTCCTTTGAGGTGGGCAAGGCGGCACTGGATTTTCTCGTTGCAAACAGCGGTAACAGACGCAACCTTGAGGTTGACTTTTTCGGCGGCGAGCCGACATTGAATTTTCAGGTAGTGAAGGATCTGGTTGCTTACGGACGCAGCCTGGAGAAAGAGCACAACAAGAACTTCCGGTTCACATTGACGACAAACGGTGTTCTTTTGAATGACGACATCATGGAATTTGCAAACCGTGAGATGGACAACGTCGTATTAAGTATCGACGGGCGGCCGGAGGTACATAATTTTATGCGGCCGTTCCCCAATGGTTCCGGCAGCTATGATCTGGTGGTTCCTAAGTATAAGAAGTTTGCGGACAGCAGAGATCAGGAGCGTTACTATGTGCGCGGTACGTTTACCCACCACAATCTGGATTTTGCAGCGGATGTGTTACATCTGGCAGATCTCGGGTTCAAACAGATCTCTGTAGAGCCTGTTGTGGCACCGGACAGCGCTGATTATGCGATCCGTGAGGAGGATTTGCCTCGCTTGTATGAGGAGTATGACAAGCTGGCGCAGGAGATGATAAAAAGGCATAAAAGTGGAAATGATTTCAATTTTTTCCACTTTATGATAGATTTAGAGGGAGGCCCCTGCGTGGCAAAACGTCTGTCAGGCTGTGGTTCGGGTACAGAATATCTGGCCGTGACACCCTGGGGTGACCTTTATCCGTGCCATCAGTTTGTTGGCAACGAGAAATTCTATCTTGGAAATGTATACGAGGGCGTGAAGCATGAGGACATCGTCACGGATTTCAAGTCCTGCAATGTATATTCCAAGGAAAAATGCAAGAATTGTTTTGCAAGATTTTATTGCAGCGGAGGTTGTGCGGCAAATTCTTACAACTTCCATGGCAGCATCCACGATGCATACGACATCGGATGTGCACTGCAAAAGAAACGTGTGGAGTGCGCGATCATGATCAAGGCTGCACTTGCACAAGAAGATTAAAAAAGAGAGGAAACAAGTCATGAAGAAGAACAAGAGCGTAGCGATCCTGGCAGTCGTTCTGGCTGTCGTTGTGGCACTCGGTTACTACGCATCCATCATTCTTTCCAGCACCGGTAAGGGCGAGGGACAGAACATTACTCTGGGCCTTGATCTGGCAGGTGGTGTCAGCATTACCTATCAGGTAGAAGATGAGGATGCAACTGCAGAGCAGATGAGTGATACCATCTACAAGCTGCAGAAACGTATTGAGTCCTACAGTACAGAGGCAACTGTTTACCAGAGCGGTGATGACCGTATCTGTGTAGAAATTCCCGGCGTGACGGATGCAAACGATATTTTAGAGGATCTGGGTACTCCCGGTTCCCTTCAGTTCTGTGATCCGGACGGTAACGTATTTATGACCGGCGATGATGTGGTGGATGCACAGGCAGGTACTTATAAGGACAACACGGGAAATAACGCATATTGCGTAGATCTGGTACTCAGCGATGATGCAGCAGAGACTTTCTCAGAGATCACAGGCGAGAACATTGGAAAGAACCTTCCTATCATCTATGACGGAGAGACCATCAGCAATCCGGTGGTACAGTCACAGATCAGCGGCGGTACTGCTCAGATCACAGGTATGGCAAATTATGAGGAGGCTTCACAGCTGGCATCTCAGATCCGTATCGGTTCACTTTCATTAGAGTTATCAGAGTTAGAGTCACAGGTCGTAGGTGCACAGCTGGGTGCTGAGGCAATGTCTTCCGCATTAAAGGCAGCGCTGATCGGTCTGGTACTGATCATTATTTTCATGATCGCATATTACTGGATGTTAGGTGCAGCAGCAGCTGTCGCTCTGGTGATCTACTCCACACTGACCATCGCAGTGATCTACTGGTTTGATATTACACTGACACTGCCCGGTATCGCAGGTATCATCCTCGGTATTGGTATGGCGGTGGACGCAAACGTCGTTATCTACGGACGTATCCGTGAGGAGCTTTCCGCTGGAAAGAGCGTATTTAGTGCAATGAAGGACGGCTTCAAGAAGGCGACTTCAGCCATCGTTGACGGTAACGTGACCACCCTGATCGTAGCAGCGATCCTTGCATGGAAGGGTTCCGGTACGGTAAAGGGATTTGCGTACACACTGGCGATCAGTATTATCATTTCCCTGATCACATCACTGTTCGTGACCAGATATGTGGTTTATTCCTTCTACGGCATCGGCGTGAAAGATGAGAAATACTACGGCAAGTCAAAAGAGTTTAAGACCATGAACTTTACGAAGCGCCGCCCGGTATTCTATGTGATCGCAGTCGCATGTATCGCAGCCGGATTTATCGGAATGGGCGTGCACAGTGCAAGCGGTGATGGCGCACTGAACTTAAGTCTTGAGTTTGTCGGCGGTACATCAAACACCGTATACTTTAATGAGGAGTATACCTTAGAGCAGATCGATTCCGAGATGGTTCCGCTTGTTATGGACGTCACCGGAGATTCCGACGTATTTGTACAGAAGGTTGCAGACAGCAACGGTGTCATCTTTAAGACAAGAAACTTAAGTCTGGAAGAGCGTGAGAAGTTCAACCAGGTATTCGTTGATAAGTATGGTGTGGATGAGAATACGATTTCTTCCCAGTCCATCAGCTCCACCATTAGCTCCGAGATGACAAGTGATGCGGTTGTTGCAGTGATCATTGCAGTGATCCTGATCATGATCTACATTGCATTCCGTTTCCAGGATCTGCGTTTTGCAACTGCATCCGTGCTGGCACTGATCCACGATATCCTGCTCGTACTTGCAAGCTACGCGCTGGTTCGTATTTCCGTAGGATCTACATTCATCGCGGTTATGCTGACGATCCTTGGTTATTCTATTAATGATACGATCGTTGTATTCGACCGTGTGCGTGAGAACATTCATAATCGCTCCCGCGTATCGAAAGAAGAACTGGCAGAGATCGCCGACAAGAGTGTGACACAGACGTTGACACGTTCCATCAATACATCCGTGACGACCTTTGTTATGGTATTATTACTTTACATCATGGGTGTTGCTTCCATCAAGGACTTCTCACTTCCTCTGATGGTAGGTATCGTAGCCGGATTATTCTCTTCCGTATGCATTTCTACAAACCTGTGGTTTGACATGAAGGTTCGCTTTAACAAGGGCGGAAAAAAGAAATAGTGTATTTTATTTGAGTTGGAAGGGCAACCGGTGTTACTACCGATTGCCCTAAATGATAATAGGAGGAAAAAATTATGTACACAATGGATGATATCAAAGCAGTTGACCCCGAAGTGGCAGCAGCCATTCAGGCAGAGAGCGACAGACAGAACAGTCACATCGAGCTGATCGCATCAGAGAACTGGGTAAGCCACGCAGTCATGTCTGCAATGGGCAGCGTGATGACAAATAAATATGCAGAAGGCTATCCGGGACATCGTTATTACGGTGGCTGCGAGTGCGTGGATGTTGTGGAAGAGCTGGCACGCGAGCGTGCGAAAAAGCTGTTTGGTGCTGAGTATGTCAATGTACAGCCCCACTCCGGCGCACAGGCAAATATGGCCGTACAGTTTGCATGCTTACAGCCCGGAGATACCGTGATGGGTATGAACTTAGACCACGGCGGACATCTGACACACGGAAGTCCGGTAAACTTCTCCGGAACTTATTTCAACATCGTGCCTTACGGTGTGAACGATGACGGTGTGATCGATTATGATAACGTGCTGGCGATCGCAAAGGAGTGCAAGCCGAAGATGATCATTGCAGGTGCTTCCGCTTATGCAAGAACGATTGATTTCAAGAAGTTCCGCGAGATCGCTGACGAGGTTGACGCGATCCTTTTCGTGGATATGGCACACATCGCAGGTCTTGTGGCAGCAGGACTGCATCCGAGCCCGATCCCTTATGCAGACGTGGTTACCACAACAACTCATAAGACACTTCGCGGACCCCGTGGCGGAATGATCCTCTGCGGAAAGCAGGAGACTGCCGACAAGTTCAAATTCAATAAGGCAATCTTCCCCGGTATTCAGGGTGGTCCTTTGATGCATGTGATCGCAGCGAAGGCAGTCTGCTTCCAGGAAGCACTGCAGCCTTCCTTCAAGGAGTATCAGCAGGGTATCATCGACAATGCACAGGCTCTTTGCAAGGGCTTGCAGTCCCGTGGTATCAAGATCGTTTCCGACGGAACTGATAACCACCTGATGCTGATCGACCTGACTCCCTTCGAACTGACCGGAAAGGCCGTAGAGAAGCTTTTGGATGATGCAAACATCACAGCGAACAAGAACACGATCCCTAACGACCCCCAGAAACCCTTTGTAACTAGCGGAATCCGTATCGGAACTCCTTCTGTAACGAGCCGCGGCATGAATACAGAGGACATGGACAAGATCGCAGAGGCCATTGCAATGCTCATCAAAGAGGGTGAGAGTGCAGTTCCCGCTGCAAAGGAAATCGTGAAGTCATTGACAGACAAATATCCGTTAGATTAAGAGGCATAGTTATGATAGATATCAAATTTTTAAGAGAGAACCCGGATGTTGTAAAAGAGAACATCAAGAAAAAATTCCAGGACAAGAAGCTTCCCCTTGTGGATGAAGTGATCGAGTTGGATGCAAAATCCCGTGCAGCAAAGCAGGAGGCGGATGATCTCCGTGCAAAGAGAAACCAGCTTTCCAAGCAGATCGGTGCACTCATGAAAGAGGGCAAAAAAGAGGAAGCGGAGGCAGTGAAGGCACAGGTGGCTGAATTTGCTGAGCGTTTGACTGAGCTTGAGGAGCAGGAAAAGACCTATTCCGAGCAGGTATTAAAGGATATGATGATGATCCCGAATATCATCGATCCTTCTGTCCCCATTGGAGAGGATGATTCCTGCAACGTAGAGATCGAGAAGTTCGGTGAGCCGGTGGTTCCTGATTTTGAGGTTCCTTATCATACAGACATCATGAGCCGCTTTGATGGTATTGACCTGGATGCCGCAGGAAAGGTTGCAGGTAATGGTTTCTATTATCTGATGGGAGATATTGCAAGACTTCATTCCGCAGTGATCTCTTATGCAAGAGATTTCATGATCGGTCGTGGATTTACTTACTGCGTACCGCCCTTTATGATCCGCAGTAACGTTGTTACCGGTGTTATGAGCTTTGAGGAAATGGATGCCATGATGTACAAGATCGAGGGCGAGGATCTTTACCTGATCGGAACATCCGAGCATTCTATGATCGGTAAGTTCATTGATACGATCAACGAGGAGGAGAAGCTTCCTTATACACTCACCAGCTATTCTCCCTGCTTCCGTAAGGAGAAGGGTGCTCACGGTATCGAGGAGCGTGGTGTTTATCGTATCCACCAGTTCGAGAAACAGGAAATGATCGTTGTCTGCAAGCCTGAGGATTCCAAATATTGGTATGATCAGCTGTGGAAGAACACCGTTGACCTGTTCCGCAGTATGGATATTCCGGTTCGTACACTGGAGTGCTGCTCCGGTGATCTGGCTGACCTGAAGGTAAAATCCTGTGACGTAGAGGCATGGTCTCCCCGCCAGAAGAAATACTTTGAGGTGGGCAGCTGTTCCAATTTAGGAGACGCCCAGGCAAGACGTCTGAAGATCCGCGTGAAGGGCGCAGACGGAAACAAGTATTTTGCACACACATTAAATAATACGGTGGTTGCTCCGCCCCGTATGCTGATCGCATTTTTGGAGAATAATTTAAATGCTGACGGAAGTGTCAATATCCCGACGGTGTTACACCCTTACATGGGAGGCATGACAAAGCTTACGCCGAAGCACTAGTGACAATCGAAGCTGCTGTAAGGGTCCCCGTGACCCCTACAGCACTTTTTATGCATTGATTTTTTTTGGTAACCCGGACGGGTGTCGAAGGTATTTCCGTGTAAGACAGTTGCTCGGGATCCTCGCAACTGTACAAAAATCCATGAGAATTGCGCTGCAATGGGATTTTTGTACATTCGTATCATTTTCTCACGGTCTCAGCAGTAAAATGCTTCGACCTGATTTGAAGAAGGACTTTTGCTATATACTTCGCGAAAAGCGTAGCGGATACTAAGAAATTTGCGGCGCATATATCATGCTTGCAAATTTCAAGTACCGACGCTTTTCGAGAGTCTTACATTGGAAATAACCTTCGCCACCCTGGATATGAATAAGTAGTGCATATTTCGTTATCTACCCTGGGTGGACTGGAGAAAGCAATCTCCAGTGGAAAACCCTCGGAGAACGCCGGTGCTTGGAATTTTCGAGTAAAAATCTTTACGATGAAAATTCCTTAGCATCCGCTGCGTTTGGAGCGGAGCGGGAGCGTGTTTTGCACGGAGATCGCTTTCTCCAGTCGAGGCGCAGCCAAACTCCTAATTTTTTAACTTGAAATATGCAGGATAATGTAATAAAATAAAAAAAATTTTGAAATCTTCAGAGCCAAGGCAATTTGCACAAAAAATCATGAGCCAAGTTTACTTGAGCGAATTGATTTTTGTGAAAATTTCTTTGGCGAGAAGCCAAAGCGAGGAAATGCGTAGCATTTTCGAGCCTGGCTCTGAAGGTTTTACATGATACATGAAAGGACAAAAAAGATGAAGGCTTTTCTCATACTTGAAGATGGACACATTTTTACCGGAACCAGCATCGGTTCCCAAAAAGAAGTGATCAGTGAGATCGTGTTCAATACCTCTATGACAGGCTACTTAGAGGTGCTGACGGATCCGTCCTACGCAGGACAGGCAGTGACCATGACCTATCCGCTGATCGGAAATTACGGCATCAATTTCAGTGACATGGAATCAAAAAGACCGTGGGTGAAGGGATTTATCACCCGGGAGTTATCAAGGACGGCCAGCAATTTCCGCTGTGAGGGAAGCATTCAGAACTTTTTGGAGAAACATGATATTCCCGGCATCGCGGGCATTGATACCCGTGCCCTCACAAAGCTGCTGCGCGAAAAAGGTACGATGAACGGCATGATCACCACTGATGAGAACTACGATCTGGACAAGATCCTGCCGCAGCTTTCCGCCTATGAGGTAGGAAATGTGGTGGATGAGGTGACCTGCAGGGAACCCTCTGTATTAAAGGGCAACGGAAAAAAAGTAGCCCTGATGGATTTTGGTGCAAAACAGAACATTGCAAGATCCTTAAATAAGCGCGGCTGTCAGGTGACGATCTACCCGGCACATACCTCCGCGGAGGAAATACTGGCAGCAAACCCCGATGGCATCATGCTCTCCAATGGCCCCGGGGATCCGAAGTCATGTACAGATATTATCAAAGAGATCAAAAAGCTGTATGATTCCGAAGTGCCGATCTTTGCGATCTGCCTGGGACATCAGCTGATGGCGTTGGCGACCGGTGCAGACACGCACAAGCTGAAATACGGACACCGCGGCGGCAATCATCCGGTGAAGGACTTAAAGACCGGACGGGTATATATCTCCTCACAGAATCACGGTTATGTGGTTGATACGGAAAAGCTGGATCCGGCAGTGGCAAAGCCTGCATTTGTCAATGTAAATGACGGAACCAATGAGGGACTGGAATATGTGGGCAAACAGATATTTACCGTGCAGTTCCATCCGGAGGCATGCCCCGGACCGCAGGACAGTGCGTATTTATTTGACAGATTTATTGAGATGATGGGAGGAAACTAATCATGCCGAAGAATAAGGATATCAAAAAGGTACTGGTGATCGGTTCCGGTCCCATTGTCATCGGACAGGCGGCGGAGTTTGACTATGCGGGCACACAGGCGTGCCGCTCCTTAAAAGAGGAGGGGATCGAGGTATGTCTGGTAAACTCCAATCCCGCAACGATCATGACCGATAAAAATATTGCGGATCAGGTATATATCGAGCCGTTGACCGCAAAGGTATTAGAGCAGATCATTTTAAAAGAAAAACCGGACAGCGTGCTTCCCACCCTGGGTGGACAGGCCGGATTGAACCTTGGTATGGAGCTGGCAGAGAGCGGATTTCTGGCAGAGCACGGGGTACGACTGATCGGAACGACCTCCGAGACCATCAAAAAGGCGGAAGACCGCCAGGAATTCAAGGACACCATGGAGAAGATCGGTGAGCCGGTGGCAGCTTCTCTCGTCGTGGAAAATGTAGAGGATGGTATCAAATTTACAAATACCATCGGTTACCCGGTGGTGCTTCGTCCTGCTTACACACTTGGAGGAAGCGGCGGCGGAATCGCGCATAACGAGACGGAGCTGATCGAGATCCTCTCCAACGGTCTGCGCTTAAGCCGTGTGGGACAGGTGCTGGTAGAGCGCTGTATCGCAGGCTGGAAGGAGATCGAGTACGAGGTCATGCGTGATGCGGCCGGCAACTGTATTACCGTTTGTAACATGGAAAATATTGACCCGGTTGGTGTTCACACCGGAGATTCCATCGTTGTGGCACCTTCGCAGACGCTGGGCGACAAGGAATATCAGATGCTGCGTACTTCCGCACTGAATATCATCACGGAGTTAAATATCACCGGAGGCTGTAACGTTCAGTATGCGTTGAAGCCCGATTCCTTTGAATACTGCGTCATCGAGGTAAATCCCCGTGTCAGCCGTTCTTCCGCATTGGCAAGTAAGGCAACTGGATACCCCATCGCCAAGGTGGCTGCAAAGATCGCTCTGGGTTATACGCTGGATGAGATCAAAAATGCCATTACAGGCAAGACCTATGCAAGCTTTGAGCCGATGTTAGACTACTGTGTGGTTAAGATTCCGCGCTTACCCTTCGATAAATTTATTACAGCAAAGCATACGCTGACGACGCAGATGAAGGCCACCGGAGAGGTTATGAGTATCGGCAATAACTTCGAGGGTGCCCTTATGAAGGCAATCCGTTCCCTGGAGCAGCATGTGGACTGTCTGCGTTCCTACGACTTTTCTGCCCTCAGTGAACAGGAACTGTTAGAGCGCATGAAGATCGTGGATGACCGGCGGATCTATATCATCGCGGAGGCGATCCGAAAAGGGATCAACTATAAGACCATTCACGACATCACACAGGTGGATGAGTGGTTTATCGACAAGATCGCCATTCTTGTAGAGATGGAGGAGCGCCTGGAGAAGGAGGAGCTGACAACCGAGCTTCTCGCTGAGGCGAAGCGGATCGAATTCCCGGACAACGTGATCGCAAGACTGACCGGAAAGACCGAGGAAGAGATCAAGAACATGCGCTACGATAACGGCATCTGTGCGGCTTTCAAGATGGTTGACACCTGTGCGGCAGAGTTTGCGGCAGAAACCCCCTACTATTATTCGGTATTTGGCAGTGAGGATGAAGCTGGTGCAAACTGTGAAGGTATTGAGCAGCCCCGCAAAAAGGTACTGGTGCTCGGCTCCGGTCCCATCCGTATCGGACAGGGTATCGAGTTCGACTACTGCAGCGTGCATGCCACATGGGCATTTGCAAAGGCAGGCTATGAGACGATCATCATCAACAACAATCCGGAAACGGTCAGCACGGACTTTGATATCGCGGACAAGCTTTATTTTGAGCCGCTGACACCGGAGGATGTAGAAAATGTCGTAAATATCGAAAAACCGGATGGAGCAGTGGTACAGTTTGGCGGACAGACCGCTATCAAGCTCACCGAGAGTCTGCAGAAGATGGGTGTGCCGATCCTTGGAACTGCACCGGAGGATGTAGATGCGGCGGAGGACAGAGAGCTGTTCGACCGTATCTTACAGGAGACAGAGATCCCCAGAGCAGCCGGCGGAACCGTTTTTACTGCGGAGGAGGCAAAAAAGGTGGCAAACGAGCTGGGTTATCCGGTTCTTGTCCGTCCTTCCTACGTGCTTGGCGGACAGGGTATGCAGATCGCATATTCCGATGAAGAGATCGAAGAGTTCATGGAGATCATCAACCGGATTGAGCAGGATCACCCGATCCTTGTGGATAAGTATCTGATGGGTAAAGAGCTGGAGGTAGATGCGGTATGTGATGGAACAGACATCCTGATCCCCGGTATCATGGAGCATATCGAGCGTACCGGCGTCCATTCCGGAGACAGTATCTCCGTTTATCCCGCGCCGACAGTCAGCGATGAGGTCAAGGAGACGATCGCTGAGTACTCCCGCAGACTTGCAAAGGCATTGCATGTCAAGGGTCTGATCAATATCCAGTTTATTGCGGTTGGCAGCGAGGTGTACGTGATCGAGGTGAATCCAAGATCCTCCCGTACGGTTCCTTATATCAGCAAGGTGACAGGAATCCCCATTGTGGATCTGGCAACCGATGTGATCCTTGGAAAGAAGATCAAAGATCTTGGCTATACACCGGGACTGCAGCCGGCAGCCGACTACTTTGCCATCAAGATGCCCGTCTTCTCCTTTGAGAAGATCCGCGGCGCAGAGATCTCCCTCGGACCGGAAATGAAGTCTACCGGTGAGTGTCTTGGAATCGCCAAAAACTTTGACGAGGCACTTTACAAGGCATTCCTTGGTGCGGGTGTAGAGCTTCCGAAGCATAAGCAGATGATCATTACCGTGAAAAAGGCAGACCAGCCGGAGGCGGCTGAAGTGGCAAAGCGTTTCGAGGCGCTGGGCTATACCATCTACGCCACCAGACACACAGCCGAGTATCTGAAGGAACAGGGTATAAAAGCCCGCAAGGTGAACAAGATCCATCAGGAGTCACCGACCGTTATGGACCTTCTGCTTGGCCACAAGATCGATCTGGTCATCAATACCCCTACACAGGGACGTGACAAGAGCCGGGACGGCTTCCTGATCCGGCGAACCGCGATCGAGACCGGAGTCAATGTCATTACATCTATGGATACAGCGAATGCGCTGGCAAGCTCTCTGGAAGCCGGTGCAAAAGATCTGACCGTCGTTGATATCGCGACTTTAGATTAAACAAAGACCATGACATTCTTCAGGCTTTCGCATAATAGCTTTTACAAAAAAACATGACATTCTTCACTCTTTCGCATGATAGATGCTACGCAAAAAACCATGACAATCTTCAGGCTTTCGCATGATAGATGCAGCCTGAAGATGTCATGGTTTTTATTAGTTAGAATGTAGTGGTTTATTTATCAGTGATCTCTCCGTGAATCTCCTGCAGCGACTTCACTTCCCCATTACCATTCTGCTGAACATAGAGAATACCCTTTGCGGTAGCTCTGGCAGCTGCGATGGTAGTCATGTAAGGCACCTTCGCCTTGATGGCGGCCTTGCGCAGATAGCTGTCATCGTGAACACTGTCTTTTCCAACAGGAGAGTTGACGATCAGGTCGATCTCGCCGTTCGTGATCGCATCCAGAATATTCGGGCGACCCTCGTGCAGTTTCTTGATGGGTGTGGCCGGAATGCCTGCCTCTGTGATGATCTCATAGGTGTTTCCGGTAGCCAGGATCTTAAATCCGGCTTCGTGGAAGAGCTGTGCGATCTCGGTCACTTCCGGCTTATCCTTGCGGTTTACAGAGATCAGCACGGTTCCGCCAAGAGGAAGCTTTGTCTGGGTTGCTTCCTGTGCCTTGTAGAATGCCTCTCCATAGTAGGTAGACAGTCCCAGCACTTCACCGGTCGAACGCATTTCCGGTCCGAGAAGCGGGTCAACCTCCGGGAACATGTTGAAGGGGAAGACCGCTTCCTTCACACCGTAATAGGGGATGTTCTGCTCCTTCAATGCAGGTACCGGTGACGGACGACCGGTCAGCTCGGAGGTGATGATATCCGTAGCGATGGGTACCATGCGGATATTGCAAACCTTGGAAACAAGGGGTACCGTACGGGATGCTCTCGGATTTGCCTCGAGCACATATACTTTGCCGTTTTCGATGGCGTACTGCATGTTCATCAGACCCTTGACATGCATTTCCTCTGCGATCTTCTTTGTATATTCCTTGATCGTTGCCACATTTTCTTCCGTGATATGCACAGAAGGGATGATGCAGGCGCTGTCTCCGGAATGGATGCCGGCCAGCTCGATGTGTTCCATGACAGCAGGTACAAATGCGTGTGTACCGTCGCTGATGGCATCTGCCTCGCACTCCAGCGCGTGATTTAAGAAGCGGTCGATCAGGATCGGACGGTCAGGTGTCACGCCGACAGCAGCATTCATGTAGCCCTTCATGCTCTCATCATCGTAAACGACTTCCATACCCCGGCCGCCAAGCACGTAGGAAGGACGAACCATAACAGGGTAGCCGATCTTGTTTGCGATCGCAACAGCTTCTTCGACGGTAGTAGCCATGCCTGCTTCGGGCATCGGGATCTCCAGTTTATCCATCATCGCACGGAACAGATCGCGGTCCTCTGCCAGGTCGATGACAGCAGGAGAGGTTCCAAGGATCTTTACGCCGTTTTTCTCAAGCTCTGCGGCAAGATTCAGAGGAGTCTGTCCGCCAAACTGAGCGATCACGCCCAGCGGCTTTTCCTTATGGTAAATGCTTAATACATCTTCTAAAGTAAGAGGCTCGAAGTAGAGCTTGTCGGAAGTATCGTAATCGGTAGAGACAGTCTCGGGATTACAGTTAACGATGATCGTCTCAAAACCAAGCTTTTTTAATGCAAGTGCAGCGTGTACACAGCAGTAATCAAACTCGATACCCTGTCCGATACGGTTCGGGCCGCCGCCAAGGATCATGATCTTGGGCTTGTCTGTATTTACCGGATTCTTATCCGGCGCATTGTAGGTAGAGTAGTAGTATGCGCTGTCCCTGGTACCGCTGACATGAACGCCTTCCCACGCCTCCTCCACACCGAGCGCAAGACGCTTTTCGCGGATATCTGCCTCGGGGAGCTCTAAGATCTGGCTTAAGTATTTGTCAGAGAAACCATTCTTCTTTGCAGAAATAAGAGCTTCATCAGAAGGCATGCTTCCTTTGTTTGCCAGAAGTGCGTTCTCTTCTTCAACAAGTTCTTTCATCTGCTCAATGAAATAATGTTTTACTTTTGTGATGTCGAAGATCTCGTCAACAGTTGCACCGGCACGAAGTGCTTCATACATAATGAAATGACGTTCGCTGGAAGGATGGGCAAGCATGCGAAGGAGCTCTTCTTTTGATTTCGTGTCGAAATCCTTTGCATGACCGAGTCCGTAACGACCGGTCTCTAACGAACGGATCGCCTTCTGGAAAGCCTCCTTGTAGGTCTTACCGATACTCATGACCTCGCCAACTGCACGCATCTGGGTGCCAAGCTTGTCTTCCACGCCTTTGAATTTTTCGAATGCCCAGCGGGCAAATTTAATAACGATATAATCTCCGCCCGGAACATATTTGTCCAGAGTACCGTATTTGCCGCACTCGATGTCCTTTAAGGTCAGGCCGGCAGCCAGCATCGCAGAAACAAGGGCGATGGGGAAACCGGTCGCTTTACTTGCCAATGCGGAAGAACGGGAGGTACGGGGATTGATCTCAATAACAACGATACGGTCAGACACCGGATCGTGTGCGAACTGTACGTTGGTGCCGCCAATGACCTGAACAGAATCAACGATCCGGTAAGCCTGCTCCTGCAAACGATCCTGCAATTCCTGAGAGATCGTAAGCATCGGTGCGGAACAGAAGGAATCGCCGGTATGTGTACCGAGCGGATCGATATTTTCAATAAAGCAGACAGTGATCATGTTGCCCTCGGAATCACGGACAACCTCAAGCTCTAATTCTTCCCATCCGAGAATGGACTCTTCTACCAGAACCTGTCCCACAAGGCTGGCCTGAAGACCACGAGCACAGACGGTTTTTAATTCTTCTTTATTATAGACGAGACCGCCGCCGGCACCGCCCATGGTGTAAGCGGGGCGAAGAACCACCGGATAACTAAGACGATCTGCAATCTCGAGAGCCTCTTCTACGCTGTAAGCAACTTCACTGCGAGCCATCTCGATGCCAATGGCATCCATAGACTTCTTAAACTCAATACGGTCCTCACCGCGCTCAATGGCATCTACCTGAACACCGATGACCTGAACACCGTATTTCTCCAAAACTCCGGTACTTGCCAGCTCTGCACAGAGGTTTAAGCCGGACTGCCCGCCCAGGTTCGGAAGCAGCGCATCCGGACGCTCCTTTGCGATGATCTGCTCTAATCTGCTAACGTTCAAGGGCTCAATGTAGGTCACGTCAGCAATCTCGGGATCCGTCATGATCGTTGCGGGGTTGGAATTGACCAGCACGATCTCGTATCCCAGCTTGCGCAGCGCTTTACATGCCTGTGTGCCGGAATAATCGAACTCACATGCCTGACCGATGATGATCGGGCCGGAGCCGATGATCAGCACTTTGTTGATGTCTGTTCTCTTTGGCATAGGTAATCTCCTTTATCGTATAAATAATTATTTTTTTCCATCTTGTCTATTATAGAATAAAAATGCAGAATTACCTATAGTAAATTTGAAAAAAGCAAAAAAATTTTTTGTCGGGATTTATTCAGGTCAAAGGTGTGCTATAATATGTGCACGATATGAAACAGAAAAAGGAAGAATTTTATGAGTAAAAAAGCATTGATCGCCATGAGCGGCGGCGTGGACAGCTCCGTGTCTGCGGCGCTTATGGCAGAAGCAGGATACGACTGCATCGGAGTTACGATGAAGCTATACGAAAATGAGACAGTTGGGATGGCGAAGGAGAGCACCTGCTGTTCGCTTTCCGATACGGAGGATGCCAGAAAGGTTTGCAGCGGGCTGGATATGCCGTATTATGTGTTGAACTTCAAGGACGATTTTGCAGAAAAGGTCATCGACCGGTTTGTGGCAGCATACGAGGCAGGCGACACGCCCAATCCCTGCATCGACTGCAATCGATACATGAAATTCGACAAGCTGTATCAGCGGGCGAAGGAGCTGGACTGCGAATACATCGTGACCGGACATTATGCCAGGGTGGAATACGATGAGACAACCGGGCGGTATCTCCTGAAAAAATCCAAAAACGAGGCGAAGGATCAAAGCTATGTGCTGGCGTTCTTAAACCAGGAGCAGTTAAAGCACACGATCTTTCCGCTGGGCGGCTTTGCGTCAAAGGACGAGGTAAGAGAAATTGCAGAGGCACACGGCTTTGTGAATGCCAGAAAGCATGACAGCCAGGACATCTGTTTTGTGCCGGAGGGAAATTATGCGGATTTTATGAAGCAGTACACCGGAAAAGAGTATCCGGCGGGAGACTTTGTCACGGAGGATGGTAAAAAGCTGGGCGAGCACAAAGGCATCATCCGCTATACGATCGGCCAGCGAAAAGGGCTTGGACTGGCACTTCCCGCTCCGCTTTATGTGTGTCGGAAGGATATGGAGAAAAACGAGGTCATTTTATCTTCCGAGGATGCATTGTTTACCACAACATGTATCGTAGATGATTTCAACTGGATCGCTTATGAGCAGCCGAAGGAGCCGGTGCGTGTGACAGCAAAGACCAGATACCGTGCCAAGGAAGCGCCCGCAACGGCACGGGTCCTTTCGGACGGCAGGGTGAAGCTGGTGTTTGATGATCCGCAGCGCGCCATCACGACCGGACAGGCCGCCGTGCTCTATGACGGAGAAAACGTGGTGGGTGGCGGTACCATCGTGGAGGTGTAGAAGATGGAGCATATCATTCACCCGATCCCACCGCTTTACGATGAAGAGTCGCACATTCTGATCCTCGGATCCTTTCCCTCTGTAAAATCCAGGGAGGCGCAGTTTTTCTACGGACATCCCCAGAACCGTTTCTGGAAGGTGCTGGCGGCGGTGCTTGACTGCCCGGTGCCGCAGACGGTTCCGGAAAAACAGGCGATGCTTCATGAACATCACATCGCGCTGTGGGATGTGATCGCCAGTTGTGACATAGAGGGATCCTCTGACAGCAGCATCAAAAATGCCGTGCCCAATGATCTGACACCGATCCTTCAGACGGCGGATATCCGTCAGATCTATTGCAATGGTGCCACCTCACATCGACTTTATCAGAAATATATTGCGCCTGTGACCGGTCGTGATGCGATCAAATTGCCAAGCACCAGCCCTGCAAATGCCGCATGGCATGTGGACCGGCTGGCAGAGTCATGGAAATCGATTTTGGAATAAAGAAGAAAAAGATAGAAAGAAAAAAAGATATATCAAACAATGGTTTGTACCTTTGTAAGATATATCTTTTTATTTTGGATCATAGTTATCTTGCGACCCTTGCGAGCCTTGCGGCTTCGCGTTTGCGGGCTTTCTCCAAACGCATGCGGATGCGTCTGGTCATTGTCTGAAGAGGCATATCCGGAACAAAGTGCCGGAGGCTCTGTGCGTCAAAATGGTATCTTTGATCCATGGAAGTAAGGAGATCCCGGATCTCTATCACACCACGCAGCTTCGGGCTGCTTAAATCATAGACCGCATTGGTCGTCAGGTCAAGCACCTGCGGATGAAACTGGTCGCCGGGTGTCTGTGACACGATCATGCCGCGGCGGTTGGCGGATAACGCCACACATTGTCCCACCGGTAAGATGGAGAGTGCGGACGAAAGTGCACTTACAATAGAAGGATCATAGATCATATCCTGCTTTTCCAAATGCCGGATGGCCTGCACGGATGTGACCGGCTGATAGTTCAGTCTCATGGCGGTCATGCGGTCGTATTTATCAGCCACCATCAGGATTTTCGTATTTAAATGGAAGGCTGCGGTCACAAGCTTCGGATCTTCCCGGCGCGAAACCTTCAAAAACTCGGAGAGTGTGGTAAAGGTGCGCTCGCCCAGTCCATAAGGATTCGTCTCCGGCTTCAGCAGCTGCAGAGCTTTTGCGCGGTACTGCTCGATAGATAACAGATCGATGTTTGTCAGCTCGTCTTCGTGGCGGGCCATGATCTCCCGCGGAACATACAGATAGCCAAAATCCGCCAGCAGTGCAGCGGTGACCAGTTCGTTCATGGTAACGGCGGGAAGCCCCAGCCGGTGTGCGATGATGGCGGAAAAGATCGCTGTGCATACGGCGTGCTTATAGTTGTAATCCTCACTGCTTCGGATCGTCTGAGAAAACGATGCGGGATGATTCAGGGAGCCAAACCGTCTGACAATATCAGAAACCAGAGGGGAAAGATCCTGAGGCTGATTTCCCTTGCTGATCGCGATCAGGCAGTCCCGCAGACGGAACATATACGCGGTCTGAAGCTGCTCGAATTCCTGCTCCTCGGCAGATATAGGCGGCAGAGGTTCGGCGGGATCTAAGATCATCACGCCCAGCAGGCCGAATTTCTGTACGCTTGCGATGATCTGGTCTGTCAGAACAAGTCCGCGTTCATAAAGCAGAACACCCTGCTTGTTATAGATCTGTTTGGCAAGGCGCATTCCTGCGCGCAATTCTTCCGGTTTATAAAATCTCATATGCTCATATCCCTTCTCTATGACCCGGTGAACGACCGTTTCCCTGATTTTTTGAGGGGAGGACGCTGCCGTATTCCAACCTGTTTTCAGATGGAAAAAGTATAGCACAGATCCGTAAAAAAAACAATGCCACGGCAGGCCCGGTATGTGGTATAATGATTGACGAACGACGAATGTTGATCATGTGCTGTTTTTGCACATGATATCATGGACTTATATTTAATAATCACAGGAGAGGATCATGAAGAAACGTTTACATAAACTGTTGTCGAAAATTGCATGGGTGTGTCTGCTGAGCGCAGCTTTTGCGGTGGGAGGGATCCTTCCGGTGCTGGCAGAGAAAACTACGGAGCAGAAGCTGGAGCAGACGAACGAGACGATCGGGCAATTACAGGAGAAGTCAAAAGAGGCGAAGGCGAAGCTGGATGCTGCGAAAAAGGAAGAGGGCACCATCAGCCGGAAGCTGGAGGAATTGAACGCACAGCTTTTGGAGGTTCGAAACGAGCTGGAGGATGTGGAAGCGAAGATCCTGAAAAAGAATGAAGAGATCGAGACTGCCCGGCAGGAGGCAGATCAGATGGAAGAAACACGTGTGAAGAGCTATGAGGCGATGAAGGTACGTATCCGCTTTATGTACGAAAACTCTGACAGCTCCATGCTGGATTCTTTTCTGGGCGCACGTTCCATGAGCGAGTTTTTAAACCGGATCGAGTATTTTTCGCAGGTTGTGGCTTACGACAGGCAACAGCTGACAAACTATGAAAACCTTCTTACTGATATTCAGGAAAAACAGACAGCGCTGGCAGAACAAAAGGCGGAGCTGTTAACGTTAAAGCAGCAGCAGGAGCAGCAAAGTCAGAAACTGACAGCGCTCGTGGCAGATACGCGCAAGCAGCTGGAAATTGCCGGGGTGGAGACCGCGGAGGCAAAGGACGCCTTGAACGACCTGAACCAGAAGCTGGATGCCCAGGAGAACTACCAGGCGGTATTGGAGGCGCAGCTTGCCTACGAGGAACAGCTGGAAGCCCAGAAAGCTGCCGAAGACCGCGCACGTATGGAGGAAATCAAACGCCAGGAGGAAGAGCTTCGGAAAAAACGTGAGGAAGAAGCAAGAAGACGCGCTGAGGAGGAAGAACGCAGGCGTCAGGAAGCGGAAGCAGGCGGAGAGACAACGGATGAAGGCACAGAGGATGAGACCGGTGCCGGACTTGCGGCCACCGCAGAGGAACTGGAGCTTTTGGCATGCATCATCCAGTGTGAGGCGGAGGGTGAGCCCTACATCGGAAAGCTGGCAGTGGGCAGCGTGGTGTTAAATCGTGTGGAAAGCAGCAGCTTCCCGAATACGATCATGGGTGTGATCTATCAGGACGGACAGTTTTCTCCGGTTGCCAGCGGGCGAATGGCAGCCCGTCTGGCGGCGGGGGCCAACAGCGAGTGCAGGCAGGCGGCGCAGGAGGTTCTGAACGG
This sequence comes from bacterium, assembly GCA_028727105.1. GTDB lineage: Bacteria > Bacillota > Clostridia > Lachnospirales > Lachnospiraceae > W0P33-017. The sequence goes on from JAQYOU010000178.1 coordinate 34,999, forward strand.
AAACATCACGGTTCCGTATCTGTATTTCCGCAGAGATAACGGAACGATCGACGGTTATGTGATCGCACATCATGTATTTTATTAATTATTTATTATTTTAGTTGCAAACAAGACGGGTTCATGGTACAATCTACCTACAAACGGCTCGTAAGAGCATTTTATTTTAACTTAGATTGTTAAAAAATTAACAGCCAATAAAGAGAAAAGGAGACGAAACAATGGCAAACAAAGTAGTAATCGCATCAGCATGCCGTACTGCAATCGGCAAGATGGGTGGCGCTTTAAGCAACACTCCCGCAGCAGAGTTAGGCGCAATCGTAATCAAAGAGGCAATCAAGAGAGCAGGTGTAAAGCCTGAGCAGGTTGATGAAGTACTTATGGGTTGTGTAATCCAGGCCGCTCAGGGACAGAATGTCGCACGTCAGGCATCCATCAAGGCCGGTTTACCGATCGAGGTACCCGCAGTTACATTAAACGTTGTATGCGGTTCCGGTCTGAAGTGTGTCAACGAGGCAGCTGCTCAGATCCTTTCCGGACAGTCTGATATCGTTGTTGCAGGTGGTATGGAGAACATGTCAATGGCTCCCTACGCTATGACCAAGGCTCGTTTCGGATATCGTATGAATAATGCAACGATCATCGATACAATGGTAAACGATGCATTAACAGACGCATTCAATCAGTATCACATGATGATCACAGCTGAGAACGTATGTGACAAGTATGGCATCACTCGCGAGGAGTTAGATGAGTTCTCAGCAAACAGCCAGCAGAAGTGCGAGGCAGCTATCGCAGCTGGTAAGTTTGATGATGAGATCGTTCCCGTACCGGTTAAGGTTAAGAGAGAGATCGTTGATTTCGTTAAGGATGAGGGACCTCGTCCGGGAACTACCGCTGAGTCTCTTGGCAACTTAAAGTGCTGCTCAGGTAAGCAGGGCGGACTGATCACAGCTGGTAACGCTTCCGGTATCAACGATGGTGCAGCAGCAGTCGTTGTTATGAGCGAGGAGAAGGCAAAAGAGTTAGGAATCACTCCTATGGCTACATGGGTAGCCGGTGCTCTTGGCGGAGTTGAGCCCGAGATCATGGGTGTTGGACCTGTTGCATCTACCAGAAAGGTATTTGAGAAGACTGGTCTTACCATCGATGACATCGACTTAGTAGAGGCAAACGAGGCATTCGCAGCTCAGTCTATCGCAGTAGCAAGAGACCTGAACTTCGATATGAGCAAGGTAAACGTAAACGGTGGAGCGATCGCTCTCGGACATCCCGTTGGAGCATCCGGCTGCCGTATCTTAGTAACTCTGTTACATGAGATGAAGAGAAGAGACGACGTGAAGAGAGGTCTTGCTACCTTATGTATCGGTGGCGGAATGGGCTGCTCAACCATCGTAGAGAAGTACTAAAATTTATTGCTGTAGGCATACATAGTATCTATATGCGTAAGGCGCATTGAAAGCAAAATTTGATAGGCAATTGCGAAACTTATTCGTAAGGTGAACAGGGAATGTGAGACACAATGTATGAGGCAGTGCACTTTGGAGCGGCTGGTACTTAGTGACCGTATTTTGGTCACTTATGTACCACTGCCAGCGACAAGTAGCGAGAGCGTGCCTGCCATACATGTGCTCACATGACCAAAAACGTAACATAGATTGTTTCGCAATTGGCTACCGCATACAAAATTTTAAGGAGGATCTATCACAATGAAGGTAGGCGTTATTGGTGCAGGTACCATGGGACAGGGCATTGCAAAGGCATTTGCCCAGGTTGACGGATATGAAGTAGCACTCTGCGATATCAAGCAGGAGTGGGCTCAGGGCGGTAAGGATAAGATCGCTAAGGGCTATGCAAGATTAGTAGAAAAAGGAAAAATGACACAGGAAGCAGTTGACGGCATCCTTGCAAAGATCACTCCCGGCTTAAAGGAAGATTTATGTGCAGACTGCGATCTGATCGTAGAGGCAGCATTCGAGAACATGGAAGTAAAGAAGACCACTTTCGCTGAGCTGGACAAGATCGCTAAGCCTGAGTGCATTTTCGCATCCAACACCTCCAGCCTTTCCATCACAGAGATCGGAAACGGCTTAACCCGTCCGATGATCGGTATGCACTTCTTCAATCCTGCAGACCGCATGAAGCTCATCGAGGTGATCGCCGGAGTGAACACTCCCGCTGAGACTGTTGAGGCCATCCAGAACATCTCTGTAGAGATCGGAAAGAGCCCTGTACAGGTAAATGAAGCAGCCGGATTCGTAGTGAACCGTATCCTGATCCCCATGATCAACGAGGCAGCTTTCATCAAGATGGAAGGTGTATCTGACATCGCAGGTATCGATACCGCTATGAAGCTTGGTGCAAACCATCCGATGGGACCCTTAGAGTTAGGTGATTTCATTGGTCTGGATATCTGCCTGGCTATCATGGACGTTCTCTACAATGAGACCGGCGACAGCAAGTATCGTGCATGTCCGTTACTTCGCAAGATGGTTCGTGGCGGAAACCTTGGCTGCAAGAGCGGCAAGGGCTTCTATGTATACAACGCTGATCGTACAAAGACCCCCGTTGATGCTATCTAAGAGTTAAAAATATACAGGGCTTCCGCATAGCGGAAGCCCGCTTATCAATATCATATCAAAGGAGTGTAAATCATGGACTTTTCTTTAGACAAAAAGCATGAAATGGCCCGCTCTTT
>JAQYOU010000179.1 GCA_028727105.1 bacterium
CTTAGATTTTCCAAGTATATTATACGAAGGAAAATCTTTAGTATCCGCTACGTTTTTCGCGGAGTGAGAACGTGTCTTACATGGAAACATTTCCGACACCCGTATTATTTCATATTGATTCAATAAATAATAAAAAAGGAACAGCATCGCTGTTCCTTAGATTTCGTAGCGAGAGAGAGACTTGAACTCTCAACCTCCCGGGTATGAACCGGACGCTCTAGCCAGTTGAGCCATCTCGCCATTTTTAAAAGTATGGGACCTATAGGGCTCGAACCTATGACCCTCTGCTTGTAAGGCAGATGCTCTCCCAGCTGAGCTAAGATCCCATATGTGTGAGTCGTTTTCGCGACCCGACTTAATGAAGTATACAGAATCAACCGGGAAATGTCAACACTTTTTTCTCACTTTTTTTAAAAAGTTTTCAGGGGCTGTTTTTGCCCTGATTTCCTTGCGAATTGTTTGACACCTGCGCGCGTCACGTGATATACTTATATGAATTATGTGCAGCAGTTTTGACGAATTTTGTGCCGGAACTGCGAGCGTACCATGTACCAAAGAAAGGGGTAATCTAATGGCAGGTTTTTTTAATGCAGATAATAAGCTGTGGTCATCTGTAAATTCAGCAGTGGATGCGATCCTTCTAAACATTATGTGGCTGTTCACATGTATACCGATCGTTACGATCGGGGCGGCAACTACAGCCTTTTATTATACAACACACAAGGTCATCCGCAACCAGCGCAGCGGGATCTGGAAGGAATACTGGTCATCCTTTAAGGGGAATTTTAAGCAGGCAACCAAAATATGGATGATCTTTCTTGCGATCTTCGTGATCTTTTATTTTGACATCAACATTTGTCTGGAATACCTGAAGGCGGGCGAGCAGATCGGAATCATGGCATATTTCTTTTACGGACTTCTGGCAGTGGTACTGATCTGGTTTATGTACGTGTTTGCGTATATGGCGCGTTTTGAGGACAAGATCAAGACCACGTTGAAAAATGCAGCCATCATGGCGTTTACGAATCCGGGATATTCGCTGATCGTGCTTGTTCTGGTGGCAGGCTCCCTGTGTGCGTGCCGGATACTGTTCATGTTTTCATGGTTTATACCTGCCATTGCGATGGTATTTATCAATCTGGTGCTGGAAAAGGTCTTCCGCAAATACATGACCGAAGAAGAACTGGCGGAAGAGCAGGAAAATGATATGATGAGGAACAGATAAGATGTCAATGACGATTCATAACCGGCTGCCGGAGCCGGAAATCTTAAAAATGGAATATCCGCTCTCTCCGGAGCTGATCGCATTAAAAAAAGAGCGGGATGCAGAGATCAAAAAAGTATTTACCGGTGAATCCGACAAATTTATTGTGATCATCGGACCCTGTTCGGCGGATAACGAGGATTCCGTGTGCGAGTACGTGAGCCGCCTGGCAAAGGTAAACGATGAGGTAAAGGACCGGCTGATCCTGATCCCCAGGATCTATACAAACAAGCCGCGAACCACCGGAGCCGGCTATAAGGGCATGCTTCATCAGCCGGATCCCATGCAGGAGCCGGATCTGTACAAGGGCATCGTCATGATCCGGAAAATGCATATCCGGGCAATGAATGAGAGCGGGCTGACAGCTGCGGATGAGATGCTGTATCCGGAAAACCGGAGTTATCTGGACGATATCCTGTCCTACGAGGCCATCGGTGCCCGTTCGGTGGAAAACCAGCAGCACCGGCTGACCGCCAGCGGCATGGATATCCCTGTGGGTATGAAAAACCCCACCAGTGGAGATATGTCCGTCATGTTAAATGCTATCAAGGCGGCACAGAATCCCACCTCCTTTATCTATCGGGGCTACAACGTGAGCACCAGCGGAAATCCTTTGGCGCATTGTATTTTACGCGGATATGTGAACAGCAAGGGCGAATGTCATCCGAACTATCATTATGAGGACATGATGCATCTGCTCAGCGTTTATCACCCGGAGGAATTTGAAAATCCGGCAGTCATCGTGGATACGAACCATTCTAATTCCAACAAGCAGTATAAGGAACAGGTGCGTATCGCAAAAGAGGTGCTGAACAACCGTCAGCACAATACACAGCTGAAAAAGCTTGTAAAGGGTTTCATGATCGAGAGCTATCTGGAAGAGGGCAATCAGCCTATCTGTGAACAAATGACCTACGGAAGATCGATCACAGATCCTTGCCTCGGATGGGAGGATACAAGGCGTCTGATCGATACGATCGCAGAAATGAGTGTTTGATGATGCATAAAAAACTTCAGCAGATCCTAAATGAATTAACAGAGATCTCAGGCATCCGGTTTGCATTGTACGGATCGCCGGAGGAGTACATGGGAGGCACCTTCACGGAAGATGTGCTCTCAGAGGAACAGCTGAAAGCGCTGTTTCAGAGCAGCGACGCAGAGCCTGTGACGGCTGGCTTTGTGTCATTTCCCCTGCGCGCCAGTGAAGGCCGGCTGCTTCTTGTTGCCCAGGGCGATGCACCGGTGGTGCTGGTGCCCGGCCGGATGGCAGCCACTGCGCTGCAGCTGTATTTTGATGCGGTGAAAAAAGAAACGGACAAAAACGCGTTTGCAGCGGCACTTCTGGCGGGAGAGATCCCTGCCGGGGATCTGTATAAGCAGGCCGGACGACTGAAGCTGAAGGATGTTCCGAGGGTGGTATATCTGTTTGAACTGGCACAGCCACTGGCGGATACAGCCGCACTTCGTATGCTGAGCAGTGTGTTCGCAGACGGAAAGCAGGAACTGCTGTTTTTGGAGGATGAGAATCATCTGGTATTGATCAAGGCCTATGAGAAGGGAGTGACACCGGAACGGGCGAAGGAAGATGCGCTTTCAGCGATCAATACGATGCTGTCCGAGCTGATGATCAAGACGCGTGTCGGATACAGCTTGCCGAAACATACATTGGCAGAGCTTATGGATGCAAAGCGGGAGGCAGCGCTTGCCCTTCGGATCTCCGCGATCTTTCAGGAGCAGAAAGAAGTGGCTGCCTATTCCAGACTCGGCATTGCCCGCCTCATCTATGAACTCCCCAGAGACCTGTGTGAGCTTTTTTTACACGAGGTATTTGGCGACCGGATCCCGGATCAGGATATTGACGAGGAGATGCAGGTGACGATCCGCCTGTTTTTTGAGAATAACCTGAATATTTCAGAGACTGCGCGTCAACTCTATTTACACAGAAATACGCTGGTGTACCGGCTGGAGCGGTTTGAGAAGCTGGTGGGACTGGATATCAGGCGGTTTGACGATGCCATGACATTCCAGATCGCAATGATGGTACTGGCGCACTACAGACAAATGTAGCATTTGGGCAATGATTTGAAAATAAAGATCCGGGGTTTTCTGCAGCGCAGAGTCCGGAGGATGGAGAAAAAATGAGAGTAGGAATCGGATATGATGTGCATAAACTGGTAGAAGGCCGGAAGCTCATATTAGGTGGTGTGGAGATTTCCCACACACTGGGACTTCTGGGTCATTCGGATGCGGATGTGCTGACGCATGCCATCATGGATGCGCTTCTCGGCGCAGCGGCACTTGGCGACATCGGACAGCATTTTCCGGATACGGATCCGGCGTACGAAGGAGCTGACAGCTTAAAGCTCCTTGCACACGTGGGTGAGCTTTTGAACCGCGAGGGTTATGCAATTGAAAATATTGATGCGACAGTGATCGCACAGAAGCCGAAGCTTGCACCGCATATCTCAGGTATGCGGCAGAACATCGCAGAAACACTGCATCTGGAACTGTCTCAGGTCAATATTAAGGCAACGACAGAGGAGCGTCTTGGCTTCACCGGCAGAGAGGAAGGCATCAGCTCCCAGGCCATCTGTGCACTGACGGGACTGTTTGATGCAAGTGCCCCGGTAGCGGCTTCGGAGGCCGGTTGTGCAGCGTGCAGTGGCTGCCGCAGAGAACAGGAATAAAACTGCTTTATAGTAAGGCTGTTATAAAAAAAATCATGCCGGAAGAAAACAAAAGTTTCCGAAATGATCCGGCTGGGAGGATAGAATCATGAAAATATTTAACACAATGAGCAGACAAAAAGAAGAATTTGTACCGTTGGAGGAGGGCAAGGTCAGCATGTATGTATGCGGCCCTACCGTTTATAATCTCATTCACATCGGAAATGCCAGACCGATGATCGTGTTTGACACATTCCGCCGTTACCTTGAGTACAAGGGCTACGAGGTGAATTATGTATCCAACTTCACGGATGTGGACGACAAGATCATCAAAAAAGCAAACGAGGAGGGCGTGGACGCGTCTGTGATCTCTGAGCGTTACATTGCAGAGTGCAAGAAGGATATGGCGGATATGAACGTAAAGCCCGCCACCACACATCCTTTGGCAACTCAGGAGATCGGGGGGATGATCGACATGATCTCTACGTTGATCGAAAAGGGCTATGCATACGCTGCTGCAGACGGCACGGTTTATTTCCGTACACGTAAGTTTTCGGAGTATGGAAAGCTTTCACACAAAAATCTGGACGATCTGCAGGCCGGACACCGGGATATCAAGGTGACCGGAGATCTGAAGGAGGACGCGCTGGATTTCGTGCTCTGGAAGCCGAAAAAGGAAGGAGAACCCTACTGGGAGTCACCCTGGTGCCAGGGAAGACCGGGCTGGCACATTGAGTGCTCCGTCATGTCGAAAAAATACCTTGGCGATGAGATCGACATCCATGCAGGCGGGGAGGATCTGATCTTCCCTCACCATGAGAATGAGATCGCACAGTCAGAGGCAGCCAATGATGTTCCCTTTGCAAAATACTGGATGCACAATGGATTTTTGAATATCAATAATCAGAAAATGTCCAAATCCCTCGGCAATTTCTTTACCGTGCGCGACATTGCAGAAAAATATGATCTTCAGGTGCTGCGTTTCTTTATGCTGAGCGCACACTACAGAAGTCCGCTGAACTTCTCCGCAGATCTCATGGAGGCTGCAAAGAACGGACTGGAGCGGATCGTGACCGCTGCGACGACTTTGAAGCGTCAGATGGATGCTACGGCAAAGCAGGAGATGACCGATGAAGAGAAGGCTCTGTTTGATGTCACAGAGGATTATGTAAAGAAATTTGAAGCTGCGATGGATGATGATGCCAATACGGCAGATGCGGTATCCGCAGTATTCGAGCTTGTGAAATATATCAACACCAACGCATCCTCTGAGAACAGTCATGCATTTTTGGAGCTTTTGTATGCACGTCTGAACACACTGTGCGATGTGCTGGGAATCATCTTAGAGCGGGAAGAAGAGCTTTTGGATGCAGACATCGAGGCACTCATTCAGGAGCGCACCGATGCAAAGAAGGCGAAGAACTTTGCAAGAGCAGATGAGATCCGCGATGAGTTAAAGAACCGCGGTATCATTTTGGAGGACACCAGAGAAGGCGTAAAATGGAAACGGGCTTAAACGCATATATCAAGGAACAATTCGGTCTGGATCAGGAGGTTGACATCCGAACCGTCAGCCCCCTGACACTGGCTTATATCGGCGACGGGATCTATGAGCTGGTCGTGCGTTCCGTTATGGTGGCGCGAACCAATACACGGGCGGGGCTTTTGCACCGCCAGACCAGTCAGCTGGTCAAGGCAGAGGCACAGTCAAAGATGATGGATATCCTTTTGCCGGAACTCACTCCGGAGGAGGAAAGTGTTTACCGGCGCGGGCGCAATGCGAAATCGTCCACGATGGCAAAAAATGCCTCCATCGGAGATTACCGCAGAGCCACCGGTTTTGAGGCGCTGATGGGCTTTTTGTATCTGACGGATCGGACAGAGCGACTGGTGGAGCTGATAAAGCTGGCGGTAGATACATACAAGCCGGGCGAGGGAAAATATGCGGAAGCACATAACCGGCATGGCAACAAAAAGCCGCAGGCAAACATGCATGAGCAGACAAAAGAACCGGAGACCGAAATGACATTCGCAGACAGTCAGGAGAATTCATAATGGAAGAAATGCAGACACGTGTAGAGGAAACAAAAATCGAAGGCCGCAACGCAGTGCTGGAGGCGTTCCGCTCCGGTAAGACGATCGACAAGCTCTATGTGCTTGACGGCTGTCAGGACGGACCTGTGCGCACGATCGTGCGTGAGGCAAGAAAGCATGATACGATCCTTAATTTCGTTTCGAAGGAACGTCTGGACCAGCTTTCAGAGACCGGAAAGCACCAGGGGGTGATCGCACAGTCCGCAGCATATTCCTATGCAGAGGTAGCCGATATCCTGCAGATCGCAAGAGACAAGGGTGAACCGCCCTTTGTGATCCTGCTTGACAATATCGAGGATCCGCACAATCTCGGAGCCATCATCCGTACGGCGAATCTTTGCGGTGCCCATGGGGTGATCATTCCGAAGCGCCGGGCGGTGGGACTGACAGCGACCGTGGCAAAGGCATCTGCCGGAGCGATCAACTATACGCCGGTTGCAAAGGTGACGAATCTCACAAATACCATTGAGGATCTGAAAAAAGAAGGCATGTGGTTTGTGTGCGCAGATATGGGCGGCACTCAGATGTACGATCTGAACCTGAAGGGTTCCATCGGACTCGTCATCGGTAACGAGGGAGAGGGTGTGAGCAAGCTGGTTCGTGAGCACTGTGACATGATCGCATCCATTCCGATGAAGGGCGACATTGATTCACTCAACGCATCCGTTGCCTGCGGTGTGCTGGCATATGAGATCGTGCGTCAGCGGTTGCAGGGTTGACATACAGGGTTATAAAAATGAAGCAGAATGAGTATGAAAATGTCCGTGATGAGGAGCTTTTGATGCAGGTTGCAGCCGGAAACGACAGCATCACGGACTATCTGTGTAAAAAATACAAGCATCTGGTCATGAAAAAGGCAAACGCCCTGTATCTGATCGGAGCAGAGAAAGAGGATCTGATCCAGGAGGGAATGATCGGTTTGTTCAAAGCGATCCGTGATTATTCCCCGGAAAAGGAGGCCTCTTTTTATCATTTTGCGGAGCTTTGCATCACCAGACAGATGTACCATGCCATCGAGGCTTCCCAAAGGCTCAAGCATGCACCGCTGAACTTCTATGTTTCTCTGTCGGAGGAGACCGGTGATGAGACGGGGCTGACGTTAGAGGATATGCTGATCGGTGCATCGGAACAGAATCCGGAGCGACTGATGCTTCAGCAGGAAGCATACCGGGATTTTTTTGATCGCCTGGAACATCTGTTAAGCTCTATGGAGAAACAGGTATGTGACCTGTATCTGCAGGGCATGGACTACAGACAGATCGCAGATTACCTCGGGAAAACGCCGAAGTCCATCGACAATGCGCTGCAGCGGATCCGGGGAAAGATCGGAAAGATGGAAAGATAGGATCGGCGATAGAAAACAGGAGACGGTGAAAGCCGCCTCCTGTTATTATTTTACCAAAAGATCCATGAGATACTCGTAAACATGCTCACTCTGCTGCTTCCAGTTATCGCAGATGGCTTCCGCGATCTCTTTATTGGGAACCGTGATCGTCAGATCGATGCGCGGGTTTTCCTTTTCCTTTAGCTGACAGCGGACGGCGTACCGGTCACCGGGCGCCTTGTAGTAGTCCGCCAGAACAGAAGCAGCTTCACGGATGGAAAGCTGATTGACAGACAGATACTCGCGGATGTCTTCGTGGATCCCCGAAGAGAGCTTGTCAGAGAAAAAGGTCAGCGTCTCAGCACCGGCAGGAGTGATGGAATAGCGGGTGTTGTTGTGGGTGGATTCCTTTTTGATAAAAGCATTTTCATCCAGCTCGTGCAGCGCTTCCTGTACCGTGAAATAGTTCGTATACTCTTTCTCCAAAAAGAATTCAGAGATCTGTGTGCCGGAGAGCGGAAGCTTTGCGTGCTCCAGCAGTGCAAGGATCATTAATTTATAGGTTGTTAACGGTTCAGCCATAGATTTTCATACCTCTTTTTTGATTGCTAAAAACTATTTGTATCATCTGATCAGTAGCTTCCCTTTTGTATCTGATTTTTCAGCTAAGCGCCCCTGCCAGGTGTTCCGCTCACGAAAGATCTCGTGAATGCGGTTCAGGACGCGTTTTTTGTCGCCGCTCCAAAGCGGCGCCAGTAAAAGTCGTTTCGGACCGTCTCCTGTGATCCGGTGCAGGACGATGTGCGCAGGCACATGCTCGATACAGGTCACCACAAACTGACAGTAGTCCTCCATATCAAAAACGGGAAAGGGTGCCATCGCATATTCCACCGCCAGATCTGTCCCGGACAGCACATGCAAAAGCTGAAGCTTCAGTCCGGCGATAGGGAGGGCGCAGACCTGTCTGACCGAATGCAGCATCGTATCCCTGCTCTCGCCCGGAAGACCTAGGATCAGGTGAACGATGGCCGGAATATCGTGAGCATGCAGGCGGATGATCGCAGCTTTACAGTCTGCAAAGGTAAATCCGCTGCGGATGCGCTGCAGTGTCTGATCCGAAGAACTCTGCACGCCAAGCTCTACCCAGATGGGCTTGTGAAAGGCTTCGCGCAGCTCGCACAGGAGCTGCAATACCTCTTCGCCCAGGCAATCCACGCGGGTAGCAATGGAGAGCCCAACGATCTCAGCGGGTGACAGTGCCTCTGAAAAAACAGTACGCAGATAAGAGATATCTGCGTAGGTGTTTGTGTACGCCTGAAAGTAGGCGATAAAATGTTTCGCATTTGTCTTAGCGGCGATCCGCTCCTTCGCCTCTGAAAGCTGGTCGGTGACTGACTTTCGCCGGTCAGCTGCAAAGTCACCGGAGCCGCCGGCGCTGCAAAAGATGCACCCGCGGGTGTCCAGCTTGCCGTCGCGGTTCGGACACGTAAATCCGCCGTCTAAGGACAGTCGATAGATTTTTTCTCCAAAGGTCTGGCGCAGATAAGCGTTAAGGCTGTAGTAGGGCTTATCCAGCCAGCTTTTCGGAAGAGAACCAGCTTCCATAGGGATACCTCTTCTTGGTTCATAAAAATGCACTAGCGAATGTGGTCGCGTACGGCCTTGCTTACCACATCGGCAACACGGGGATCGAAGGCCTCCGGCATGATGAATTCATCACTCAGCTGTTCGTCCGATACAAGCCCTGCGATGGCTTCCGCAGCGGCCAGCTTCATCTCTTCGGTGATCTGCTTTGCATGACCCTCCAGGGCACCGCGGAAGATACCGGGGAATGCAACGACGTTGTTGACCTGATTCGGAAAATCGCTTCGTCCGGTTCCGACAATGCGGGCGCCTGCAGCCTTTGCCACATCAGGCATGATCTCCGGCACGGGATTTGCCATTGCAAACAGGATAGAATCCTTGTTCATGGAAGCAACCATCTCGGCAGATACGATCCCGGGAGCGGAAACGCCGACAAAGATGTCTGCACCCTTTAACGCATCCGCAAGGGTTCCGGTTGCATGGCTTAGGTTTGTGACCTTTGTCATTTCCTGCTGCATCCAGTTCAGGTTCGGGTAATCGGGACCGATGATGCCTTCCCTATCACACATGGTTACATCCTCAAAGCCGTAGGTTAAAAGCAGTTTTGTGATGGCCACTCCGGCGGATCCGGCACCGTTGACCACAACCTTGCAGTCCTCCTTTTTCTTGCCGGTGACCCGCAGACCGTTGATGATACCTGCTAATACAACGATCGCTGTACCGTGCTGGTCATCGTGAAAAACAGGGATGTCCAGCATCTGCTTCAAACGCTCCTCGATCTCAAAACAGCGGGGAGCGGAAATGTCCTCTAAGTTAATACCTCCAAAGCAGGGGGCAATGTTTTTCACGGTTTGAATGATCTCTTCCGTATCCTGGGTGTCCAGGCAGATCGGAACCGCGTTGACATCACCGAATTCCTTGAAAAGTACACATTTTCCCTCCATGACAGGCATTGCAGCAAGGGCGCCGATATTTCCAAGGCCTAACACGGCGCTTCCGTCGGAAACAACAGCGACGGTGTTTGCTTTTATGGTATAATTATAGACTTCCTCCGGATGCTCGGCAATGATCTTGCAGGGCTCTGCAACACCGGGGGTATAGGCGATCGCCAGTGCTTCGCGATCCTTGACCGGTGCCTTTGAGGTCGTTACCAGCTTTCCGTTCCATTCTCTGTGCAGCTTGATTGCTTTTTCTTTCTGGTCCATGTTGTGCTCCTTATATATATGTATCTTTTTATCTTCCTTATTATAACCATAACATTTTTCATTTTCAAGTTCAAAAAAGTTCTTCCTATTTTGGAAAAGATAGTGTATACTGTTAAGCAAATCTTTGATCCAGCGCCGGTTATCATATGTTCCGGTATAATCATTGTTTTCCCATTTTATTACGTAAAACAGAAGATTGTTTTCAGTAGGAGAATTGAAAGTATGTCAGATATGCGAGAAAAGTATGAATCCCTCAGTGTGGTTGCACTGAAAGATCTTGCAAAGGCAAGAGGGCTCAAAAACATTTCTGCGTTGAAAAAGGCGGAAGTGGTCGATGCTATGGTTGCCGAGGACCGGCGATTAGAGCAGCTGAAGAAGCAGGAGGAAGAGGCTTCAAAGCAGAAAGAAAGTGAAAAGGAAACACCTGCAAAGGAAACCGCAGAACGACCGGCAGCAGAAAAGCCCGCAGAACGACCGCAGCGTCCGCAGCGCCCGGTGCGCATACCCAGGGAAACCCGTGATACGCGTGCAGAGTCACGGGTCAACGCAAGTCCGGTGGTGGAGGATGATTTTGACCAGTCCGAGCAGATGAATTCCAATTTAGACAGCGGGATCACCGCAAACGGAATTTTAGAAGTGATGCAGGAGGGCTACGGCTTTATTCGCTGCGAAAATTATCTGCCGGGAGAAAACGATGTGTATGTGTCACCGTCACAGATCCGCCGCTTCCGTTTGAAGACCGGAGATATCGTCTGCGGAAATACGAGGATCAAAACCCAGAGCGAAAAGTTTTCCGCGTTGCTATACATCACGACCATCAACGGTTATCCGCCGGCCGTGGCGGCAAAGCGCAAGAGCTTTGAAGACCTGACACCGATCTTTCCCAACCAGCGTCTGCGCCTGGAAACAAACCGCAGCGGTCTGGCCATGCGGATCGTGGATCTTGTGTCTCCCATCGGAAAGGGACAGCGCGGGATGATCGTCTCTCCGCCGAAGGCAGGTAAGACAACCCTTTTGAAGCAGGTGGCGAAATCCGTAAAGCAGAATAACCCGGAGATGCACCTGATCATTCTGTTGATCGATGAGCGTCCGGAGGAGGTTACCGATATCAAGGAAGCCATTGAGGGCGACAATGTAGAAGTCATTTATTCCACCTTTGATGAGCAGCCGGAGCGTCACAAGCGTGTGGCGGAAATGGTTGTGGAGCGTGCAAAGCGCCTGGTGGAACACGGGAAGGATGTCATGATCCTGCTGGATTCCATTACCAGACTGGCACGTGCATATAACCTGACGGTTCCGCCCAGCGGAAGAACACTTTCCGGTGGTCTGGACCCCGCAGCGCTTCATATGCCCAAGCGCTTTTTCGGAGCTGCAAGAAATATGCGTGAAGGCGGAAGCCTGACGATCCTTGCAACCGCGCTGGTGGACACCGGAAGCAAGATGGACGACGTGGTTTACGAGGAGTTCAAGGGAACCGGAAATATGGAGCTTGTCTTAGACAGAAAGCTCTCCGAAAGACGTGTATTCCCTGCCCTGGATATCACAAAATCCAGCACGCGCCGCGAGGATCTGCTGCTTGATCCGGAGGAGCAGGAGGCAGTCAACATCATGCGACGGGCGATCAACGGAATGAAGACTGATGAGGCAGTGGAAAATATTCTGAACATGTTTGCACATACAAGAAATAACTTTGAATTTGTGCAGCAGGTACGCAAGAAAAAGTTCCTGTAAATGCCGGAAATGCTATTTTACAAGTTTTTACAAGAGTTTTACAAAAACGCTTGCATTACAGAAATCGTTATGCTACAATGAATAAGCTGTTGTGAGAATGCGACAGGCAAAGTATGTCATGTAACTGAAAAGGAACTGCGAAGTGACTGGACAGTTACCATAGATAATAATTCGAGTATGTGAGGTGAAAAAGATGCAGACAGAAATTCAGCCCGAATACTATGAGGCAACAGTTACCTGTAACTGTGGTAACACATTTGTCACTGGTTCAACAAAGAAAGAAATCCATGTTGAGATTTGTTCTAAGTGCCATCCGTTCTATACCGGACAGCAGAAGGCTAACCAGGCACGCGGACGTATTGAGCAGTTCAACAAGAAATACGGCATGAAATAATCACATGGGAACAAAGGTTGAAGTTGCTACAGCTTCGACCTTTTTTTTCGCTTAAGGAAATGATCTGAAAATGTGCCATGGCATGAAGGGCACAGGAGTACACAATGAGATATTCAGGAATTGGCGGACAGGCCGTGATGGAAGGTGTCATGATGAAAAACAAAGACACCTACGCAGTGGCAGTCCGAAAAAGTGATGGCGAGATCATCATAGAAAAAAAAGAATACAAAAATATCTTCGGTGACAGCGCATTCGTGCGTCTGCCTCTTGTGCGGGGCGTCGTGAACTTTATTGATTCCCTGGTGCTTGGCATGAGCAGTCTGAATTTTTCTGCCCAGTTTTTCGAAGAAGAGGGTGTAAAAAAGGAGCTGACGGCAGACGAAGCAGCAAAGGCAAAGAAAAAAGAGGATGCGATGATGGGCGGAACGGTAGCGTTGTCCATCATACTGGCCGTCGCGATCTTTATGATGCTGCCTTACTGGCTGTCCACGTTTTTTGCAAAGCTGGGCTGGTCCGATACCGGGATCGCGATCGCAGAGGGAGTGATCCGTGTGGCGATCTTTCTTGTGTATGTAGTGGGTATTTCCCTGATGAAGGATATCCGGCGCGTGTACATGTATCATGGCGCGGAACACAAATGCATCAACTGCATCGAGCATGGTATGGATCTGACGGTAGAAAATGTGAAAAAAAGCTCTCGTCTGCATAAGCGCTGCGGAACCAGTTTTTTGTTTTTTGTGGTCATCGTCAGTGTGATCCTGTTTATCTTTATCCGTGTGGAATCACCGGTTCTGCGAGTTGTGGTGCGGATCCTTTTGATCCCGCTGATCGCAGGGATCTCTTATGAACTGATCCGTCTGGCGGGTCGCAGTGAGGGCAGGATCATCGGAGTTTTAAGCAAGCCCGGTATGATGCTGCAGAAGCTGACCACGAGAGAGCCGGATGATGACATGATAGAAGTAGGCATTGCATCCGTGGAGGCAGTGTTTGACTGGAAGGCTTATGTACAGAAGATGCGCGAGGAAGATTGTTTAGACGGAAGCTCCCGGGAGTAGTTTTCGTTTGATGCAGCTTGGGGCTAAGCAAAGGGGGCTGGCAGATGACATATAAGCAGGCAGAGCAAAAGGGAGAGCAATTGCTGCAGGCGGCAGGCGTTATGGATGCAAAGATTGATGCATGGCTGCTTTTGGAAATGGTGGCTAAGATCGACCGCAGCTTTTATTTTACCCATACAAACGAGGATGTGGATCCGGAGGTGATCACGGAGTATGAGCGCGTGGTGGAGAAGCGTGCGGAGCATGTACCGCTGCAGTATATTACAGGTGAGCAGGAATTCATGGGAATGACCTTTAAGGTCAATTCCAACGTACTCATCCCCAGACAGGATACGGAGACACTTGTTGAGGAAACACTCAAAGTGATAGAGCCTCAGATGGAGGTGCTGGATCTGTGCACCGGTTCCGGATGCATTCTGCTCAGTATTCTGAAAAATGCGCCCGCTGTCAAAGGAACGGGCAGTGATGTCAGCAAACAGGCGCTTTTGGTGGCAAAGGAAAATGCAAAGCTTCATAATCTGGAAGCAGACTGGGTGCGTGGCAACCTGTTTGATAATATCACCGGCGCATATGATGTGATCGTATCGAATCCGCCCTATATTGCGCAGACTAAGATACCTTCGCTCATGCCTGAGGTGGCACAGTTTGAGCCGATACAGGCTTTGGACGGGGGACCGGACGGACTTGATTTTTACCGGAAGATCACTCAGGAAGCGCCAAAGTATTTAAAAGAGAACGGTTATCTGTTCTTTGAGATCGGATTTGATCAGGGAGTAGCCGTGCAGCAGCTGATGACCGATGCCGGATTTAAAGATGTGGCAGTGATCAAGGACCTTGCAGGAAATGACCGTGTGGTAAAGGGTCAGATCAGATAAAGGAGAAACAACATGTTTGATAAGTTAGAGGATTTATTAGTTCGATATGAAGAGATCATGAGTGAGCTTTCCGAGCCGGACGTGGCAAACGATGCCAATCGTTTTCGTAAGCTCATGAAGGAGCAGAGCGATCTGACTCCCATTGTAGAAGCATACCGGGAATACAAAAAGAATAAGCAGGCCATTGAGGATGCTCTTGTGCTCTTGGATGAGGAGAGCGACGAGGAGATGAAGGAGCTTGCAAAGGAAGAGTTAAACGAGGCAAAGTCCAATGTGGCAGGACTGGAGGATCAGCTGAAGATCCTGCTGCTCCCGAAGGACCCCAACGATGACAAGAACGTCATCGTGGAGATCCGTGCCGGAGCAGGCGGCGAGGAAGCGGCCCTGTTCGCAGCAGAGATCTATCGCATGTATGTGCACTATGCAGAGAGCCGCCGCTGGAAGGTGGAGACACTGGAAGCGGACGAGACCGGTATCGGCGGTATGAAGTCCGTAGACTTCATGGTAACCGGAGCAGGCGCATACTCCGTATTAAAATATGAGTCCGGTGTCCACCGCGTACAGCGTGTGCCGGAGACGGAGTCACAGGGACGTATCCAGACATCCACCTGTACCGTGGCAGTGATGCCGGAGGCAGAGGATGTGGATGTACAGATCGATGAGAAGGATATCCGTATTGACGTTATGCGTGCATCCGGAAACGGCGGACAGTGTGTCAATACGACGGACTCCGCCGTGCGACTGACCCATTATCCTACCGGAATCGTGATCTACAGCCAGACCGAGAAATCACAGCTCCAAAACAAGGAGAAAGCGTTTGCCCTCCTTCGTTCCAAGCTGTATGACTTAGAGCTGCAGAAACAGCAGGACGCAGAGTCTGCTGCAAGACGCAGTCAGATCGGAACCGGCGACCGCTCCGAGAAGATCCGTACCTACAACTTCCCCCAGGGACGTGTCACCGATCATCGCATCAACCTCACGCTCTACAAGCTGGACAAGATCATGAACGGCGATATTCAGGAGATCATCGATGCATGCATCGCGGCAGATCAGGCTAAGCGCTTAAGCCGCTTAGAGGAGGAGGGCTGAACCCCTTGATTTTACTGGGTTTCTTGAAAACACGGGGTTTCTGAAAATATCAAATTGCAGTATAAAATCGGACTGGTTTGGAAAAATCAGTCCGATTTTTCTGTTTTAGCCGTTTATAGACGCACTATCCACCCTTAAAATCTTGTTTCGACACTTTTATAGCCTTGTAGAAATTTTATAGCTAGTTTTACTGCTCTGCCTTCTTCGTATCGACAATTTTACTCCCCTAATCAGCCATACAGCCGCTTTGCAGGGCAGTGTTGGAAAATAGCCATACCAGTTCTGAAACCGTCTTAAATCGTCATATTCTGCTTTTCTCGGGATATCCAATTCATACTTGGGGCATTAAAATACGCTATTGGAGCGGCAATATATTGGATACAAAATTGTTTTGTGCCTTTCGGTCTGAAGGCATATGAACCATATCTATGAGGCGAGCGACACTATAGCTGTCCTTGGAGGACGGAAATACTTTACGGTGACCTCACGAATCAGTGATGGCCCTGCATACAATGAGCTTCAATAATGCACACAAAATGCTTATTCACTGCAGTCATACACACAGAAAGTATGATTTTTGGTCAAAGTTGAGATACTATCCGGTTGAATAGAGATAATCTTGGCTTGAACAAACACACAACTGGTTTTCGTAAAACACACAACGAATATGCATAAATGTCGAAAAAATAGTAGGAGATTATTTATAATCAGGGTAAATGATAAAGCCTTTTAAAAGAAAATGAAGGATTGCTGAAAATAATATATTGGAACAAAAAACGGACTGGTTTGAATAATCAGTCCGTTTTTTGGCTGCTTATTAGCACACTATCCGCTCCAAGAGTATTGTTCAATTTTGAGTGGTGACAGTTTCTTCAATTGATTCATTCACTTGATTAGACCCAATGCTGAGTCCTAAGAGGGATGTTGTTAATTGAAGGATTGCATTTTTTTCCTTTTCTGATAGCAAGTCGTATAGAGTATCTATCGTATTCACATTATAGGACTGCAGAGTAAAATCCTGTAATCCTTCTTTTGACAAGTACTTATATTCATCTTCATCAAATTCGAGTGCTAGTGCAATATAATGAAGAAAGTTTGTTGAATCCTTTGAAGATTGGGTATTTCGGCTTATAATCTTTTGAAATGTATTTACAGATAAGTATTCATCGGAAGGGTCATTATTTTTATCAATTAGATTATTCACTTTTTCGCAAACGTCTTTATTGGAATAATTTAGTTTTTTTTGATGGTATTTTATGACTCCAGCAACATCGTAGGGTTTAAAACCTTTAGAGGAGTGGGCGTTTGAAGCAAGGCACCTAAAAGTATTTATTACTATATTCTTATTGTCGAAATCTAGCTGATTAAATAATTTTATGAAGTTTTCTTTTCTGATATTTACATTATTCATTTGTTTTCTCCCTTCAATAGTATTTGATACTTGTATGGTATTAATCTATTTTATGATATCACAAAATATTTTTTTTTTGCATTGCTTTTCACAATAAAAAAGTGGCAAGTGTAAG
>JAQYOU010000180.1 GCA_028727105.1 bacterium
GGGGATCACCGAAATATGATGCGCATGAATGAGTTCCCGGGGCAAATCACAGGTTGAGTCCGTCACAATTTTAATACTCATATTGTCCTCCTAAGACTTCCTTTTTACGAATCAGAGCCCCCAATAATTGCCTGTCCCAAAGGACAAGACTATTTGAACAAACAAGGAGCGATGAAGCGCCAGAGTGGTAGGGTCCTGAATGACCGTTTCCACCAATACTGATTTATACTTTGTAACAGCCTCCGCCAACGAATTCTCGCATCAGGGAGGTTTTGGGTACGTCATCTGCTGGAATGGGTAAAAAGTAGTTTAAGAATTTCAGCAAGCGCTTTGCCTCAATGTATTCCTCACAATCTTTTGGAACGCCAAAGAGCAGCGGCTCCACATAGGGTTTCACAAGGGCGATTTCATAAATCAGTGCCGAGTTAAAAATCATGTCCGCACTATCTTGGAACGGGAAAATATTGTTTTCTTCTCCTCTTCTTACAGACGGCCACATCTGAATGGTAGCCCTGGCGCTGTAACCCCTGGTCCGTGCATCCCGTTCGATCCTTCGCAAAAGCCGTGCGTCTGTTGTGGGGATGTAGTTGTGGTCATCGACATTCAGCGTAGTCAGGCAGCTGATGTAGATTTTGTATTTGCTCTCTTTCGGCAGAGAATAGGAAAGCTGATCGTTCAGGCAGTGGATGCCCTCGATGACAAGAACATCCTGCGCTCCCAGGGTCAGATAGTCGCCGTTGTATTCCCGGACGCCCTTTTTGAAGTTGAACTGTGGGATTTCCACCGTCTCACCCCTTAGGAGCCGTGTCATATCGGCATTAAACTGCTCAACATCCATGGCGCCCAAACTCTCAAAATCATACTGACCATTTTGATCCAAGGGTGTCTCGGAGCGGTTTTTAAAATAATTGTCCGTTGCGATGGCGTGTGGGTGCAGGCCGCACGCCAAAAGCTGGGTGGACAGGCGATGGGAAAATGTCGTCTTTCCTGAGGACGAAGGGCCGGCAATCATAACGAAGCGAACATCCTTCCGGGCTGCAATTTCACCTGCAATATCTCCGATTTTCTTTTCCATCATTGCCTCGTGCGCAAGGATCATGTGTGTAGCATTTCCCTGTGCAATGACTCCGTTCATCTCCGCAACATTAGAGATATGCAGCGTCTCAGATCTGAGGGTGGCGTCGTAAAGTTCCCGGAATACCTTCATGGAGGGATGGAACGCTCCCAACTGACTGGGATTCTTTTGATCCGGCAGACGCAGGACAAATCCGCTCTCAAACAGCTGCAGGCCAAAGCATTTCAAATACCCCGTATCAGGAACCATGTAGCCGTAAAAATAATCTGAAAACTCATCCAGAAAATAAATATTGACATGGGAATTGATCCGGAAGCTGAGCAGCTGCGCCTTGTCGTACATTTGCGTTTTGCGAAACAGTTCTACAGCATCATCGGTGCTGATTGACTTTTTCTGAATGGGCACTGCCTGTTCTGAAATCATCCTCATACGTTCTTCAACCTGGTTTAGCAGCTCCTGACTCAGCGTGAAGTTTCCCTTTGCCCGGATAAACAAGGCGTGGCTAATGGAATACTCCACGGAAATGCGTTCAACATTCTCTCTGCCAACCACATCATAGAAGGCTTTCAGCATCAGAAAAACCACACTGCGCTCATAAGTCTGCATCCCCGGCTTTTCTTCTGCCGTAATCATTTTCAGCGTGCAATCCCTATCCAAAGCCTTGTGCAGTTCACAGAGTTTCCCGTTTCGATTGACAAGCAAAATATCATGCGCATATCCTTCCTGAAAATCAGCAGCTATCGCCTGATACAGAGTTCCTTTTGGATAAATATATTCAACGCCATCCACGTTCACTTTCATCATTCTCGTATTTTCCATAGAACAGCCTCCTCTAATTCTCCGCGCAGGTTCGAGATACAGCAAATTCTTTCACAACGTCACGTCTCCACCCAGTATGAAAAATGCGGCTTTTAAACAAGCCGCATTTTCAGTGCATCCATCGCGGTTTCATTCACCTGCTCCCAGGGGAATCCGTTTCTCCCGAAATGGCCATAATTTGTGGTCTCAGCGAAAATGGGACTGTCCAGTTTTAAATATTGGATGATGGCTCCGGGGCGCAGGTCAAAGCAATTGCGGACCCAGTCGTACAGTACATCATCTGGCAGCCGGCCTGTCCCAAAGGTTTCCACAGAAACGGACACTGGCTTGGAGACGCCGATGGCATAACCCAGCTGCAGTTCCAACTGCTTGGCAGCACCTGCCGCCACCGCGGTTTTCGCGACATGGCGGGCCATATATGCGGCGCTCCGGTCAACCTTCGTGGCATCTTTGCCGGAGAACGCTCCGCCACCGTGATGGCCGATGCCGCCATAAGTATCGCAGATGATCTTTCTTCCGGTCAGACCGGTGTCCGCGGCGGGTCCGCCCAGCACAAAGCGCCCCGTGGGATTGATATAGTATTTCGTGTTTTTGTCCAGCAGCTTGCCATCAATGACTGGGAACACAACCCGCTCCAAAATATCCTTGCGCAGCACCTTCATATCAATATCCGGATCGTGTTGGGCAGAGATTACCACAGTGTCTACCCGTATTGGTGCGCCATCCACATACTCCACTGTGACCTGTGCCTTTCCATCCGGACGTAGGTAGGGCAATAGGCCAGACTTTCGGACTTCCGTCAAGCGGCAGGTCAGGGCGTGGGCCAAGGTGATAGACAGCGGCATCCGTTCAGGGGTCTCATCGCAGGCATAACCGAACATCATACCCTGATCGCCGGCACCCACATCCTTGGAGCTATCGGCGGCCGCATCCACACCCATTGCGATGTCAGGAGACTGCTCATGGATGGAGCAAGTAATATTGACACTTTTTGCGTCAAACCCATATTCGGGCCTTGTATAGCCGATTTTTGCAATACAGCGGCGGGCAATCTTCTCAAAATTTGGGGATGCCTTGCTGGTGATCTCGCCCATGATGTGCATAGCTCCCGGTTCCGCTGTGACCTCTACTGCACTCCGGGATTTGGGATCTTCCTTCAGCAACGCGTCGAGAATACTGTCCGCAACAAAATCACAGATTTTGTCAGGATGGCCTTCAGTGACCGATTCGGAAGTCAAGAATTTTCTCATAGCTCACATCTCCTGTTGTATTTTTTCTCTGACAGAGAGGTCTCACTTCTATTGCGATGGATCAGGTTTTCTGAGAATCGTTCAGCACACGCCTTTGTACGCTCAAGAATACGAGGATGCTGAGGATAAACGGGAAAAAGAATGTTGCGACGCGGAATAGAATCAGAGCGGAGGATGCCTGAGCATATTCCATGTAGTGGGAAAATATCAGCACGAAGGCAAACTCCACTGGCCCCACGCCCGCCACATTGGGCAGGGCGTTGGAGATCAGATGCATCAGTGCGGTCAGCAGATGTACGTGCCAGAAGGAGGGGCCAGATATTCCCAATATCTCCATACAGACAAACGGTAT
>JAQYOU010000181.1 GCA_028727105.1 bacterium
GCAAACAGCTCCCGCACGGTCTGCATAGTCATCTGACGGCTGAACAATACCTTTTGATGATAACAGTCATAAACATGTCCGCCATTGTAGGACACGATGTAACAGCCCTCACCATTTAATCCCAGCGAATCGCTGACCATCTTTGCGCTCTCAAAGGGTCTGCCCGTGGCAATGACAAAGGAATGTCCCGCCGCAGTTGCCCGTTTGATCGCCTCGCGATTGCCCTCAGAGATGGATTTGTCGCTGCAGAGCAACGTTCCATCCAGATCCGAAAATATTATCTTACTCATTTTTTCTAACTCTTTCCTATTCCTCAGTACTTACCGGCTCCGCCGGAATGAACACACGGTCCTTATAGCAGTTTTCCTCCCTTGGCACAGCGTCTACCGCCTCCTTGCAGAATTGAAGCTGCGAATTGACAAGCACCTTTCCGCGCTTGTCCTGCTTCACATACGTGCCTTCTGCAGTCAGCATATGCGCCTTCGTGTTATCCTCCAGCTCCACCTGCAGGATATGACGGACCTTTTTTTGAATCTCCCGGTCAAGTACCGGGAAGATGATCTCTACACGGCGGTCCAGATTTCTCGGCATCCAATCCGCGCTGCCCATATACAATTCCTCGTTGCCGTTATTGTAAAAATAGAAAATACGGCTGTGCTCTAAAAAATTTCCTACGATCGAACGCACCCGGATGTTCTCGCTGACGCCGGGAATACCTGCCTTCAGACAGCAGATGCCTCTCACGATCAGATCGATCTGCACACCGGCTGCTGACGCCTCATACAATGCGGCAATGATCTGCTGATCACACAACGAATTCATCTTTGCCTCAATGCGCGCCTCTTTTCCGGCAAGGGCATGACGTGTCTCTCTGCGGATCAGTTTCATAAATTTGTTTCTCAGCCAGATGGGTGCCACCACCAGATGATTCCAGCTCAGAGGTTCCGAATAACCGGAGAGCATGTTAAATACCGCCGTTGCATCCTCTCCAATGGTCTCTGCGCAGGTGAAGATTCCGCAGTCCGTATACAGCTTTGCCGTAGAATCGTTATAGTTTCCGGTTCCAAGGTGCACATAGCGGCGGATACCATCCTCTTCCTTTCGGACAACCAGAGCGATCTTACTGTGGGTCTTTAAGCCTACCAGGCCATAGATGACATGGCAGCCTGCTTTCTCCAGCTTTTTCGCCCAGACAATATTGTTTTCCTCGTCAAAACGCGCCTTTAACTCCACCAGTACCGTCACCTGCTTGCCATTTTCTGCCGCCTGCGCCAAGGAGGCGATGATCGGAGAATTACCGCTGACACGGTACAGCGTCTGTTTAATGGCAAGTACGTCCGGATCGTTTGCCGCCTGGCGGATGAGATCAACCACCGGCTGGAAGGTCTGGTAAGGATGGTGAAGCAGGATATCACCTTTTTTGATGGCATCAAAAATATTATCTTCACCGATCAGCTCCGGTACCGGCTGCGGTGTATAAGAAACATAGCGCAGCTCATCCTTGCCCTCCAGCCCATATAGCTTCATCAGGAACGTAAGATCCAGTGGACCGTTGATCTTGAAGACATCCTCACCGGCGGTATCCAGCTCGCTCTTTAAGATATCCAACAGCTTTTTGTCAATTCCGTCATCTACCTCCAGACGGATGACCTCGCCCCACTGACGCTTCTTCAGCTGCTTCTCGATCTCCTTTAACAGATCGTTCGCCTCGTCCTCGTCGATGGGAAGATCCGCATTTCTCATGATCCGGTAGGGGCTGGTACAAAGCACCTGATAGTTCGAAAACAGTCTGCCGATGTTGTGCATGATCAGCTGTTCCAAAAGAATGAACGCATAAGTATGCTCGCTCTCTGTCGGAAGGGGGACAAGACGCGGCAATACACTCGGAACCTGTACAGTGGCAAACACGTTTTCCTCTTCCTTCCGGATAAGAGCTGCAATGTTTAATGTCTTGTTGCGAATAAGCGGAAACGGTCTGGAGGCATCCACCGCCATAGGGGTCAGAACCGGATAAACCACCTCATCAAAATAGCGCTCTGCAGATTTTCGCTGCGCATCCGTCAGATCCTCCATGCGATCATAGACACAGATGCCCTGGCT
>JAQYOU010000182.1 GCA_028727105.1 bacterium
AGAAGCTGTACAGTACAAGCAGATATGACACCACCGAACAGCCAAGAATGGTTTTTTGCCCATTTGTCATAAGATGAATACCTTCTTTCTATCATTATTTGTATATAAATCAGAAATATCATACCATACGGATTAAAAAAATAACAGAGTTTATTTTTAATATAAAGAATTATCATACAGGAGGATCACATATGAATCTGACCGAAAGACTTGAAAGAGACAACAGAAACAAAGCAAAAAAGCGCAGAGCTTCTTTTTCGGATGACGGAGAAGAAACGATGACTTACATGGAACGAAAACGTCCGGCATTTATCAACGAGGATTCTAAAACATTTTCCTGCATCGGTGATGATTCTTTTCACGTTGCCCCAAGTATTTTTGATAAACAGGCGATCTTCCACACCGGTGGAAAAAGGTAAAATATTAGTCGAGAAAAAAACAGTGTACCGATCCAGTATAAAAATAATCAACAGGGAGTGATAAACATGAAAATAATAAGTAAAGAAGATATCGCCAAAATGCCTTTTGCCAACTATAACGAGTACATGGCATGCATGTTTGCGACCGTCAATGATAGTATGGATGCATACATTGAAGGCATGAAGTCTGTATTCGCAAACGAGCAGGGCGGTTACAAAAATGTGCTCTATCCGGATATCGAGATCGCGCATGATCTTTGTAAGGAACAGGTTTCGACATTCTATCTGAAGATGTCTGAGCTTGCGGAGCAGTATATGAACGGAACCACGGAGAAAGAGGAAGAAGAGGAGGCAATGGATGATGAGGGTCTCTTTGGCGATCTGTTTTCCGACTCGGAGGGTGGTTTGTTTGGCGATGACAGTTTAGAGAATTCACTGACCGGCCTTTTTGGCGAGGAGAATCAGATCGACACGGAGCAGATTGAAAGCACCATGCGAAAAGAAGCAAAGCAGATGCCGATCAAAGACAAGATCCTTCATCTGAATTCACGTGCCGAAGCGACACTGCAAGCCGGAATTTCGCTTCCCTTCTACGAGGTATGCAAAAAGTTAAATTATGAGCCTTTCACGGTATTCTGTTTTGTCTGCGGTATCTTATCTTCTACCCAGACGAGCTACGCAGGTATCTATCAGGTGATCAACGAGAACGGCAGTATGTCCACACCCACCATCGAGTCAGCTGCAAAGCTTTATTATGGCAAGGATTATTCCATTACCGGAGCTTACAGTGAGATGTCTGTCTGCCTGGAGCAGCTGATGCCGGTGTTGGATCTTCAGGTACAGAGAAACATGCCCTTCTCCACCTTTGTATCACCGGATAAGCGCGTGATCGATTTCCTGTTTGGCCGGGATCCGTTGCGGGTGGACGAGAGTTACATCCAGTTCTTACATATGCTGACAGATGACAACGAACTGGATCCCATCATGGCGAATGCAAACGTTCTGGAGGCAATGGAGATCTCCTACGGTGAGGGTGTGCGTATCTTTGCGTATTTCGGCGATGAGGGAAGCGGAAAGAAATTCTTTGTCAAGCATTTCTGCAGAAGAAACAATATGCGTGCGGTTGCCATCAACTGCAAGAAGCTGTTTGTATATGACTACCAGTTTGTAGACCGGGCACTGTGGGCGGTGACGAGAGAGTGTATCCTGACCAATTCCTGCTGTGTGCTGGAAGAGCTGACCTTCCGGGAGGAGGAAAAGGAAAAATTCCAGGGATACATGGATCTGGCATTTTCCAAGCTGACCGCAAAGGGCATCATGGTGTTTGCCCTTAGTAAGGAATCCATGAATTTTAAGGAGATCACGAAGGAAGAGATCACGACACTGGAGTTAAAGACACCCACCTTCGAGGAGCGTTTAGAGTGCTGGAAGTATTACTCCAAGCCTTACGCGCTGGGGGAGGACTGTGATCTGGAGGAGATGACCATCAAGTTCCTGTTCACACCCGGAAAGATCAAGGATGCCTTAAAGTTTGCCCGAAGCCTTGCGACGATGAACAAGGAGATTTTGATCCCGAGATCCGCGCTGTTTACGGGATGTAACAACCAGATGTCCACGGAGCTTTCCCAGAAGGCGACCCGTGTGGAAGCAAAATTTGGTTTCGATGATATCGTCATGAATGAGGATCAGCGGGAGACCATCACCCATGCCATTGAACAGATGATGTTCAAGAACACGGTCTATGAAGAGTGGAACTACATGAAGAAATACCCTTACGGACGTGGTCTGACGGTACTTCTGTTCGGAGCTCCCGGTACCGGTAAATCCATGATGGCGCAGGTACTTGCCCACGAATTGAACTTAGAGCTCTACCGTGTGGATATTTCTAAGGTAGTAGATAAATACGTCGGTGAGACAGAAAAATCCCTGTCCATGATCTTCCGCGAGGCAAAGAAATGTAACGTCGTATTGTTCTTCGACGAGTGTGATACGATCTTTGCAAAGCGTTCCGACGACGGAGGCTCCAACCAGTCCTCCAACAACAACAAGACGGCGCTCCTGCTTCAGGAAATGGAAGCTTACGACGGCGTGTGTGTACTGGCGACCAACTACAAGCACAACATTGACCCGGCGTTCTTCCGGCGTATGAAATATATCGTTGAGTTCCAGTTCCCGAACCCGGATACCCGAGAGATGTTGTGGAGAACAACCGTACCGAAGACAACACCTCTTGCAGAGGATGTGGATTTCCGCTTCCTGGCAGAGAAGTTCGAGTTTGCCGGTGGTAATATCAAGAACTGTATCTTAAACGCAGCCTTCCTGGCAGCTGCAGACGGCGACGGCAAGGAAGTGCATATGAAGCATTATCTACAGGCAATCAAGTACGAGTTTGTAAAGACCGGAAAGGTATTTACAAAAGCTGACTTTGAACCTTACGCTTCCCAGATCGGATTATAAGGTCGTTCTTTCTGCCATGACCATCGCCCATTGACACGAGGATTTTTGAAAGTATTTTCA
>JAQYOU010000183.1 GCA_028727105.1 bacterium
GCAGATCCTGCTGTCTGGGATCCCTCGTCTCCACAGCCAGAAACGGCGGTTTGTGCACAACGATCACCGCATCATCCTCATAGCATATCATCTTCTCCATCTGTTGTCTCGTCACTCTCATAGTGATCCTCCATTGCCACCTCATCACTGTAAAGCTGCCAGATCAAAAACGCACTGACAGGTCCTAACAAAAATCCCCACTTCGTGTATACTTTTACTCCTACATAAACACTGATCAACACTGCAAGGGGCGGAACACCGATCTTTTTGCCGATCAATCGCGGCTCCAGACTCTGTCTCGTCAGGCTTGTGACCATATACAGCGCGATAAACCACAGCGCTGATGCGTAACGACCGTTCAAAAGCCGCCACAGCGCCCAGGGCAACAAGCAGACGCCGGTTCCAAGAAACGGCAGCGCATCGCAGATACCGATCAGGATCCCGATCAACAGCCAGTAGCGTTCCCTTGCCAGCAAAAGCCCCAGCACACAGATTCCTGTGATCGTACCAATGATGATCAGCTGGGCTTTCACCCAGGTCCATCCGACATTTTTGATCGTCAGTCCAAAGCCCGCATGGAACAGGCGCCGGATCACCAGATGCGCCTTCTGCTTTAACTCATCAAATTCACAGAGCATCAGCAGGGAACCCACGATGGCGATCAGCACATTCGCCAATATGCGAAAGGTCTGCGCACTGACATCCTTCCAGTTGTTCATGAACATCTCTGCATCAAAGCGGAGGCTGCGGTTTTGTATCTCAGCAACAAACACACTGTAGTCTCCCGGATCCATGACCCACCGCCCGGTCAGTGTATGCAGGCGGTCACAGCATGTATTCCATACCACACGTCCCTGCGTGCGCGCCACCTCCAGAATTCCGCTGTCTCCGGCATAACGTCCTCCCAGCATAAGCAGATACAGACATCCGGCTAACACGATACCCACCAGGCAAAGTCCGATAAAAAGCGCAAAAAAGGCCGCTGTCTCCCGTTTGATATGCAGTCTGTTTTCCAGCCGCTTTCGAAGCGGATACAATACAAGCGCCGTGGCAAACCCAATACAAAAAGGGAATACCACCGGCAGCACATATTCCATTGCCACATACACCGCCAGGGTAATCCCTATCAATCTGATCCATTGGTACCATTTTAAAAAATCCCCGTTTTGTTTTCCTGTTCTCATACCTGTAGTATGAGCACTTCAAAAAAGAATATCGCTGGAAGTTCTATCCGATGACTGCTTCCACTCCGGAAATCATGCGCGCTGCTTCCAGCGGCTTTGCCATAAATCCCGCAGCTCCGAGGGCACCGCCCTTTTCGCAGGTTTCCGGGCTGACATCCGCCGTCAGGAAAATAACCGGAATATCGGCCCACTGTGCATTTGCACGGATCTGCCGCATCACCTCAAAACCGTCCATCTCCGGCATCAGCACGTCCAAAAGCACCAGGTCCGGAATGTTTTTTGTGAGATAGTTCAGCGCCATCTTTCCGGACGTCACCGGAATGACTTTGTATGTCGGCGATAAGATCTTCATTGCATTGTTTAAGTTTAATTTATCATCATCTACAACCAGTATTGTCTTCATCCTCTGTCCCTCCTGTCTTCACTGTAAGTCATTTCCTGATCTTGTATCTGTTACAGCTTGAATCTGTAGCCTACGCCCCAGATCGTGCTTCATATGCCTTCGGCATATGCAGCGCAAGCGTTCATTCCAATACAGCTTCGCTGTGGAACGCTTGCTTTGTCTTGCGTTTTGTTTTCTCACGATTCAAGCTCTACAGCTTGAATCTGTAGCCTACGCCCCAGATCGTTTCAATGTACTGCGGCTTCGCGGTATTGTATTCGATCTTTTCACGGATCTTTTTGATGTGTACCGTGACGGTGGCGATATCTCCCTCCGGTTCCATTTCCCAAATTGTACTAAATAATTCCTCTTTTGAAAAGACCCGATTCGGATTTTCTGCCAAAAACGTCAGAAGATCAAATTCCTTTGAGGTAAAAGCCTTCTCCTCATCATTGACCCAGACACGCCGCGCGGTCTTGTCAATCCGGATCCCGCGGATCTTGATCTCGTCGTTCTTCATGGGATCGGTGGAGGTCAGTGTATCATAACGCGCAAGATGTGCCTTTACCCTGGCCACCAGCTCGCTGGGAGAAAAGGGTTTTGTGATATAGTCATCCGCACCCAGTCCCAGTCCACGGATCTTGTCGATATCGTCCTTCTTCGCGGATACCATAAGGATCGGCACATTTTTTACAAGGCGGATCTCCCGGCAAATATCAAAACCATCCATATCCGGCAGCATCAGATCCAGAATAAACATATCAAAGTCTTCTTCGAGGGCCCGCCCCAGTCCCACGCGCCCGTTTTCTTCGATCTGTACTTCAAAATTGCTCAGCTCTAAATAATCTTTTTCCAGTTCTGCAATGGATGTCTCATCCTCAATGATCAGTATTTTTTTCATTTCAGCCTCCTTATTGATCCGTTTCTTCTCCGGCAGGCTCCGTCACCTGGTATTTCCGGATCACAAAGTACATAATCGTTCCGATACCGGGTTTGGATGTCGCCCATATTTTTCCACCGTGATCCTCTATGATCTTTTTTACGATCGACAGGCCGATACCGCTTCCGCCGGTGGCGGAATTGCGCGACGCATCCGCCCGGTAAAAACGGTCAAAGATGTACGGCAGATCCTTTGCCGCAATCCCCCGTCCGTTGTCTTCGATCTCAACCTGGATAAAGTCTCCCACGTCCTTGATGCGCATGTGGATGAGTCCCTTTGGTTTATCCAGATACTTTAACGTATTGCTGACGATATTACCTACCACACGCCCCAGCTGTTCCGGATCCGCGATGATCATCACATCATCCGCTACATAATTCATGTACTGCAGCGACACGTTCTTCGCCTCCAGCTCCATGGACAGATCCTCTACACAGTCCCTGAAGTAATCCGCCACATTGATCTTATTAAAGTTATAGGGAATACGGTTTGTATTGATCTGGGAGTAAAGGGTCAGCTCATTGACAAGGCGGGTCATCTCATTAGTCTTATTATAGATGGTCTTGATGTAATGATCCATTTTCTCCGGTGTGTCCGCAACGCCGTCAATGATGCCCTCCGCATAACCCCGGATGGCAGTGATGGGCGTTTTCAGGTCGTGGGAGATATTGCTGATCAGCTCCCGGTTCTGCTTTTCGTTATTGATCCGCTCCTCCGAGTATTCCTTTAAGCGCTTCCGCATCTCCTCGAAGTTCTGGCAGAGCTCGCCAATCTCATCATTGGCCTCTGC
Source organism: bacterium (assembly GCA_028727105.1). Classification (GTDB taxonomy): domain Bacteria; phylum Bacillota; class Clostridia; order Lachnospirales; family Lachnospiraceae; genus W0P33-017. Next base: position 3,297 of record JAQYOU010000183.1, read on the forward strand.
CTCGATCGTAAAATCAAGATTGTCCTCCATAATGTTTTTTGTTGCGATCTGAAGCTTCCGGATCGGATTGATCATTCCGCTGTAGATCCAGATGGCCATCATACTGGCAGTAAATACAAGGATCAGCACCACGGAAACCATCATATCGATGATCATCTTTTTCAACTCCGGGATCATTTCCCGGACGTTGCTGATGATAAAAGCACTGCCTTCCGTTCCATCCGAAAACAGAAAGTCCACCTGCTTGATCAGCGCATGATCCGCATTGTCCACATAAACGCCCAGATCCCGCTCATCACGATCACCGACATAATCCGGCAGATAGGACGGAACGGTATAGCCCTTATCCCCACCAAGAAAATAGATCTCTTCGCCCTTTCGCACCAAAAGATAAGAGTTTTTATCCGACAAAGCCTCATCCACCTGTTTCAGATACGTCACATCCTCCAGCTGCTCAGGATTGGTATCCGCCAGCTCTAACAGCGCCTCAAAATTTTCTTCCGTATAGCGATTGAGGAGCTGGACGGTATTTAACAGATACGTGTAATCCGTTGCCTCTATTCCGTAATTTTCCTGCAGTTCCTTCATCTGTATATGACGAAAGCTGTAAAATGCGACCCCCACAAGGATCATCGGAACAAAAATGATCGTGCAAAATGCGACCAAAAGCCTTGTTCGTTGTTTCATGGTCTGGTTTCTCCGTTAAAAATAGGATTGGCACAAACAGCCAATCCTATTATAACATGATTTGTTCGATTCATTTATTAAATTTTTCGAAACAATTCTGTTCGAACCTGTTCGAACGCATTTTTTATAAATATGCCTTTAAGACATCTGCCTTGTCAAGTGCCTCCCACGGAAGATCCAGATCGGTTCTTCCAAAATGTCCGTAAGCTGCGGTCTGCTTGTAGATCGGTCTGCGCAGATCCAGCATCTTAATGATCCCGGCAGGGCGCAGATCAAAGTTCTCACGAACGATCTCTACCAGCTTCTCATCGGAAAGCTTTCCTGTACCAAATGTATCTACCATGACAGAAGTGGGCTGTGCCACGCCGATGGCGTAGGACAGCTGGATCTCACACTTGTCTGCCAGCCCTGCTGCAACCAGATTCTTTGCCACATAGCGGGCTGCGTATGCTGCCGAACGGTCCACCTTTGTGCAGTCCTTTCCTGAAAATGCACCGCCGCCGTGACGTGCATATCCGCCATAGGTGTCAACGATGATCTTGCGGCCGGTAAGACCTGCGTCTCCGTGGGGTCCTCCGATCACAAAGCGGCCGGTGGGGTTAATGAAGAATTTTGTTTTCTCATCGATCAGCTCTTTCGGCAGGACGGGATCAAATACATATTTTTTGATATCCTCATGGATCTGCTCCTGCGTCACATCCTCATCATGCTGGGTAGAAAGCACCACTGCCTCCAAACGCTTCGGCTTGCCATTCTCATCATACTCAACGGATACCTGTGTTTTTCCGTCCGGGCGAAGATAGGTTAAAGCGCCGGCTTTCCGAACATTGGTCAGCTGAAGCGCCAGCTTATGCGCCAGAGAGATCGGGTAAGGCATATACTCTTCCGTCTCGTTCGTGGCATAGCCGAACATCATTCCCTGATCTCCGGCTCCGGTGTCAAGGTCATCCGTCAGATCACCCTTCTTTGCCTCCAAGGCCTTGTCAACACCCATTGCGATATCTGCAGACTGCTGGTCAAGAGCCACCATGACTGCGCAGGTATGTCCGTCAAAACCTGTTTTTGCATCGTTATAGCCGATCTCGTTCACTGTCTGGCGAACGATGGCGGGAATGTCAAGTGTTGCCTTTGTTGTGATCTCACCGGTCACCAATACAAAACCGGTACAGCAAGCGGTCTCACAAGCCACACGGCTCATCGGATCCTGTGCCATGCATGCGTCTAAGATCGCATCAGAAACCGCATCACACACTTTGTCAGGATGTCCTTCAGTAACAGACTCGGATGTAAATAATAATTTTTCCATGAATCGTTTTCCTCCTTTTGTAGTGTCATATAAAATAACAGTTATCAATTGTCAAACAACCATAAAAAAATCCGCTCAAATAAGCGGATTGATCGTGCATCAAATCCTCTTATTGTTCGATTTCTCGCTCAGGCTGGCACCTTCCGTTTCAGGGGTTGCCGTGACTTCACAGATCCTATGTATCTCCATCACTCTGAATAAGGGATATTTCTATATGCTGTTCGTTACTACCATACTCTATTTATCGCCAGAAGTCAATAGATTTTGTGTATACACTATTGACAAATTTTCCATTAGTGAACATAATAAATTTATGAAAAAAATTAGAACAGCTGACTTAAAGCCGGGCATGGTCACCACCGAGCCCGTAAAAACCAAAAGAGGGCAGGAACTCATTCCTGCAGGAACAACCTTAACAAAACAATTGATCTCCCGCATGGAGTTCTACAGCATTGAATCAGCAAGCATCGACGAGGCTTCGATACTGACAGAGGAGGAAATTCAAGCTGCTTTACAGGCTGCTATGGCCCAGAAGCTGGGGCATTCAATAAAGGAACCCAAAAAGGAAGAACCCAAACCTGAGATCACTTCTCCCAAAAACGAGGTTGCTTATTCACAGAAAGTAAAGCGGAGCAAATCATTCCAGGAATATTCCCTGCATTCATCCATCGTAACGGAAATGCTGCGGGAACAGCTGGAGGGCTTTGTGTTTGAGAAAAAGCCCATGGATTTTGATAAGATGCTGTCCGGTGTCAAATCACTGATCACCCCGGGACAGACGGTGATCCAGTATTTTGATATGCTCCATAATCTCCGTTCCAGTGATGACAGTGTGTTTTCCCATTCCCTGAATGTGGCAATGATCTCCCGTATCCTTGGAAAATGGCTGAAGTGGAACAGTGCCGATCTGGACAACCTTGTCATCGCAGGTCTCCTTCATGACATCGGAAAGATCACGATCCCGCCGGAGATCCTGAATAAGGAAGGCAAGCTGACGGACGAAGAATTTGAACAGATTCGCTGGCATCCCCGTGCAGGCTATGAGCTAATCAGGGATCTGAAAATAGATTCCCGTATCAAAAAGGCTGCCCTGCAGCATCACGAGCGCTGTGACGGCACGGGATATCCCATGCGGGTGGACGAGATCATGCTGGACGATTTTGCCATGGTCATCGCCATCGCAGATGTGTATGACGCCATGACCGCAGCACGCAAATACCGTGCGCCCCTGTGTCCCTTCCAGGTGATCCGTGAATTTGAACGTGATGGTTATCACAAATATAAGACGGAGTTTTTACTGACATTCCTCCGTCACATTGCATATACCTATCAGAACAACCGTGTCATCTTAAATGACGGTCAGGCAGCAAAGATCATTCTGCTGAATCAGAATTCCCTGTCGGAACCGCTGGTACAGTTAAACGACGGTTCCTGCATTGATCTTGCAGCTTCGCCGCTATTCATACAATCGATCGTTTAAATACAATCATAATAAAAAACGAGCTGCGTTTACCAGCGACTTTTGCGTAAGCAACGGAGTCGGTAAATGTAGCTCGTTTTTATATGATTGAATTTGTATTCCCTAATGATTCTATTAATTTTATGAAACCTTTAAGGTAAATTTCTGAATCTCTTTTTCTGAGCTCACTTTCTCGATCTGAGCCCCAAGGCTTGCCAGCTTCTCCTCAAAGTGCTCGTAGCCACGCTCAATGTAGTAGATATCGTCCACAATGGTGATCCCTTCTGCTGCAAGTCCGGCGATCACAAGCGCTGCACCCGCACGAAGATCCGGTGCACTGACTCTTGCTCCGGTATATTTCTCCACTCCGGTGATGATGGCGATATTGCTCTCCACCTTGATCGTTGCACCCATACGGGTCAGCTCATCCACATATTTGAAACGGTTTTCAAAAATGCTCTCGGTCACAGTACTGGTTCCCTGGGCAATTCCAAGGATTACTGCCATCTGCGGCTGCATATCCGTCGGAAATCCGGGATACGGAAGCGTTGTTACCTGTGTGTGATTCATCGGCTTTGCACATACCACACGTACTGCATCATCAAATTCTTCCACCTCACAGCCAACCTCCAACAGCTTTGCCGTGGTGGCCTCCAGATGCTTGGGGATCACGTTTTTTACAGTCACATCTCCCCGTGTTGCCGCAGCAGCAAACATAAATGTTCCTGCCTCGATCTGATCCGGAATGATGGAATACTCTGTTTTGTGGAGCTTCTCTACTCCCACGATACGGATCACATCGGTACCTGCTCCGCGGATACCTGCGCCCATGCTGTTTAAGAAGTTCGCCACATCTACCACATGGGGCTCCTTTGCGGCATTTTCAATGATCGTCTTGCCCTCTGCCATCGCCGCTGCCATCATGATATTGATGGTTGCACCTACAGACACCTTATCCAGGTAAATGTGCGTGCCCTTCAGATGCTCTGCCTCTGCAGCGATCAGTCCGTGCTGGATGTCAACCTTCGCCCCCAGTGCACGGAAGCCCTTTAAATGCAGATCGATGGGACGGCTTCCAATATCACAGCCTCCGGGCAATGCCACCTCTGCTTTTTTATATTTGCCAAGCAATGCGCCCAACAGATAATAGGACGCGCGGATCTTTTTGATATACTCATAATCAACCGTCATACCAGAGATCGTACTTCCATTGATCTTTACCGTATGCGCATCCACCCGCTCTACTATGGCACCGATCCCTTTGATCGCCCCGAGAAGAACGTTGATGTCCCGCACATCCGGAAGATTGTCGATCGTAACCGTCTCATCCGCCATGATCGATGCAGCAAGGATTGCCAGTGCCGCATTTTTTGCACCACCGATCTCAACCTCTCCAACTAAAGGATTTCCACCCTTGATCACATATTGTTCCATCTTGCACCTCTGCAATTTTATTTCATACACAAACCACGTCATTATAGTGGCATCTCGGCTGTTTGTCAATAGAAATACGCGCAAAGACCCACTTTTCCTATAATTATAGCAATCTTCATCCGCTTTGTAAATATGGAAAGTTGTGGCTCCTGCTATACCATATGCACAGGCATCTATGACCGTGCGTGTCTAATGCGCGAACTGACTATTATAGAGGGTTGCGTAGAAGCCGCCCGCAGCAAGCAGTGTCTCATGATCCCCCTGCTCTATGATGTGCCCATCCTTCATAACGAGGATCACATCCGCATTCCGGATCGTCGAGAGACGATGTGCCACGATGAAGCTTGTCCTGCCCTTCATCATGGTTGCAAACGCATTCTGTATCTTTAACTCCGTGCGGGTATCGATGGAACTGGTGGCCTCATCCAAAATGAGCATCGGCGGCAGGCAGAGCATCACACGGGCGATACAAAGCAGCTGCTTTTGTCCCTGCGAAAGACCTCCGCCGTCTTCTCCCACCATCGTGTCATAGCCCCGGGGCAGCCGCCTGATAAAGCTGTGACAGTGGCTGGCCTTCGCCGCTGCGATCATTTCGTCCTCCGTGGCATCGGGTTTTCCCATGCAGATATTCTCCCGGATCGTTCCGGAATGCAGCCATGTCTCCTGCAGCACCATACCATAGTTCTCCCGCAGGCTTTTCCTCGTCACGTGACGGATATCCGTGCCATCCACACAGATCTTTCCTTCCTTTACATCATAAAACCGCATGAGCAGGTTGATCAGTGTCGTCTTTCCGCATCCGGTCGGTCCGACGATGGCAATGCGCTGTCCCGGCTGTACCCGCAGATTGAAATCCTCGATCAGCCGTTGTTCCTCCGTATAAGAGAAGGACACATGTTCCAGATCCACACCGCCCGCCACATCCGAAAGCTGCACTGCATCCGCGTCCTCTGCGATCTCCGGCTCCTCCTCCATCAGTTCAAACACGCGCGCCGCGCAGGCGATGGCGTTCTGAAGCTCTGCGATCACGCCGGATATCTCGTTAAAGGGCTTTGTATATTGGCTTGCATAATTTAAGAAGCAGGACAATTGTCCGACAGTCAGTGTTCCGGCAACTGCCGACAACGCGCCGCATACAGCTACCGCCGCATAGACGATATTGTTGACAAAACGGGTACTGGGATTTGTCAGAGAAGAAAAGAACACTGCCTTTTTCGAGCATGCCTCCAGCCGCTCATTGATATCATCGAACCGCTCCTGCGCTTCTTCCTCGTGTCCGTAAACCTGGACGATCTTCTGATTTTGGATCATCTCGTCCATATATGCCGTCTGCTCGCCGCGGATACGAGCCTGTTCCTGAAACATATGATACGTCCGCTTTGCAATGAAGCTGGCGGTAAACAACGACAGCGGCGTCACAATGATCACTACCAGCGCGATGCCCGCATCCTCCCGTAGCATGAAGATCAGTGTTCCCAGGATCGTGATCACGCCGGTGAAAAGCTGCGTGAAGCCCAGCAGCAGACCGTCGGCGAACTGATCCACATCCGAGATCATCCGGCTGGTGATGTCTCCGATGGAATGTCCGTCCAGATATTTTAACGGCAGATGCTGCAGCTTTTCCGTGGCATCATCGCGGATATCTCTGGTCACGCTGTAGGTCAGCCGGTTGTTGCAGCGCGCCATAGCCCACTGGGCCAAACTGTTTGTCACGATCACCACCGCGATCAGACGCAATATGTTTGTTAAGGCTGCAAAGTCCACGGCATCCACTCCAACGATACAGTCGATGGCATCTCCGGTCAAAAGAGGAACGGATAATGTCAGCACGACAACCGCCAGCGCCAGAAAAATACTTGCCGCCAGATAATGCCAGTAGCCACTGACATAGCGCAGCACCTTTTTCATGGTCTTTCGCTTATAATTGGTTTTTCGCTCCATGATCTATGCGCCTCCCTTCTGCTGACTGCTGCCAAACTGCGATTCGTAGATCTCCCGGTAGATCGGACAGTTCAAGAGAAGCTCTTCATGCGTGCCCTGTCCGACCACTTTTCCATCGTCCATCACGATGATCAGGTCCGCGTATAAGATAGAAGCGGCACGCTGTGATACGATGAGCACCGTAGGCTTGGGATCCAGATCTGCGATGGCCATGCGAAGCCTTGCATCCGTTGCATAATCCAATGCCGAGGAGCTGTCATCCAGGATCAGGATCGGATGTCCGCCAACCAGTGTACGGGCAATGGCCAGACGCTGGCGCTGTCCGCCGGACAGATTTCGTCCCCCCTGCTCGATCAGTTCCTCCAGCCCGTCCGCTTTCCCTTCCACGATCTCCTTTGCCTGGGCGATTTCAAGTGCCTGCCACAACTCATCCTCCGTGGCGTCCTTCTTTCCCCACAGCAGGTTTTCACGGATGGTGCCCTTGAACAGGACCGCCTTTTGCATGACCATTCCCACCATGCCGCGAAGCTCCTCCTTGCTGTAATTCTTCACATTTTTCCCGGCCAGACGGACCTCGCCGCCCGTGGCATCGTAAAAGCGGGGGATCAGATGCACAAGAGAGGACTTTCCGGATCCGGTTCCGCCAATGATCCCGACGGTCTGTCCTTTTTGAATGGAAAATGTCACATCCTCCAAAGACTTATCACCTGCCCCTGCATAGACCAGATCCACATGGGAAAATCCGATGATCTCTTGGCCGGCCTCCACCCCGGGCACCTTGTCCGGATGCTGAGGAAACTCCATGGAGCTTTGTACCTCAAACACGCCTGCCACACGGCGTCCGCTGGCCAGTGCACGGGTCAGAAGCACGATCGTGTTTGCAAGCTTCACCAGCTCCACCAGGATCTGGGACATATAGTCTAAAAGCGCCACCACATCACCCTGCTCCATCGCACCGGCGGACACCTTGACGCCACCGTTTGACAGGAGTGCGATCACACCCAGGTTAATGACCACATAAGTCAGCGGATTCATGAGGGCGGAGATCTTTCCTACAAAGAGCTGTTCCTTTTTCAGCGCTTCATTCTCTGCACGAAAACATGCCGTCTCCTCATCCTCCCTGTGAAAAGCACGGATGACGCGCACGCCGCTTAAATTTTCGCGTGTGCGGCGAAGCACCTGATCCAGACGCTCCTGCACTCTCCGGTACAGCGGAAGTGTCGCATAGATGATCCCGAACACAATGACAAAGAGGATCGGGATCACGACGACAAAGACGAAGGCTGCCTGTGTATTCACCGTAAACGCCATGATCATCGCGCCAAACACGATAAAAGGGGAACGAAGCAGCAGACGCAGTGCCATATTTACTCCATTCTGCAGCTGGTTGACATCGCTTGTCATCCGGTTCATCAGTGTGGATGTTCCCTCTGTATCCAGCTCCGTAAAGGACAGTGTCTGAATATGGGAAAACAACGCGCGCCGCAGCTTTGCCGCAAACCCTACCGCTGCCTTCGCCGCAAAATACTGGGCGCACAGAGCGCAGGTAAGTCCGACGACCGCCAGAAGGATCAGCACGCCGCACATCTGGTAAATGTACTGCTTATCGCCGTATTTGATACCTTTATTAATGATGGATGCCACAACAAGCGGCACCAGCAGGTCGAACAGCGCCTCCAGCATCTTGAACAGCGGCGCGATGATGGACTCCTTCTTATAATCCTTTAAATAAATCAGCAGTTTTCTCATAACCGTTTCTCCGAAAAGAGCCAGGAACCAATGGCCCCTGACTCAAAATTTACATCTGTTTTCTGATCAGAGCGATGCTGCTCTGTCCATATTATTATTTCTCAGCTTCGGCATTTGTATCCGCATTTTCTGCCGCACTCTCATCCGTTTGTGCATCTGCATCCGTCTGTGTATCGTCTGCTGCCGAATCCTCCGCAGCTGCCTGTGACTTAGAGTAAATCGTGTCAAAGTTCACTGTTTTCCATACCTTGTCGTCCACGGTCCAGTCAGCCGATTCCTTGTAGCTGTCCACGATCTCATCATACAGATCATCCTCGCGGTCAGAAATGATGGATGCACGTTTTCTGTCGGTTGCATCCTGATCGAACAGGCTGTCCATACGGAGCACATAATAGTATTTATCCGTCTCTACCAGCTGCTTTGAAAATTCACCCTCGCCCAGCTTTTCTACTGCCTCAAGCACATTCAGCTCCATATAGGTGGAATTGTTATCCTCACTGAGATCCGCCGCACCGTATGCACAGGTGGACTTGTTGGCATCATTTTTATCAGCTGCCGCCTGCAGCGGATCCTCTTCACTGCCGATCATTGCCTCATCAAGGATCTTCTGTGCCTTTTCCTTTGCCTCGGCTGCCTTTTCCTCGTCCGTCTTCTCCTCTTCATCCTCAGAGTCCTCATCAGAAGATCCGGGCACGGTCTTGCTTACGCGCACATAACTGAAGGTCTTCTGCGCACAGTCCTCATCCGGCACATCTGTGTCCACATCTGCCACGATGGCATCACGCATCTTCTTCTGGATCAGGTTCAGGCGCAAAAATTCTTTGACATAATCCTGGTTTCCAAAGCAGAGCGCCTGCAGCGCCTCCTCAGTGTTGTCGGAGACAAACTGTGCCGCCGCCTCGTCGATCGCCTTCATCTCATCATCAGTGATGGACACATCATAGTCTGCCATGTGCTGCTCCAGCAGATAATACTCCTCCAAAGTGTCAAGGGTTGTGTCCTTCACAGTCTCTGTCATGGTCTTTCCGGTATTTCCGGGATCGGACGACCACATATCCTGTCCAAAGTAGGACATATAATAAGTGTCATAATCAACGGCGGTAAATTGTGCCGCAAAGTTTGCTACTCCCAGGCTGATGGGAATACTGTTCACCGTTGCCACCGTTTCTTCCGGATCCGCAGCGCCGCAGCCGGTCAGTACCGTTCCTGCCGTGATCACACCCGCCAGTGCCAGCGCGGACCATCTTTTTAATCTCATATCTCTTCCTCCTAAGCTTCCAAATACTTTTGACCAGCATCCTGGTATTGGATGCCTGTCTCGGTATGATTATAAGACCGTCACCGGTCAAACGCAAGTTTTTCTGCCAACTGTTCAGACTTTCTTCACATTTGTATGTAAAGATTCGGATATAGAGCAGTCAGCTCCTCCAAAAAGGATGAAACCGCCTCCAGCGGGTTCTTTATCTTTTGTCTGCTGTTATAGTTCATATGATACAAAAAGGACGGCGTCTCCTTATCCGGCACAAAGATCACGGCTCCACCGAATTTATCCACAAGCTCCGGGATCTGCAGCGGTTCCACCGGTGCCTGTCCGTAAAGGACAAAGCGCAGCGCATCGCCCTTCTGTGTGATCTCCGTCACGTAGGTCTGATGTGCGCGCGCCTTCAGCCTCGCGATGGCAAGCAGGTTCTGCACACTGCGCGGCGGTTCACCAAAGCGGTCGATCAGCTCATCCAGCATCTCATCACTTTCTGCATTCGTCTCCACTCCTGCGATCCGCTTATAAATATCCAGCTTCTGGTATTCGTTGGGAATATAGGACGGCGGGATAAAGGCATCCACCTCGATGTCCAGCGTCGTCTCAAACTGTGCCTGCGTCAGCTCTCCCTTCTGCTCTTTGACCGCTTCGTTTAACATCTTGCAGTAAAGATCATAGCCCACAGCCTCCATGTGACCATGCTGCTGTGCGCCAAGCAGATTCCCGGCTCCGCGGATCTCCAGATCCCTCATGGCGATCTTAAAACCACTGCCAAGATCCGTGAACTCCCGGATGGCAGCCAGACGCTTCTCTGCCACCTCCTTGAGCATCTTGTCACGCTTATACATAAAGAAGGCATAGGCCGTACGATTGCTCCGTCCCACGCGCCCTCTCAACTGATACAGCTGTGAGAGCCCCATATTATCCGCGTCCTGTATGATCATCGTGTTGACATTCGAAATGTCAAGTCCTGTTTCAATAATTGTCGTAGACACCAGAACATCAATCTCTCCATTAATAAACTGGTACATGATGCGTTCCAGCTCCAGCTCCTTCATCTGCCCGTGGGCAAATGCCACATTCGCCTCGGGAACAAGCCCCGCGAGCTTTGCCGCCACATCCGCGATCTGATTCACGCGGTTAAACACATAGTATACCTGTCCGCCGCGGGAAAGCTCCCTGGCGATGGCCTCCCGCACCAGCTCCTCGTTGTACTCCATGACATAGGTCTGTATCGGCAGACGATCCATCGGCGGCTCCTCTAAGACGCTCATGTCACGGATGCCGATGAGGCTCATGTGCAGTGTACGTGGGATCGGTGTTGCGGTCAGGGTGAGTACATCAATATTTTTCTTCATCTGCTTGATCTTTTCCTTATGGGTCACGCCAAAGCGCTGCTCCTCATCAATGATGAGCAGACCAAGATCCTTGAAGGCCACATCCTTTGACAGGACACGGTGCGTCCCGATCACGATATCCA
>JAQYOU010000184.1 GCA_028727105.1 bacterium
TTAATTAAGCGGAAAAGCAGGAGGACGATGCGGTTCTAGCCGCCCTTGAAAAATAAGCAGAAGAGACACAGCTGACAGAGACGAAAGAGGCACTTAACAACGGAGACGTGATCAATACCGGAGAAAAACGTCTGGTACTCCACCACATGACACGTGGTCAGTTAGGTGATGCAGTTGTCGTTGACGGTGTTGATAAGCGCGCATTTTATACAGAGCAGCAGAAAAAGATCGCTGAATTGGCAGAGAAGGTTCATGCCGGAACACTTACAAACGCAGCCGGCGAGAAATTCACAACGGTCGTTCAGATCGGAATCGGCGGAAGTGATCTTGGCCCCCGTGCGATGTACCTGGCACTGGAGAACTGGGCAAAGGCAAACAACACCTTCAAAATGGAGGCAAGATTTATCAGTAATGTAGATCCGGATGATGCGTCAGCCGTATTAGATGGCATTGATGTTGCACATTCCCTGTTCATCCTTGTTTCAAAATCCGGTACAACACTGGAGACTCTGACAAACGAAGCATTTGTAAAGGATGCGTTAAAGAATGCGGGCTTAGATGCATCCAAGCATATGATCGCTGTAACAAGCGAGACCTCACCGCTGGCAAAGAGTGATGATTATCTGGCAGCTTTCTTTATGGATGACTATATCGGAGGCCGGTTCTCATCTACATCCGCAGTTGGCGGCGCAGTATTGTCACTGGCCTTTGGACCGGATGTTTTTGCACAGTTCTTAGAGGGCGCAGCAAAGGAGGACGAGCTGGCAAAGAATAAAGATCTGCGCAAAAATCCTGCGATGCTGGACGCATTGATCGGTGTTTATGAGCGCAATATCTTAGGCTACGGCACCACAGCTGTACTGCCTTATTCACAGGGCCTGAGCCGTTTCCCTGCTCATCTGCAGCAGCTGGATATGGAGTCCAACGGAAAATCCGTAAACCGTTTTGGTGAGCCTGTGGACTATGTGACAGGTCCCGTGATCTTTGGTGAGCCCGGAACAAACGGACAGCATTCCTTTTATCAGCTGCTCCACCAGGGAACTGACATTATCCCGCTTCAGTTTGTAGGATTTAAGAACAATCAGATGGGAACAGATGTCGTCATCGAGGGAAGCACCAGCCAGCAGAAGCTGTGCGCAAATGTGGTTGCACAGATCGTTGCATTTGCATGCGGAAAAGCAGATGACAATCGCAACAAGAACTTTGAGGGAGGTCGTCCTTCCAGCATCATCATCGGTGATCAGCTGAATCCGGCTACACTCGGAGCACTCCTTGCACACTTCGAAAACAAAGTTATGTTCCAGGGCTTTGTATGGAATGTAAACAGCTTTGATCAGGAAGGTGTACAGCTTGGAAAGGTATTGGCAAAACGTGTACTTGCCCATGACACAGACGGTGCATTAAAGGTGTACAGTGAGCTGTTAAATATCTAAAAAAGCCCCGGGATCAAGGAAAAAAGAACAAATTACAAGAAAAATTTGACAAAATAAAAAACCTCTGTTATAATGCGTGCGTAACAAATTTGTAACATTCTTAATAATTCTTAACAAAGATGAATATAAATGTTGCAAATTGTGTAAGATATTAGAAAAGAATCCAAATTTTTTCTAGTGCGGAAACAAGCGCATGGTTATAACGGAGGTTATTTTTATGAATAAGAATAAAAAGCTTATGCAGGGAATCATACTGATGATAACTACACTTGCAATCGCATGCTCAGCAGCATTTACCGGAGCAGAGGTTACACAGACCCCTGCCGATGCAAATATCGTAGCAAAGAATGGAAAAGCCGGAATCGTGGCATCCTTAGAGCAGACTGAGAACAGAATGCTGGATGAAGTACAGCTGGCAGATGTGACAGTAGAAAAGACAGAGACACAGATCGTTACCGTGGCATCCAAGAGTGAAGCCCAGGAAGCTGTCGCAAAGAAGGCAGAAGAAAACAAAGAGCCGGAAATGACCAAGACAGAAAAAGAGTGGCAGGATAAGGTCATGGCAGATGTAGAGGATTTCCTCTGTATCCGTGAAAAAGGGGATGCAGATGCAGCCATCCTTGGAAAGCTTTATCCTACATCGGTTGCAACGGTTGTAAAAGAAGGAAAGACCTGGACAAAGATCAAATCCGGGTCTGTAAAAGGGTATGTAAAGAACGAGTATTTACTGTTCGGCTCAGAAGCATATGAAAATGCGAAAAAGGTTTGTAAGAAGTATGCATATGTTCAGACCGACGGACTCCGTGTCAGAAGCGAAGCAGATGAAGACGCAAAGGTACTTGCTGTCGCAGATAAGGGCGACAAGCTGGAATACAACAAGAAAGCAGAAAAGGCAGACGGCTGGGTAGCTGTTACTGTTTCTGCCGGAAACGGATATGTTTCTGCTGATTATGTAAAGGTTAAATTGGGAACAACAGAAGCGGTTTCTATCGAGGAGGAGCTGAAGGCCCAGAAGGAGAAGGAAGCAAAGGCTGCAAAGGCAAACGCAAGCTCTGTGGCAACAAAGAATGCACCTACCAGCGCATCTGTAGATGACGCTACTTTACTGGCAGCCATCATCCAGTGTGAGGCAGGAAGCGAGCCTTACGAGGGCAAGGTAGCAGTTGGTGCAGTTGTATTAAATCGTATGCGCAGCGGACGCTGGCCGAATTCCATCTCAGGTGTGATCTACCAGCGTGGACAGTTCGGACCCGTAAGCAACGGCTCCTTAGCAAGAGCACTTTCAGGATCGATCTCATCCTCATGTAAAAATGCTGCAGCAGAAGCACTTGCAGGCTCAGATCCTACCGGAGGAAGGATGTTCTTCCATCGTGCAAACGGAAGAGATGGTCTGATCATTGGTAATCATGTATTTTATTAATTGATGATACGCACGCGGAAAAACAGCCGGAAACGGTTGTTTTTCTTATTTTCAGTTGTTTTTTGGAGATAGTTTTGCTATAATGCGTGTATATATTTTTTATCAATAGCAGGAGGTAATTCAAATGGGACCTATTATTGCAATCATTGTTCTGCTTGTTGTCGTGCTGATGATCGTGGTATCCTGTATCAAGATCGTTCCCCAGGCACATGCAGTTGTTGTTGAGCGCTTAGGCGGATACCTGGATACATGGAGTGTCGGACTGCACTTTAAAACACCGTTTATCGACCGTATTGCAAAGCGCGTAAATTTAAAGGAGCAGGTTGTGGATTTCCCGCCTCAGCCGGTGATCACAAAGGATAACGTAACCATGCAGATCGACACGGTCGTGTATTTCCAGATCACAGATCCGAAGCTGTTTGCATACGGCGTGGAAAACCCCATCATGGCTATCGAGAACCTGACTGCAACAACCCTTCGTAACATCATTGGTGACCTTGAATTAGACGAGACACTGACATCCCGTGAGACGATCAACACTAAGATGCGCGCATCCTTAGACGTTGCAACGGATCCTTGGGGTATCAAGGTAACCGTGTAGAGTTAAAGAACATCATTCCTCCGCAGGCCATTCAGGATGCGATGGAGAAGCAGATGAAGGCAGAGCGCGAGCGTCGTGAGGCGATCCTGAAGGCAGAGGGTGAGAAAAAGTCAACTATCCTTGTAGCAGAAGGAAAGAAGGAATCAGCCATCCTGGATGCCGAAGCAGAAAAGCAGGCAGCGATCCTTCGCGCAGAGGCACGCAAGGAAGCCACCATCCGCGAGGCAGAAGGTCAGGCAGAGGCAATCTTAAAGATCCAGCAGGCAAATGCAGATGGACTTCGTTTCTTAAAGGAGGCACAGCCCGATGCAGGCGTGCTTCAGTTAAAGAGCTTAGAGGCATTTGCAAAGGCTGCAGACGGAAAGGCAACAAAGATCATCATCCCCTCAGAGATCCAGGGTGTGGCAGGTCTTGCAAAATCCGTTGTAGAGATCGCATCAGAAAAATAAATACGAGAAAAGAGCGGGCTGCCTGAGCGGTAGCCCGTTTTATTCATTGTTGCGGAATACGCAGCATTACCTATCATTTACAGGAGGAACAGTCATGAATTTGCAGGGAAGAGACTTTTTAAAACTATTGGATTATACACCGGAGGAGATCTTGTATCTCATTGATCTGGCGGCTGAATTAAAGGAGAAGAAGAAAAACGGCATTCCCCACGATGAGCTTCGTGGAAAAAATATCGCGTTGATCTTTGAGAAAACCAGTACGAGAACCCGTTGCTCCTTTGAGGTGGCAGCGCATGATCTTGGCATGCATGTGACATACCTGGATCCGTCCGGATCCCAGATCGGAAAAAAAGAGAGCATCGAGGACACTGCCCGGGTGCTCAGCAGAATGTATGATGGTATCGAATACCGCGGATATGGCCAGGAGATCGTAGAGGAGCTGGCCCGGTATGCGGATGTTCCCGTTTGGAACGGGCTGACCAATGAATTCCACCCGACACAGATGATCGCGGACATGCTGACCGTGCGTGAGCATATCGGATATTTAAAGGATGTGAAGTTTGTATACATGGGTGACGCCCGCTACAATATGGGCAATTCCCTGATGGTGACCTGTGCAAAACTCGGTATGGATTTTGTGGCATGTACATCAAGAAAGTACTTCCCGGATAAAAAGCTGGTGGCACTGTGCGAGGAGATCGCAAAGAAGACAGGGGCTACCATTACATTGACCGAGGATGTAGAGGATGCAACAAAGGATGCGGATGTCATTTATACGGATGTCTGGGTATCCATGGGTGAGCCTGCGGAAGTGTGGAAAGAGCGAATTAACGAATTAAAGCCCTATCAGGTCAATGCCGCAGCAATGGCAAATGCAAAGCCTACAGCCATCTTCATGCATTGTCTGCCGGCGTTCCATGATCTGAAGACCAGCATCGGCCGTGAAGTATATGAAAAATTCGGACTTTCCGAACTTGAAGTAACAAACGAAGTATTTGAGGGCGAGCAGTCCGTTGTATTTGATGAGGCAGAAAACCGCATGCATACCATCAAGGCAATCATGTATGCGACGATGCCCCGCTAAAAGGAGCAAAGGGTGAAGGCAAAGATATTACAGGCACTGCGGGAGACAGATGGTTATGTTTCCGGGCAGCAGCTGTGCGAACAGTTTCATGTATCCAGGACCGCTGTGTGGAAAGCGATCAACCAGCTGCGGGAAATGGGCTATGAGATCGATTCTGTATCGAATAAAGGCTATTGTATCCGCAGTGCGCCGGATGTATTAAACAAAAATGAATTGCTCAGCCTGCGAAAAACCGCATGGATCGGAACGCAGGTGGAATGCTTTGATGTGATCGGATCCACAAATACAACTGCCATGCAGATGGCGGAGGAGGGTGCGCCGCATGGTACACTTGTTGTGGCGGATCGACAGGACAGTGGAAAGGGCAGGCGTGGAAGAAGCTGGGAGATGCCAGCGGGAGTGGCGATCGCCATGAGTATCGTTATAAAACCGGAGGAACTGCAGCCGCAGAATGCCCCCATGCTGACCTTAGTGAGTGCACTTGCCGTTGTTCGCGGGATCGAGCAGCAGACCGGAATAAGAACAGAGATCAAATGGCCCAACGACATCGTGATCGGCGGAAAGAAGGTATGCGGAATGCTCACGGAAATGAGTACGCAGATCGATTACATCAACCATATCGTGGTGGGGATCGGCATCAACGTGCACAATGAGCAGTTTCCGGAGGAATTGTCTGACCGGGCCACCAGCCTGTATCTTGAAAGCGGAACGCATGTGAACCGGGCGGCGTTGGTAGAGGCAGTTTGTGAATCCTTTGAGTATTACTATGATATTTTTATGCGGACACAGGATCTGAGCGGCCTGCAGGAAGAATATAACAGTAAAATGGTCAACATGGGCAGGCAGGTGCGTATTTTAGATCCGAAGGGTGAATATGAAGGTATCGCGCTGGGCATTACAGAGCATGGCGAGCTGCTGACAGAGACACCCGAAGGAGTCAGAAGGGTTGACTCCGGTGAAGTATCAGTGAGAGGAATCTATGGATATGTATAATGAGGAGATCATCTTGTGTGGATCAAGCTCCTACACAAAAAAATTCTATTTAAATGAAAATTTTGAGGGACTTCCGGAGAGTATCAAGGATGAACTGAAGATCATGTGTGTACTCTATACCGAGGATGTTGGTGGAACACTGCAGCTGGTGTATGATGAGGACGGAAATCTTGAATTTCGCACAGAGGCAGAAGAAGGCGATCTGCTCTATGATGAGATCGGAAGCGTATTGAAGATCAAGCAATTACAAAATACAAAACAAGAGCTCCTGGAGGCACTGGAATTATATTTCCGTGTATTTTTCCTGGGAGAGGATATGGAGGAGGAATCATCATGCTGTTAGCATTAGATGTAGGAAACACAAACATTACGATCGGTGTATTTGATGGAGAAAAGCTTCTGTGCACCCTGCGCATTACAACCAAGCTGCCCCGAACATCGGACGAGTATGGAATATTGCTCAAAAATCTGATGCGTGACAACGATATTGATCCGGCGCACATCGATGCAGCCATCATCTCGTCTGTTGTACCGGCAATCATGTATTCTCTTCATAACGGATTGTACAAATATCTGCATGTTGATCCGCTGATCGTAGAGCCGGGTGTAAAGACGGGTATCCGTGTCGTTACAGAGCATCCGGCGCAGATCGGAGCCGACCGTATCGTGGATGCGGTGGGTGCATATGTCAAATATGGCGGACCGGTGCTGGTTTTGGACTTTGGAACAGCCACAACCTATGATCTGGTAGATGAAAAGGGTCAGTTTTTGAGCGGTATCACAGCCCCCGGGATTCGTACGGCGGGGCGCGCATTGTGGCAGGATGCAGCAAAGCTTCCGGAGATCGAGATCAAGAAGCCCAAGAGCATTCTTGCAAAGGAGACCATCAGCAGCATGCAGGCGGGACTGGTCTACGGACAGATCGGACAGACCGAGTACATCATCGACAAAGTACGCGAGGAGTCCGGATTTGACAATATGAAGGTTGTAGCAACCGGAGGACTTGGTGCGATGATCGCTGCAGAGACGGATAAGATCGACATTTACGATGCGAATCTGACGCTGGACGGAATGCGTTTTATTTATGAAAAGCAGAAAGGAAAGTAACATTGAAGACCTTACAGATCGGAAATGTAACACTGAAAAATAATCTGATATTAGGACCAATGGCAGGCGTGACAGACCTGCCGTTTCGTCTGTTATGCGCCGAGCAGGGCGCAGGGCTTTTGTGTATGGAGATGGTGAGCGCGAAGGCGATCCTTTACAATAACAAGAACACAAAGGCTATGCTTACGATCGACGAACGGGAGCATCCGGTATCCCTGCAGCTGTTTGGCTCTGATCCGCAGATCATGGGTGATATTGCAAAGCGGATCGAGGCCGAAGGCGTATTGTTTGATATCCTGGACATCAACATGGGCTGCCCCGTGCCAAAGGTGGTCAATAACGGAGAAGGATCGGCGCTCATGAAGCAGCCGCTATTGGCAGGACAGATCATAGAGGCGATGGCAAAAGCCACCAGCCGTCCGGTAACGGTCAAGATCCGGAAAGGATTTGATGATGCCCATGTCAATGCACCGGAGCTCGCGCATATCGCGCAGGAATCCGGCGCGGCAGCAGTGGCAGTACACGGACGGACCAGAGAACAGTATTATTCCGGAAAAGCGGACTGGAGTATCATTCGAAGGGTCAAAGAGACCGTAACGATCCCTGTTATAGGCAACGGTGACATTCTGACGGCTTCCGATGCACTTCGCATGCGGGATGAAACCGGATGCGACGGTTTTATGATCGCCCGCGGTGCCCAGGGAAATCCCTGGATCTTTCGGCAGATCCTTCATGAGTGGGAGACGGGAGAACCTCTGGAAAAGCCCTCGGCAGAAGAGATGGCTCAGATGATGCTTCGGCATGCAAGGATGCAGATCGAATTTAAAGGAGAATACGTTGGCATCCGTGAGATGCGAAAGCACGCTGCCTGGTACACCGCAGGCTACCATGGAGCCAGTCATCTGCGCCGCGCGCTCAGTGAGGTGGAGAGTTACAACCAGCTGGAGGAGCTGATGGACCGGTTTTTGGAGGCGTAATGCTTTGTGTATGAAATTGATTATGGAAGAAAACGGGATGTAAAAGGCAGAAATCCTTGACAGAGAAGGCATGATCAGATATAATACATGGGTTAAATAGGCTCTTTTTAGATGCGCACCTCGCGGAGCGGAAATATATGCTACGCATACCGCTCGGGCGCGAACGTGCGCACACGATTTATAAAAAATAGAAAGGATAAGTAAAATGGCAAAGAAAAACATTTTAACTTACGAAGGTTTACGGAAATTAGAGGATGAACTGCAGGATTTAAAGGTGGTAAAGCGCCGTGAGATCGCCCAGAAGATCAAAGAGGCAAGAGAGCAGGGAGACCTTTCCGAGAATGCAGAGTACGATGCAGCCAAGGATGAACAGCGTGACATTGAGGCGCGTATCGAGGAGATCGAGCAGATCTTAAAAAATGCAGAGGTCGTAGTAGAGGATGAGGTAGATTTAGACAAGATCAGCGTTGGATGTAAGGTTCGTATTCTGGACATCGAATTTGACGAGGAATTAGAGTACAAGATCGTAGGTTCCACAGAGGCAAACAGCTTAAAGGGAAAGATCTCCAACGAGTCACCCCTCGGCCGTGCGCTCCTCGGAGCAACGGTTGGCCAGGAAATAAAGGTAGAAGCGCCGGTCGGAGAAGTATTATACAAGGTGTTAGAGATTCAGAGATCCAACTAAACATTGATCGGAGGAAAACATGGCAGAGAAAAATCAGCAGAATGGCGGACAGCAGCAGGATATCAATCAGCTTTTAAAGGTGCGTCGTGACAAATTAAAGGATCTGCAGGACGCAGGCAAGGATCCGTTTGTCATTACAAAGTATGATCAGACACATCACAGCACGGATGTAAAGGCAGAATACACCGCACACGAGGAACAGCTTTTAGCAGGCAGATCGGAGCCGGATGTCGAGGGTCTTGACGATGCACAGAAGAAGGAAGTATTAAACAACGATTACAACGAGCGCAGATCGATCATGGACGCATCACCGATCCCGGTAAGTATTGCCGGACGTATGATGTTCAAGCGCGTGATGGGAAAAGCATCCTTCTGCAATATTCAGGACCTGAAGGGAAACATTCAGGTGTATGTGGCAAGAGATGCCATCGGTGAGGAAGCGTACGCAGCATTCAAGAAAGCAGATATCGGTGACATTTTCGGTATCAAAGGCTTTGCCTTCCGCACAAAGACCGGCGAGATCTCCATTCATGCAGAAGAAATGACGATGCTTACAAAGTCACTTCAGATCCTGCCTGAGAAATTCCATGGACTGACCGATACGGATATGCGTTATCGTCAGAGATATGTAGACCTGATCATGAATCAGGAGAGCAAAGAAGTATTTATCAAGCGCTCACAGATCTTAAAGGAGATCCGTAACTTCTTAGACGGCCGCAACTTCATGGAGGTAGAGACCCCCATGCTCGTATCCAATGCGGGCGGAGCAGCAGCAAGACCCTTCGAGACCCATTACAATGCACTGGATGAGGATGTAAAACTTCGCATTTCTTTGGAGCTGTACTTAAAGAGACTGATCGTAGGCGGACTTGAGCGCGTGTATGAGATCGGACGCGTATTCCGCAACGAGGGTGTAGACACCCGTCACAATCCGGAGTTTACACTGATGGAGCTGTATCAGGCTTACACAGACTATGAAGGAATGATGGAGCTGACCGAGAGCATGTTCCGTTATTTGGCAGAAAAGGTTTGCGGAACCACAAAGATCTCTTACAACGGCATCGAGATCGACCTTGGAAAGCCGTTTGCACGTCTGACTATGAACGAGGCGATCAAGAAATATGCAGGTATTGACTTTGATGAAGTAGCAGATGACGCAGCAGCAAAGAAGCTGGCAGACGAGCATCACATCGAGTACGAGGATCGTCACACCAAGGGCGACATCGTGAACCTGTTCTTCGAGGAGTATTGCGAGAAGGAACTGATCCAGCCTACCTTTATCATGGATCACCCCATCGAGATCTCTCCGCTGACCAAGAAGAAGCCTTCAGATCCTTCAAAGGTAGAGCGTTTCGAGCTGTTCATCAACACCTGGGAGATGTGTAACGCATACTCCGAGCTGAACGATCCCATCGACCAGCGAGAGCGTTTCGCCGCACAGGACGCAGCCTTCGAGGCAGGAGACGAGGAAGCGAACCACACTGACGAGGACTTCTTAAACGCTCTCGAGATCGGTATGCCCCCCACAGGAGGTATCGGCTACGGTATCGACCGCCTGGTAATGCTTTTAACCGATTCACAGGCGATCAGGGATGTACTGTTGTTCCCGACAATGAAAAGTTTGGAAAAATAAATCCAGTGTTTATGCGGGTTTGAGGGGTGTGGATGCGTCAAAGGACGTATTTTAGGACGCATTTTGGCATAGTCATTTACATCAGTATGAAAGAGTACACAATCTGAAAAGAATTAGAATCAATCAAATATGAACTACTAAGAGGACATTTTCTAAAGGAATTTAGAAGATGTCCTCTTTTTGCGTTATGGGGAAATGCGTCATTTGACGCTACAACAGATGACAACAATAGAAAGGAGATAACCGTGAGGGAAAACTGCGAACATCAAGAAAGAGTGCAAGAGATGAAGAAATATGTCAGGTATTCAGATGGAGCCAAAATGTATAGTATGGGCAAGACGAAGTTTCAGGAATTGGCAAAAGAAGCACAGGCTTGTTACAAAATAGGACAGCTGGTACTTGTTAATACTGAAATACTGGACAAGTATATGGAATCATTTCGAATTACAGATAAGAATTTTTATAAGTAGGAGATATTATGGTAAATGGACGGGAATCAGTGAAGGAGAGTCTGCGGGCAACAGATCAAAGCATTGCAAAGATCTCGTTGCTTGGAAAGGGACTCAGTGAAGCGGGTCACCTGGCTGCAAATACAATTCGTACCTTTGCAGATAAGCCAGAGGTTGATTATTCGCAGAAATCACAGAAGCACTCTGTCACAGATACCATTCTGAAGCCATTCAAGGCATATAAGAAGCTGCTTACATCAACACACCTGTTTCTCGATGCATCCATAGATAAGCTGGATAACCTGTCGGCGGATGTAAAACTGGAACAGGAAAAGCGTGAGGCAGATGTAAAAAAAGACGAAACGGCAGATCGGAGCAATTCACTTCCCGCCCATATGTCAATGGTGGCAGAAGACCAGCCGTACCAGTATAACGCAGATATTTTTGAGGCACGGAGCAGCGAAATGACCAGGCTTTCTGAGAGAATGAATCCAGAAGGAGCAATGAAGGAACCATCAACAAAAAAAGAGAACAAGAGCCGATAGAATAAGAACGTGCAGGGGAGATGTTTTCCTCTGCACGTTTTTTACTGTCCGTCTATAAGATAACTGTATGTGGTATCAAGTACCTCTGCCAGAGCCTTTAGCTCGATGTCTGTCACATACCGCTGATTGGTTTCAATGCGGGTGATCACATTTCTGTCCATATCATATCCGGCAAGCTGGAGCTTTTGCGCCAGATCGCGCTGTGACAACCCCTGTTCTTTGCGCAAAGCGATCAGGCGTTGACTGATCAGATTTTTCTCGCCATGGAGTGAAAGTGGTTTTGGCATACGACTCTCCTTTATCATTACCATATGGATGGTTTTGTCTCATTTTTTCAACATAATATATTGATTCTATTCGTAAATCAGAGTAAAATGTGTTGAAAAAGTGAGACAAACGGAGGTTTATATGAAATTAGTTGAAAATGTATATGAGGCAGTTTTGGGAGTATATGCGGATGAAGGAGATTATGTGATACAGAATGTACGGATACAGAATGAGTTTGAGGAAGGAAAAACGAGCTGTGAAGCATACAAACGGGTGTATGACGCAAACCGCAGACTGTGTGAGCGGTTGGGTGTTGACGAAGATCCGGATGTGGAATCCATCATCAATTACATGTTTGACATTACTCGTACTGTGGCGGAAAAGATGTTCGCTTATGGGGCAGCTCTAGGGGAAAATTAGATTTGACTATCTTTTGTCCGCATTTGTGTGGTAAAATAGAAAATATGTAAATCATAATAGAAAAAACCATAAGGAGAACGCTTTGAAGAAAAAAAACATTAATTTCATTTTGTATCTAATTATTTTTCTGTTTGCTGGAATTATCGTTTTCGCAGCCTGTAAACAGACGAACCAGCCGTTTCTTGCGATGTCCCTGCAATTAAAGTTTGTAGGCGAATATAGTCAGGACGGTGAAGCATGGCAGACATTAAGCGAAGATGTTGATCTGTCTGCTTTTGACGGAGATCTTGCGCTGAGGGGAAGATTTGACCCGGAGCTGCCGGAAGGAGCCTGCGTCTATTTTTATCTGGACCATATCGGCATGAATGTATCGGTAAATGGTGAAGATACATACGAGATGAGCAATGAGATCAATTCGGATCTGTGTGGTACGGGTTGGCAGGAATGGATATTGCCTGCCATGTCAGAGAATGATGTGATTGAAATTCAGTTACATAATCCGCACAGCTATGGAAATAAGGAAGCATACAGAGAACTGCTGGATTCACTTTACATGAGCGGCGCGACACAATTAAAACAACTCTATGAAAAGGAAGAATTGCCGTATCGCTATTTCTGTATCTTTCTTTTCGTGGCATCCATTGCTCTCATCGGAACAGCCATCGGCTATTTGCTTTTGCATCTCCCAAACAGTACGCTGCTGTTAAAAATGGGATGCATGTCTCTGCTCATGACTGTGTATATGTATCTTGACACAAAAGACATTTTTCTGAGAAACGATCAGATGGTGTTTAATACATACATGAGACAGGTAGCAATGATGCTTGCAGCATTGCTGCTTACGGCAGGGGCAATAGAATTGTTGCATGAAAAACGCAGGAAGCTCGCACAGATCGCAGGGTATGTGCTCATGCTTGCGGATTTTCTGTTTATGACAATCGCGCTTACCCGAGTGATGGGAATCTACGATACAGGTATTTATTGGGCGGTCGCACAAGGACTTGTCAGCCTGATACTGACCGTACTGTGCATCATGGAAATAAAAAGCAGTACGAAGCAGCAGCGTATCATGCTGCTTTGTGGGGTGGTGCTGCTCACGGCACTGATCGCGGAGCTTATGAATGGCCGTATCTCTCTGTGGAAGAACGGTGCCTGCATCAAGGTAGTCTTTGGCGTGCTGTTCGTATTCCTACTCATGTGGGGAATCAGACAGGTGGCGGTCAACTACCAGGCCTCCATCCGTGCAAAAAAACTGGAGAAAGAACTGAAAGAGAACCGGATCAGCCTTGCCATGAGTCAGATACAGCCGCACTTTATCTATAACTCGCTCAATTCCATCTATCATCTGTGTGAGAAGGATGTAGAGATGGCGCAGCAGGCGATCAGCGATTTTTCTGATTATCTTCAGCGGAGTCTCAGTGTGGTAGACCGTACGACACTGATCTCCTTTGAGGAAGAATTAAAGCATGTAAAGACATACTTAAAGCTGGAGCAGCTTCGTTTTGGCAAAGATCTGAATGTGATGTACCATATTGAGCGCACAGACTTTATGCTGCCGGCCCTGTCCGTGCAGCCGCTTGTGGAAAATGCTGTAAAGCATGGAATCTGCCAGAAAGGGGAAGGCAGCGGAACTGTCATACTCACTGTGAAGGCCTGTCCGGATTGCTATGAGGTCATCGTGTCAGATGATGGTGTAGGGTTTGTTCCCGGAACAGAAGCGAGCGGGGAAGGAACCCATGTAGGCATCCGTAATGTACGGCAGCGTCTTGATCTCATGTGTCACGCCATACTGGAAGTTCAGAGTGAACCGGGAAAAGGCACCACAGTGACGATCCGTATTCCGAAGGAGGTAGGTGCATGAATATACTGGCAATAGACGATGAGGAGATTGCGCTGGAGGGACTTGTTTCCGCCGCGAAAAAGGCAGAATCCTCCGCAACCATATACAGCTTTCGAAAGCCAAAGGAAGCTCTGGAGTTTTTTCAAGGTACACCCTGCGAGGTTGTACTGCTGGACATTCAGATGCGGAATATGAGTGGTGTGGAGCTCGCAAAAGAAATAAAGTTCATAAATCCCCATACCAATATTATCTTTGCGACAGGCTATGCGGATTATATGAAAGATGCCCTTGAGATGCACGTAAGCGGTTACATGATAAAGCCGATCACAGCAGAAAAGGTAAAAAAAGAGCTGGAAAACTTAAGATTTCCCATAAAGCCCGAGAGAAAAGAACGGGTATATGTTCAGACATTTGGAAATTTTGAGGTGTTTATCCACGGTCAGCCTGTAAAGTTTAAATATGATCTGACAAAAGAAATGCTGGCGTATCTGGTTGACCGCAGGGGAGCATTATGTACGGGTGGAGAGATCATGGCTTTGCTAAGAGGCGATAACTATTCACCCAGCTATTACCGCAGCCTGATCAAGGATCTGAAGGATACATTTTCAGATGCAGGCTGCGAGGATGTCATCATCAGACAGCGGGGAAAGATTGGCATTGACCGGACAAAGGTGGACTGTGATTACTACGATTGGCTGGAGGGAAAGCTCTACGCGGTCAATCTTTACCAGGGAGAGTACATGGCACAGTACAGCTGGAGTGAGATGACCCATGGGGGAATCGAAGTTACAACTTAATATTGAGCGGAAAACAAAAAACTTCGGTGGCAAAGGTTGCTATCCGAAGTTTTTTTGCGTTGCCATGCATCCGAAAGAAGCTGCCGGTGGCAGGTGTTGTAGGTATTTTACAGAATATTTTGAAAATGTGTTCTTTCTCCGGCATTTTGCAACGCTTTTGCAACGCTTCGTTTGGTACAATTCTCCTATATTTGAAAAAAGAGGAGGAATCAGGTATGCCGGAACAGAATATCCCGATGAATATGCAGCAGAGAAAGAAGTGAAAGGAAGGTACTTGAAATGAAAAAGAGAACAATGAAAGGCATGATGATGAGACGAGCGTTCTGCAGCGCGATGGCGTTTGCTATGGTGTTTTCTTCGCTGGTTCTTCCACAGGGAGCGATCACTGTGTATGCGGAGGAAGAACAGTCAAGCTCATCAGCGCTTGTAGCAACAATAGCTTCTGTCAACTCAAATAAAGCAACACAGATCAAAAACGGAAATTTTGAAGACATTCCATGGATAGACTATGTGTACAATGGTGTCACATACACGCAGCAGACGAGGGATACGTCGTTGGGGTCAGACAAGACAATTACTTCATCTATACGGAAAGGTGTTGATGAGGGATGG
>JAQYOU010000185.1 GCA_028727105.1 bacterium
GGGACTTGAACTTTAATTCCCATTTGCAAAGCCTAGAAAGAACGGTGATTTCGCACCTTATCATCCCTTGGAAATATTGGGGGAAAACAATCTATATGTTTAGAAATTATCGAAATCTTTTATTTCCAATGATTAAGTTTCGGTACCACTGCTTCCATATGTGCTCGAACTTGTTCTGCAGGCCAACTTCTTCATTAGAATACACAACCGTTGCCATTTCTCTGCCTCCTAACTTTATATCCATATCTTTTATATCGGAACAAATCATCTCATTTTCCATGCTAAAACTCCAAGCTATCCGCATTAAGTAGAAAATATTTCATGCCCATAATCACAAATCCTTCCTCATTTCTCCAAGGCTTTTTCGTTCCATTTACTATAACAATCTTCTTAAATGAATCCGGAATATTTCTAAATGAGTTAAGTTCCTGTGTTTGCTTTTCCTCAGAAGTCATATCATAAGCCACCTGAATGTAATATCTCTGACTGCCCTGGTTTACTACAAAATCAACCTCTAACTGCTTATGAACCCTCTTTCCTTCACTATTCTTTGCAAATACATCCACAATACCGACATCCACATTGTAGCCCCGCACAAGCAGCTCATTATAAACAATGTTCTCCATAATATGAGTCGGCTCCTGCTGTCTGAAGTTCAGTCTGGCATTTCTAAGTCCTATATCCGAAAAATAGTATTTCAGGTTTGCTCCTACATATTTTCTACCCTTGATATCATACCTGTCCGCTTTAGAAATCAAAAACGCCTCTGTCAAATAATCAATATGGTTGGATATGGTTTTATTGCTGTAATTGATACCTCTCTCACTTTTGAAAGTATTTGATATTTTGGTTGGATTGGTAGGGGCTCCTATGGCAGAAGCAAGAATATCCACCAAGATTCCAATCTCATCAACATTTTGAATCCTGTTTCGCTCTACCACATCCTTGATATAAACATTGGTAAAAATATTTTTAAGATACTCAGCCTTCTGGCGTTCCAGAGAAAATTGTGCTACCTGTGGCAACCCACCGTATATCATATATTCCTCCCAAGCATCATCATAATCTCCATCAAAAGCAGCATAGAACTCTGCGAAGGCCAACGGATAAATTCTGATTTCATCTCCTCTGCCTCTAAATTCAGTTACAATGTCACTAGATAAAAATTTAGAATTACTGCCGGTTACATACACATCAATGTTACTGATACGGAGCAAGCTGTTCAGCACTTCCTCAAATCGTGGCATAAACTGTACTTCATCCAAAAGCAGATAATACTTCTGGTCATCTTTCACCCGCTCTTTAATATGCTGATAACACTTCTTTGGATCTCTCAGTTCCTCATTTTCAATGCCATCTAAAGCAATCTCAATGATGTGGCCATTGTCCACGCCACTCTCCAATAAGTATTTCTTAAACAACACAAATAACAGGAATGATTTGCCGCATCTCCTGATTCCCGTGATAATCTTAATCATTCCGTTATCTTTTCTTATCTTTAACTGTTCAAGGTATGAATCTCTCTTAATCTCCATAGTATCACTCCTTGTTTTTGTGCATGACACGAATTTTGGTAATGCCATTTTACCACTAAATTGTTTTTACTTCAATACACATTACTAATTTATGTGCATTTCCACTTTTTTATGTAATGATTATAGAAGATATAAAAAAGGATACCTACACCATGTACTACAACACGATGTAAGTATCCCTTTTCTTGATAGCTACAACACATATAACCAGACTCTTAGAGATTAATCAACTTTTTCCCCAAATCTATAGTTTGACGGGTATTCTAAACACCATAAATCTTCTCCGTATGGAATATCCAAAGTATGGTTCTCTTTTAACACATATTCTTTGCCATTAAGCTTAAACACACTTCCCGGCTCATAATTCATAAGCTGATACCCTGTGGATGTTATATGTTCATATTTACTGTCATATCTTGCCTTTGACTGTATGGCACTTGTGTTGTCGCTTTTCGTATAATACTGTGTTGCTTCTCGATTCCCCATTTTAACAGTAAAAAAGCCATATTCTATACGTGCATGTTTCATAAATTCATCAATATCATCATTAGAATAAGTCAATCTCTTATTTGAGTTTGAATTTCAACTCCAAACAAATAATATGTCCATTTGGTTACTCCAGGAAACTCATCTTCAGGCATAAAGTTTCCTATAATATCAAAGGAATACCCAAACCCATCATATTTTCCAGATCCACCATCGTCAGCAAGTTCTGTACCAACACAAAAAATCGGCTTTTCAAAACTATGAACTCTACTATAATCAATAATACCGATAGCAATCCACAATACAATAGCACATACTACAGATATAATAATTTTCTTTTTTTCATACAATCACACTCCTTCGTCAATGTGTTTTGGAAATTTAGGTTTCCCCTTCAAAAGATGAATTAACAGCACGAAGCCTGTGCAGAAATAACTCTGCCACCGTTTTCTCCTGCTCCGGGTCCCATTGTGATCACGTGATCTGCTGCCGATAAAAAGCGTTTATTATGTTCGATCGCCACAACCGTATTTCCCGCATCGATCATTTCATACAGAAGTGCGATCAAATGATCAATATCTGAAAAATGAAGTCCGCAAGTCGGCTCATCCAGCAAAAACAGACTGTTTTTCATGTTGGCACTCATCAGACAGCTTGCAATCTTCAGTCTTGCCGCTTCGCCTCCGGACAAGGCACCGGTACTGTGACCGAGTGTAAGATAGGGCAGTCCCACGCGCACTAACAGTGTACATGCTTTTGCAATTTCATCGTTCTTTCCGGCAAAAAACTCTGCTGCCTCGTCAACGGAGAGCGCCAGTATCTGCGTAATACTTTTTCCACCACAACAGATATTCTCCACACGTTTATCGTAACGCCTTCCATGACAGACCGGACATACGCCGTACGAGTCCTGCGTATACGGAATCTTTACTCTTCCGTCACCGCCACAGTGTTCACAGCGCAGTCTTCCCGTATTGAAGCTGAAATCCTTCTCATCATAACCGGCACTGCTAGCTGCTTCACCGGATGCAAACATCTGACGGATCTCATCCATGATGCCAATATAAGTAGCGACCACCGACCGGGCAGAACCTCCCGCTATTTTTGATTCGACAAGCACAACCTGATCAAAGCTATCACTCTTTTCCATCTGTGGAAGGATTCCCTGATACAGCAAGGTTGATTTTCCACTGCCACTAACTCCCGTGATACAAGTCAATGCAGCTTTTGGAATAGCCACACTTACATCGTGCAGATTGTTCGCAGTGACATGTTTGATGGAAAAATACGAATCATCTTCCCATGTAACAAGAGTTCTCGTTCCGCGATCATAACGGTCATATTGCACCGCGTATTTTCCAAGCATGGCATGGCTGTGTGTGGTTACATCCTTGTACGTTCCTTCTGCCATGAGATATCCACCCAGCTTTCCGGCCTTCGGTCCGATCTCGATCACACAATCCGCAATTTTTATCAGATCCATGTTGTGTTCAACCATCAGAACGGTATTGCCCTCATGGATCAGTTCCCGCATCATTCCGATAATATAGTCGTATTCTCTCTGACTCAGCTTTTTGGAAGGCTCATCAAAAATATAGAGGATTCCTGTCATGTGATTTCCGAACGCTGACATCAGCTTTAATCGCTGTGCCTCTCCGCCCGATAAGGTGGAAGGCTCACGGTCAATCGACAGATATTCAATGCCCAGTTTTTTTGCTGTCTCGCAATCGGCAATGATCGCATCGATATGCTCTTCAATCAACTGCAATTCCTCTTTGGGCAATTCCTCCTTCATCTCAAGGGCGAACCGGCGAAGCCTTTCAAAATCGAGTCCTGCTGCGACAGGATATCTGACACCCAGCACGCTCACCAGTCTTCCTTCCGGTGCAAGACGCTCTCCTCCGCATACATCGCAAGGAATATCAGACATATATCTTTTGCCCATACCTCCCTTGTCATCCTCAATAAAGGTTCGGTTGATAACCGGAAAGATTCCTTCTACGATGCGTGTGATCTCTCCCTTTCTTCCCGTCTTCTTATTATCATAGACAAACGTAACTTCCTTTGTCGCATCACCATACAGGACTTTTTCCCGGAAGTCTTCCGGTAGTTCCTTCCACGGCTTTGCCAGATCCACACCCATCTCATCTGCAAGTGCGACAACCTGTCCTTTCATCCAGTTCGCATTCGGATGTTCAATATAGCTTTTCAGTTTTCCAAGAAACGGAGACGCTCCAAGCAACAGGCTTTTCTCCGGCCTTGTAATTATTTTTTCGATATCCGGTTGATACTTTCTTCCTTTTCCGTTACATGCCGCACACCTGCACTCCGGATCCAAAAAGCTGAAAGTCGCAGGCGTCAGTTTGAAAGAAACCTGGCTTAGATCAGAATAGTTACGTTTTCCGATTGCTGCATAAATGCATCGAAGATGATGGCTGATTCCGCTGAAGGTTCCGATGGTAGAGTTGGAGTTTGCACGTATCTCTTTTTGCGAGATCATAACCACCGGCATGCATCCGGTCATGCTCTCCATCTGTGGCCGTGGTCTTAAGGAGCTTTCTGAATTTAACTGCTCCATACGTCTTTGACACTCCGCATACACGGTATCCATAACAAGACTTGATTTCCCGCTTCCGCTCACTCCGACAACAGCAGTAATCTTTCCGTATGGGATCGATACGGATATGCCCTTTAGATTGTTCTCCCGTGCACCGATTACCACGATGTGTGTCGGCCGGTGTCTATCTGATTTTTTGTCATTATGTTCTTCGTCTATTCCTTTTACATCTGCACCATAGGCAGCCTGCTTCACATCCGCTCTCGCTTTGTCTAACTCCCGGATCAGACCCTCTACATCTTCCGGGGAGGCCTCTGCCACCAGAATCTCATCCGGCCAATCTCCTGTCCATTCCGGGAGAACGACCGCTTCTTTCGGAACACGATCCATGTTGATGTCATAATCGATCATTCCAAGCAATGCTGTATGGTCGAATGCTTCGATCCCATTGATATAGATTCTGTGATTTGCATGATCAATTCCCCTTACCAAAACGGTTGTCACTGCGATCGGATTGGGTCTGATCGGCGCTCTACAGGCAAATACACCCATTTTTCCTTCGCTTTCATAAGGAGTCTCACACTGCATGATTCTCCTGTATATAGCATCATCATATTTATCAAACCACCAGATGACATGCACATATGTTCCAAGCTTTTTCGGAAGCGGAACCTCCTTCCGATACTGTAGATAAGTGATACCTCTTGTGTTTCTGATTTCGCCGATCGTCTCACATGTGTACGTTTCCTGCGATGCATCCGACTGCACAAAAACTCCGGTATTTATCCCACCGCAATCGTCTGTGATTGCGTAATCCTCGCTTGGCAGATAGGGCTTCATATCAATTAATGCAAGCGGAAATTCGCAATCCGTCACACGGCTTTTTTCACAGTTCCATTCCAGGTCCACTGTGCCCACACGAAAATCAATGTCACATACTCTTCCGGTGATTCTCGTAAGCCTGTCACCTCCTGCAATGACAAAAAGATGGATATGACTAAATTTCTCCATATGCTTCATCGCTTTTTTGTATGGGCCATGAAGCATGACCTGCAACTGCTGTCCCTGTTTTTCTACGGTTCCGATCCGATTCATTTGAAACATGTTTTCTCTCCTTCTTCATAATATTTCGCTGTCACACGACTAATCGTAGACCCTGACATGGTGTCAAGGTCAAGCAGAAAATATATCATAAAGAAATGAAATAGGGCCCTGTTTCACAAAACCCTTTCTAATATCATGACTCGCAAAGTGGAATTAATATCTCTGTCACATACTCCTGTGGGTCACTCGAGTTTACCGGAGACACATAACAGATCTGTCTCGTCGGTTCTGTCATGTGATACTCCTCGTGTACTTCTAACCAGTGTGCAAATTTACGATATGCATAAGAGATATTCTCATACGGCCCTCTTACAATGACGCTGACTGCCTTTTCACATCCAATGACCTGTCTGTGGATCAGACCATCCGGAATCTTCGCCTGTCCGCGATTCCAGACCATACACAACTCGATGTCTACATTTTCTTCCCGATAGTCGATGTCGTGATAGAGTGAGAAGCATTCATCGGAATCAGAATAAGGTACTTCGCATTCAGCAAGCAGCTTTCCGAACTCCTCCCACATCTTCGCCTCACAAAAATAATTATCTACCGTCTTTCGATAGGAAATAACATCTTTATCCGGGATACTCTTAAGAACAATCGTAACATCCTTGTGCAAGATCTCTTCTTCGTTGGAATTCACATCTGCCTCAAGGGAAGCAAGTCTCTTCAGCTTCATCTGAAGTCCGGCAGCCTCCGATTCCAGTTCCTGCCTTTTCTTTTGAATTGCACGAAGATACTTTTCCCTGCAATCTTCTCCTACCAGTGTTCCAATCTCAGCCACAGAAAAACCCAGATCCCGCAGTTCCACGATCCGATAAAGGTCATCCAGCTGGTCTGCCGTATAATAACGGTATCCGTTTTCCTCATGAATGATCTTCGGCTTAAATATGCCTGCCTTATCATAATATCTTAGCATTCTTAAGGATACTTGTGATATCTTCGATACCTCTCCAATGAGTAACATAGCTACCTCTTACTATTGTTATATCCACCATTCAGGAGTCAAATCTCCTAACGTGACAATTCTTTCCGTATCATAATCCATTAATATCTCAACATTTTTATAGGTATCAGGCATTAATTGAACCATTAACTCTCTGCATGCCCCGCATGGCGCACCATTTTTCCCATCCGGCATGATCGCAAGCACCCTCGAAAATGATTGTTCTCCATTCGTGATCATCTGAAAAATCGCGTTTCTTTCCGCACAGATCCCCAAGGTAGAACAGGTGTCAATACACACCCCTGTGTAGATTTTTCCGGATGCTGAATATATGGCAGCGGAAACATCTCCCGCTGTCACATAATCCGATATTTTTCTTCCGTTCTGAACAGTTTCTGCTGCTTCATACATTTCTTTCCATATTTGATCCATTTTTCATTCTCCCCTTTTTCAAAATTCAAGAATGCCTCTGCGTTCTTGCTGCAATCATTACTTTTTCAACGGAAAACAGATATCTATTTCCATATATCCATCCTCTCTCACCTCGCGGTAAATGTCAAAGATCGGCCGCTCGTCCAGCTGATTGCCGGTCTTTGAGAGCCATCTGCAAAAGATCTCCTGATACACCAGAAACAAAAACTGGGGATAGCCCTTGAAATGATACACCGCATAGGTTCCACCGACACAGTCATGTGTCAAAAGCTCCGGATGCTCTTTCAGTGCCGGATCATCCGGCGAGATGGTCTGGCACAGCTCATACATACAGTGATCTTCGTCCGTGATCGACGGATCATCGATAGTACACTCAATGTAGATCGTGTCTTTCGTGGCAAGATATTGATACTTCTCAATAAATGCACACCATTCCTTTTTCAGATCATGATAGTTTCCTTTTTTTCGTTCATAAATCACGGTAAAAGGCTCCAATTGCTCAATGGTGATCCGTTCCCCCGCATCTTCCAGTGCATCCAGAGAGATACCATGTGAAAAGGAGCTCGCCTTTACCAGCTGCTCACTGTTTTTTCGAAAATCTGCCGGTGACATATCCAGATGCTTCTTAAATGCAGTAGCAAAATTAGACGAAGAATACCCGTATTCTCCGCCTATCTCTGTGATACTTTTCTCTTTCTCGACTTTCAGACGCCAGGCGCTTCGCTCCAGACGCACCCGCTTCATAAACTGATATAACGCCTCATCTGTTTCCTCTTTGAATATGCGGGTTAGATGATATTTCGAGTAAGCGCAGTGCCGTGCCACATCATCCACCGTGATATCCTCTTCGATATGGTCGAAGATATAATTGATCGCCTGATTGATCACTGCCCTGCGTATGGTCGTACTCTCTCTGTCCTGCATCGACTCATCCTCTCTCTATCCTGTTTTTCTGGCTTCTGATCAGACACAGCGAAACAACTGCCGTCAAAGTTTCCGTACATGGTGCCGCCATCCACACGCCGTTCATTCCAAAGATTGCAGGAAGAATAAATGTAAATGCCAATAACAGCACGATCCCTCGAAGTGAGGATATGATCGCAGAAGACCTTGCGTCGCCGCAGCTGGTAAAATACATGGAATTAATCACATCATAGCCCATGACAACAAATGTCACTGCATAAATCCGAAATCCGGTTGCTACCATATCTGACACCATGCTGCTGCAGCCAAACATTCCGGCGTAGCTTTTTCCGGTCACAAAAAAGATGCCGGAAACCAACAAACCTATCACAAACAGAATCCGATTGGTCATCCTTCGTATCTCAAAAGCAGTCTCCTGCTCCTGCGCGCCCCAGCAGATGCTGACCAGCGGCATGATCCCCTGCCCGAAACCGATGCAGATCATGCTATAACCATACACCACGAACCCAAGGATCGTAAAGGCAGCCACACCCTCTGCACCCACGTATTTCATGAGCACATAGTTAAAAGCAAACATGGATATGGCACTGGCCATCTCCCCGATGAATTCGGAAGAACCATTGAGTATCATTTCCCTGCCTGCCATCCCATCATATTTGAACCGCCGAAACCGGATTCCCGCCTTTCGACTGAAAAAATAGCCAAGCGAGATCATTACTGTGACCACCTGAACGATCAGAGAACCGATCGCACTTCCCTGTACGCCCATTCCAAGCAAGCCCACAAAGATGTAGTCCAAAATCATATTCAGGATACACCCTGCAATGCTCACGATCATGCATACCTGGGGCTTTCCATCCGCACGAATAAACATCCCAAGTATTGTTCCTGCCACCATAAGCGGATAAGTAAATAGCATGATCCGGTAATACGCTGTAAAATAACCGGACAAACCGGCATCTGCACGAAGCACCCGAAGAATCGGTGTAAAAAGAACGAATGCCAGACATGAAATGATGATGCAGACAGCTACCGCTGTCACCATCGTCTGGGAAAACACCTCGCCGGCTCTTTGTTTTTCCCCTGCTCCAAGAAGTCTGCCGCAGATCACGGATCCGCCGACTCCCACGCAAAGCCCCGCTCCCAGATAGAAATAGAGGATCGGAAGTCCCAGATTGATCGCCGCCAGCGCCTGTTCCCCTACATAGTTTCCGGTGAAATAACCGTCTGTTATGGTGATCACCGTTTGCAACAGCATTGCGATGATACTCGGGATCGAAAACCCAAGGATCATCTGTAATTTGTTTTCTTTGATCTGTGTTGTATTCATAGTT
Organism: bacterium; assembly: GCA_028727105.1. GTDB lineage: Bacteria > Bacillota > Clostridia > Lachnospirales > Lachnospiraceae > W0P33-017. The sequence goes on from JAQYOU010000185.1 coordinate 9,319, forward strand.
GCATCTCTCCTTTACGAACCCTATTATAGAGATGCAATTAAAATAATACTTCTGAATTCGTGCTGTAAAATACGATTGCAACAATACACCTGTGAGCAAGCTTATTGAAGATTCTTATTCATTATTTGGATATAAGCTTCTCCCAAGGTTCATATCCTTTCATGAAACTAAGATCTTCTTCATTCCGAAAACCTTCCAGCAGTTTTTCTTTTATTACTTGTAAATAGGAACCATCCGTATCCTTGAATTTCTTGTGTCTATACAATTTTGATTTTGAGAAACCATACAAACTGTCCACACTCTCCAACAACTGCTCCACTACCTGATAAGTTCCTTCGACATCTTTTTGGGCACAGACGATATTCAGCATCGGTGCATACTCATTATATTTTCCCATATCAAACACAGCGTCACGATTCACCCAGTTCCGAACGGATCAGCTTTTCTATGGCATCATAGTTTTCTTCTGTGAGGGAATGAAAAAAGGCCATATTTTTGCATTTCTTATATTCCTCTCCGTCCATGGAAAACGAATAGCCACCGGGACATGTGGGTGAACAGTTCAAACCGCACAGTTTTTTACAGTCTCCGGTGCATTCGCGTACTCATATCCGCTCGTAGGCAGCCATTCTGTAACGATCCTTGTTTCCAGTTCCTGCATTTTGATGACAGGTCCTTCCTCGTAGAAAACAGCCCATGTAGATGGCGGAACGACCAATTCTTCAAAATCGCCTTTCTCTTTCGTTGTGGACACTGCCACCAGATATTCCCACTCATCCTTTTCATTACAGGTGCTTACACCCATCAATCCGTAAATGGGTGTGTCCATCATCTCCGCAAGCCGCGCGATCGTTCCATCCATTGCACAGTCTGCCCAAAACTTTGGTGTGATCCGGAAGTTCTCCTCCAGCGTTGGCTTCAGCGGAATCTTTTTCCAACTACGCGAATTGCATCTCTTTTCTCAATTCTGTAATTCATTTCCTGTGTTCCTCTCACAGTCATCTGAAATACAAGCGGCGGAAATGCCTTTAATGAAACGCTGCTGTCCTTTACCTGCGATGGCGTAACCCCATGGATCAGTTGAAAAGCTCTGGTGAAAGCAGTCGGTGAATCGTAACCGTACTTTAGTGCCACATCGATCACCTTGGCGT
>JAQYOU010000186.1 GCA_028727105.1 bacterium
ATCATGCAAGCATGTTGACTCGTTTGCACTCATTATATCATGTGAATCATGAGATAAAATGTTCAACTATTTCATACCCAGGCTGGAGGAGGATGCATTCCAATGTAAGACCCTTGAAAAACGTCGGTACTTGAAATTTTCGAGTGGGGTCCACGAGAAAAATTTCTTAGTATCCGTTACGTTTTTCACGGAGCGAGAGCGTGTCTTACATGGAAGCATCTCCGACAGCCGTCCGGGTAGTAATATATGTGGAGGAAAAAATGAAAACCGTACTACTTATCGGCCTCGGCCGTTTTGGAAAACATATCGCAATGAAAATGAACGAGCTGCACCATCAGGTGATGGCAGTAGACAAGAATGAAGAGCGTGTAGAGGCGCTGCTTCCCTTTGTCACCAACGCCCAGATCGGTGACAGCACCAATGAAGAGTTTTTAAAATCACTGGGCGTACGCAATTTTGATCTATGTATTGTGACGATCGGCAGTGATTTCCAGAGCTCCCTGGAGACGACCTCCCTGTTAAAGGAGCTGGGCGCAAAGCTTGTGGTAAGCCGTGCATCCCGTGACATTCATGCCAAGTTTCTGCTTCGAAACGGCGCGGACGAGGTGCTCTATCCGGAGCGCCAGCTGGCCAGCTGGGCTTCCATCCGCTACACGTCCGATCACATTGCGGACTATGTGGAGATTGATGAGGACTATGGTATCTTTGAGGTGGAGGTACCCATGAACTGGTATGAGAAATCCATCCGCGAGCTGGATATCCGAAACAGATACAATGTAAACATTCTTGGCATCAAACGGGAAGGAAAGATTTCCATGAACATCGCACCGGACACACAGCTGCAGGAGAACGACACGATCATGGTCCTCGGAAAGCTTGTAGACGTACAGAAGTGTTTTCACATATAAATGAAAATACAAGGAGCAAAAGTATATGTTTCAGGACGATTTCGTGATGCCTGATTCATTTACAGTGACAGATGAAAATTTTTTTCTGTAGTTTCCCGACGCATCAGAATGGGAGTGACAACTTTATGGATCGGTTCCGTGAGCGGAACCGGTCTTCTTTTTTTGCGCTCATTCATCTGGTCTACCAGCAGGCTGACAGCCTCGAAAGCAATCCGGTCGATCTGCTGCCCCACGGTACTGATGGGGATGACGGCCTCTCTTGCGATGGGTGAGTCGTCAAAGCCCACGATCAGGTAATCATCGGGAAGCGTGCCATATTTCTTGATCAGAAGATTTAAGAAAATATTTGCATGTGTATCGCTGGAGATAAATACGCCCTTTTTTTGACCGGGATAGGTCACTGTCAGCTCCTCAAGGATCTCACTGAGACATGACTGCATCTGCTCATGGGTCTTTCCCAGGTCCCTGTAGATGATCCGGTGGTTCAGATGTTTTTCTTCGCAGATATCCAGAAAGCCCTTGATACGCCCGTAGGCGGGAATGTCCGGAGAGGTGGGCGTGTTGATGTGCAGCAGAATGTCGCAGTCATGCTTTGCCAGCAGGCTGGTGGCCTGCATACCGCCCATATAGTTATCTGTGTTGACACTGCACACATACTTGTCTTCGCGCTCGATGGTTACCACCGGGACACCAAGCTCTGAGAGCTCCTTGGAAGGGATCGTAAAGCTCATGATGATGAGCCCCTCGATGTTGTAGGCGAGAAGCTCCTGAATGTATTGCCGTTCAGAAACTTCATTTTCGTTTCCGATAAAGACGAGAAATTTGTAGCCAAACTGTTCATAAGTTAATAGAATACGGTTGAGCATTTCTGAATAGTAGTGATTCATCAGATTCGGGATGATCACGCCGATGAATTCCGTCTTTCCGTTGGCAAGGATCCGCGCTACTTTGTTTTCTTTATAATCAAGCTCCTTTAGTGCGTTCGCGATGATCTCCTGATTATCCAATGTCAGGGAGTCCGGATTGTTGAAGTAACGGGAGATCGTTGTCTTGGAAAAGCCGGTATATTTTGCAATGTCATTAAATGTGATCTTTTTTTCTCTGCTCATACTTTTTCCTACCTCTTATGATTTCACCATACTTTAGCCAGAACCATGCCGTGCTCTGACCAGTTCCGATTATAGCAGATTTTTTATCAACAGACAATAAGTAACCGGTTACTTTACCGGTTTTGTATGATGTGAATAAATAGAAGCAGAAGGAATTGTGCAAGATTCATAAACTTGCGAAAAACAGTTGACTGGAAGAATTTCGGATGCTAAGATGAACTTACAAAGTAACCGGTTACTTTACCGGTTTTGCTGAAAGGCAAAATGATCGGAAACAAAAGAAACTGATCGGAGAAAAAAAGAAAAAAGAGGAGGACAGCTTCATGAAAAGGAAAGGAATCGCGCGCTTGCTCGCGCTGACACTGACCGGAACGATGGTGATGGGTACGCTGACCGGATGCACCTTTGGATTTGCAAGTGACCCGGATGACCCGAACGAGGTGGAGGAGGAGATACCGATCGACACTTCGGTAGATACCTACGAGTACCGGACGGATCTGAAGGGAACGGAGATCTCCGTTTTAAACACAAAGGCTGAGATCCAGGTGGCACTGGAGGAGATCGCGGTGATCTTTGAGGAAAAGACCGGGATTCATGTGGAGATCATGCCGGTGACGGACGGCGATTCACCCTACACAAAGGTCGTGAGCCTGTACAATGCAGGCAACCCGCCGACACTTTCCATCCTGGATACGACGGATGTGGTGGCATTGGCAGAGGAAAAGGCAGAGGATCTCTCTGACGAGCCCTGGACGAAAGAGGCAGAGGGCTATCTGACTGAGATCAACGGAAAGATCTACAGCTTCCCGCTGTGTGTGGAAGGACGCGGACTGATCTATCACAAAGAAGTCATTGAGGAAGCTCTGGGTGAGCCATTCGATCCGGCATCTGTGAAAACGCAGGAGGATCTGGTAAACCTGCTGGATCGTCTGGTGGCAGCGGGAATCGAAAAGCCGGTTTCACTTGCCAAGGAGGACTGGTCGCTGGGCGCACATCAGCTTCAGTATGTGTATGAGACCTATGATGGAACCACGGATGGTGCAGCGCAGGTCATTGAGCAGATCAAGAGCGGTGAATTAAACTTAAGAGATTACGACCGCATGAACGGATTTTTGGATCTCATTGATATCCTGAAAAAATATAACGTGGCTAAGGGTGATCCTCTGGGGGCGGATTATGATGAGATGGCCATCGATCTGGCGGACGGCAAGACAGCTATCTGGCTGAACGGTAACTGGGCATGGCCGAACCTGAAGGAGGCCGGCGCTGATAACGACGATGAATACGGATTTCTGCCCTATTTTATGAGCAATGATGAGAATGATTTTGCGAATCAGAAGATCCAGGGCTCTGCATCCAAGCAGGTCATGATGGACGGACAGATGGCAACAGAGGATGAGAAGGCAGCTGCAAAGGAGTTCTTAAACTGGTTGGTATTCAGTGAACTTGGTCAGCAGCTGGTCGTTTACAGATGTAATATTATTCCGCCTTTCCAGAATAACCCCTATGAGCCCACCGATCCGCTGAGCAGATCCATTTATGAGCATGTACAGAACGGTGAGACCTTCAGTGCATCTGCCATCGTGCCGAATGACCACTGGTCCATCCTGGGAGGAGCAATGCAAAAATACCTGGCAGACCGGTGTGACAGGGAAGAACTGATCGAACTGATCGAAGCTTATTGGGCAGAGCAGGAATAAGAGAGGAGTGGCAAGATGAAAGCAAAAAACAAGGGAAAAGATTTTTGTATCTTTGCACTGCTGGGAATTCTATTTTTTGCGGCAGTGGTGATCGTACCGTTTGTCTACGGCGTGTATCTGACATTTACAGACTGGAACGGTGTCTCACAGGTGAAAAACTTTATCGGTCTGAAAAACTACGTTGGTGTGGCAAAGGACACACAGTTTTGGACGGCACTTTTACTGACATTTAAATATGTGATCGTTGTGGTGATCCTGGTGAATGTGATCGCGTTCGGTATCGCATATCTTCTGACCCGCGGCATCAAGGGACAGAACTTCTTCCGTGCGGGCTTTTTTACCCCGAATCTGATCGGAGGAATCGTTCTGGGATATATCTGGCAGTTTGTATTCTCCCGTGTGTTTGTAAATATCGGTGAGGCAACGGGGATGAAGCTGTTTGAGATCTCCTGGCTGTCGGATCCGGACAAAGCCTTTGCAGCGATGGTGCTGGTTACCGTATGGCAGCTGTCCGGTTACATGATCCTCATCTACGTGGCAGGCTTTATGGGACTGAACGAGGACGTACTGGAAGCAGCCAGCTTAGACGGTGCGGCCGGCTTTAATAAGCTGCGTTACATTGTGCTTCCGCTGATGATGTCTTCTGTGACCATCTGCTTGTTCCTGACACTTTCACGTGCCTTCATGGTTTACGATGTGAACCTTGCATTGACCGCCGGCGGCCCTTACGGCACCACAGAAATGGCAGCGATGCATGTGTATGAGAAGGCGTTCACGTCCAGACAGTTTGGCGTTGGTCAGGCAGAGGCACTTGTCTTATTCGTAGTAGTTGCATGTATCAGTGGACTTCAGGTATATCTGACAAAGAAAAAGGAGGTTGAAGCATAATGGAACAGACCGCAATGATTGGTGGAAGAAAAGCGAAGATCGCACACTTTTTTGCGATGCTTGGATTGATCGTTATTTTTATCGCATACATGTTTCCGTTTTTGATGGTTGTGATCAACTCCTTAAAACAGAAACGTGACATTATCAAGAGCCCGTTTTCCTGGCTGTTTACGATCAAGGGTTTGTCCTTTGATAACTTTGTAAAAGCCTTCACACAGATGGATTTCCTGAACGCATTCAAGAACTCCATGCTCGTGACGGTATCTGCAACTGTACTTGTCACACTGCTTGCATCCATGCTTGCTTATTACATCGTGCGCAACAACAACCTGATCTCAAAGATCGTATTTGCGCTGATGGTGGCATCCATGATCATTCCGTTTCAGGCGATCATGATCCCTCTTGTAAGTATTTACGGAGGAACCTTAAACGTGCTGAATCATCGCCTGACATTGATCTTCATGCACACCGGATTTTCCATGGCAATGTCCGTGTTCATGTTCCACGGATTCATCAAGGGAAATATTCCGATTGCTTTAGAGGAGGCGGCATATGTGGAGGGCTGCACCCATACACAGACGTTTTTTACGGTAGTATTTCCGCTGTTAAAACCCATCATCTCAACGATGGTCATCTTAAATGCGATGGCATTCTGGAACGATTTCCTGCTGCCTTCGCTGGTGCTGACAGATAAAAAACTGCTGACATTACCGTTATCTACATATAGCTTTTACGGCACCTATTCCGCAGATTACGGAACCATCATGGCAGGACTGTTATTATGCGTACTGCCCATCCTGATCCTGTATCTGGTACTCCAGAAGCAGATCATCGGAGGCGTGGTAGCCGGAGCAGTAAAATAATTGAATTAGAGTATCTGTGAGGGTACTGAACAGATACGAATTAGATGAATACAGAGGGAGGTTTTACGGCCTCCCTGCTGTTCGAATTGATGTTTTAGGAGGAATAAGCGCATGCAAAAAGATATCATACATTTACGGGCACCGAGGGGCTGGATCAATGATCCGAACGGATTTATCTATTACAAAGGAACATACCATCTGTTCTATCAGAATTTTCCCTATGCGCCCCGCTGGGCGACCATGCACTGGGGACACGCAGTCAGTGAGGATCTGGTACACTGGGAACACCAGGATATCGCGCTGTTCCCGACAAAATATGAGGATCAGAACGGCTGTTTTTCCGGCAGCGCCATCGAGCATGATGGAGTCATGAATATTTTTTATACCGGTGTTCATTATGACAAGATCAATCCGGAGGATACGCATATGTGTCTGGATGATGAATTTCAGTCTGCACAGCTGCGGATCACCTCTGAGGACGGGATTCATTTTGACAATTTTCGCGATAAACAGGTGATCATTCCTGCTATTGAGGACGCAGAGATTGGTGACCGGACCCATACGAGAGACCCGAAGGTGTGGAGGGGCAGTGATGCCTGGTATCTGGTACTTGGAAGTTCTACGGCAGACCGCAAAGGGGAACTGCTGTTTTACAAGAGTATGGATCTTGAAAAATGGGAATTCGTAAATGCCGCGTCAACGGAGGAGCCCCTTGGCTGGATGTGGGAATGTCCGGATTATTTTGAGACGGAAGGCGGCGAAGTATTGCTTGTTTCTCCCATGGGGATCGGTGCAGAGGGAACCGGGGAAAAGAATCATACGGTGTGTATGAAGGTCCGGTTTGATGAGCAGAATTGTTCGATGGAATTTGCAAAAGAGTACCGGTATATGGACTACGGCTTTGATCTGTATGCGCCCCAGTCCACCACCGATGCCGATGGCAAAAGAGTGATGGTAGCATGGCTGCGCATGCCGGTGCCCTTTGAAGAAGGACGGATCGGAATGTACTGTCTTCCGCGTCTGGTAGAAGTGAAAAATGACCATATTTATTTTAAACCGCATCCCAATGTGGAGCAGCTGTACAGTCGCAGGATCACGGATATCATGCAGGCAGACCCTGCAGGCTATCGCGTCAGTCTGGACCTGAACGATGGCGAACGGATCAATGTCGGCGGGTATCAGATCTGGCGTGAGGGAAACCGTATCCTTACAGACCGAACGGATGTATTTCCCGCGTGTGAGAACCGGGAGAATTTCTGCATGCAGAGCAAAACACCGGAATTAAAGGATGGCTTCCACCTGGATGTATATGTGAACCGCAATGTGATCGAGGTGTTTGTAAATCATGGCGAGTATGTGATCAGTCATGCGGTATATGGCTGCAAGTGGCAGATTGACGCAGCGGAAGAAAAACAAATGGAACTCTATACATTAGCTTAACGAAAACGACGCACCATAGAACAAGAACACATGGAGTACAAAATAGGAGAGAACGATGGCGATCAGATTTGAAGGAAATATATTCCACTTGACAACTGACCATACCTTATACCAGATGGGGCTCGATGCCTTTGGTGTGCTATATCATCTGTGGTATGGAGAAAAAACAGAATGCAGCATGTGTTACCTGTATCATTATCCGGATGTGGGATTTTCCGGAAATCCTTATGAGGCGGGAAAGCTGCGTACCTATTCCATGGACACGCTTCCTTTGGAGTATGCCACCCTCGGAAACGGAGACTACCGGATCCCGGCAGCTGCCGCGGTGCACGCAGATGGCAGCTGTGCCCTGGATTTTCGCTATGAGTCCCACAAGATCTATAATGGCAAATATGGGATCGAGGGGCTGCCTGCTGTCTATGCGGATGCCAGTCAGGCCCAGACGCTGGAGATCCGGCTGCGGGATGCAGCGTCCGGTCTGGTGGCGGTACTTTTCTACGGAGTACTGGAGGAGATGGATGTCATCACACGCAGCGTTGTATTTGAAAATGACGGGGAGGAGGATCTGACGCTCACGAAGGCACATTCGGTTTGTCTTCAGCTTTTGGATGGTGCATGGGACTGGATCCATTTTCATGGCAGACATACCATGGAACGGCAGATGGAGCGGACTTCTTTGTTTCATGGGATCCAGCAGATCGGCAGTACCAGAGGAACCTCCAGCCATCAGCAGAATCCGTCCCTGATCCTGTGTGAACAGGGATGTACGGAGACCAGCGGCCTTTGTATCGGCGCTGCACTCATGTACAGCGGAAGCTTTCAGGCACAGATTGAGGTGGATCAGCTGGGACAGGCACGGATGGTCATGGGCATCCACCCGGAGCAGTTTTCCTGGAAACTGAAAAAGGGTGAGCGTTTTTCTGCGCCGGAGGTCATTTTATCCTGCTCCACACAGGGTCTTGGAAAACTGTCACAGCAGTTTCACGCAGTGATCCGGAACCATGTGTGCAGAGGGAACTACAAGCTTTCGAGCCGACCGGTCCTGATCAACAATTGGGAGGCAACTTACTTTGATTTCAACGAAGAAAAGATCTATTCCATCGCAAAGCAGGCTTCAGAGCTTGGCATTGATCTGATGGTGCTGGATGACGGATGGTTTGGAAAGCGCGATGGTGACTGTTCGGGTCTGGGTGACTGGACGGTGAACGAACAAAAATTAAAGGGCGGACTTGCCCCTCTCGTAGAAAAGATCAATGCCCTTGGCATGCGGTTTGGACTGTGGTTTGAGCCGGAGATGGTGTCAGAGGACAGTGATCTGTATCGTGAGCATCCGGACTGGGCACTGCGGATACCGGGCAGAAAACCGGTGCGCAGCCGTTATCAGCTGGTGCTGGATCTGTCCAGGGAAGAGGTGCGGGATTATTTGTATGAGTCTATGCGTAAGCTGCTGCGGGAAAATCACATTGAATATGTGAAATGGGATATGAATCGCAGTATTTGTGACTGGTATAACCCTGCTTTACCGCCGGAGCGACAGGCAGAATTGCCGCACCGCTATATACTTGGTCTTTACGAACTCCTGGAGCGTCTGACCACAGAGTTCCCGGATGTACTTTTCGAGGGCTGTAGCGGAGGCGGCGGACGCTTTGATGCCGGAATGCTCTATTACTGTCCGCAGATCTGGTGCAGTGATGATACGGACGCCCATGAGCGGACCTTTATCCAGTACGGAACCAGCTTCTTTTATCCGGTTTCAACGGTTGGTTCCCATGTGTCAGCGGTGCCGAATCATCAGACCGGCAGAGTGACGGCACTGGAAACCCGCGGAACGGTGGCGATGGCAGGCAGCTTTGGGTATGAGCTGGATCTGAATCTGCTGCGTGACGAGGAAAAAGAAACCGTTGCAGAACAGGTGAAGCGCTACCGCAAGCTGCAGCCGCTTATTTACGATGGCAGCTATTTCCGGCTGAGCAATCCCTACAGGGATGGAATGGCAGCCTGGAGCTTTGTGTCGGAGGATCAGTCCCGGGTACTTGTGCAGGGTGTGATCTACCGGGCAGAAGCAAACGTTCTTCAAAAGAGACTTCGCCTGCGTGGTCTGGATCCGCAGGCCGGCTATCGTGTGAATGGATCGAAACAGAGCTACACCGGAAGCGCCCTGATGGCAGGAGGTCTGCTGCTGCCGAAGGTGGCAGGTGATGATGTGGCTTTTGAACTGTATTTGGAGCGTTTGTAGCAGTGATTCTATGGTATGGTAAATATAAAATCTAGGAGGAAATGGGCAATGAAAAAATATGATGTCGTAGCACTTGGGGAGCTTTTAATCGACTTTACGGAAAATGGCCTGAGCGCACAGGGGAACCCGATACTGGAGGCAAACCCCGGCGGAGCGCCCTGTAACGTGCTGGCCATGTTAAATAAACTGGGAAAAAAGACCGCCTTTATCGGAAAGGTGGGCGATGACAATTTTGGTCACATGCTGGCTAAGACCGTGGAAGAGAGCGGAACCGATGTGACGAATCTGCTGTTTGACAAGAAGGTTGGAACGACCCTCGCCTTTGTACATACAAAGGAGGACGGTGACCGGGAATTCAGTTTTTACCGGAATCCCGGTGCAGACATGATGCTGAAAAAGGAAGAGGTCATGGAGGATGTGATCCGCGGGGGCAGGATCTTTCATTTTGGCACACTTTCTTCCACTCACCCCGGTGTACGGGAGGCAACCCGACATGCGATTGACGTGGCAAAGGATGCGGGACTTCTGATCTCCTTTGATCCGAATCTCCGTGAGCCTTTATGGGATTCCCTGGAGGACGCCCGGGCAGAGATCAACTACGGTCTTTCAAAGTGTGATATTTTAAAGATCTCGGACAATGAGATGGAATTTATGACCGGAACCGATGATTATACAAAGGGCGTGGAGATCCTGCGGGAGAGCTATAATATTCCGCTCATTTTCGTGACACTGGGCAAAGAAGGAAGCCGTGCCTATTACAAGGATCTGATCGTGGAGGTGGCACCCTTTTTACAGGAGCATACGATCGAGACCACCGGTGCCGGGGATACCTTTGAGGCATGTGCCTTAAATTATGTGCTGGAGCACGGACTTGATGGGCTGACGGAGGCGGATCTGAAGGTGTTATTGACCTTTGCGAACGCAGGTGCATCTTTGATCACCACAAAGAAAGGCGCGCTGCGTGTGATGCCTGAAAAAGAAGAAGTCTGCGGGCTGATCAAAGCAAGCGGTCGTTAGGATCAGGAAAAGAGTTTTGCAAAAGTATGTGAATCGTAGGTTTTGAAAAAGTTGGTTTTAGAGGTTGAGAAAAAGTTATGAAGAAAGCAGATATGATGTTTCAGAAACGACTGGAAAAGCACCATGATGAGCTGCGCTGGCTCTACATGGAATTATACGGCAATGATTCTATGTTTGCCGAGCTGTGCGACAATCTGTACCGTTTTTATAACGAGCGAAAGGCGGCGTTAAAGGACAGAGATGAAAAGCGTGAGCAGGATCCGGAGTGGTTCAAGAAAACGGATATGCTTGGCATGATGCTCTACATTGATAATTTTGCAGGGAACTTAAAGGGTGTGCAGAAGAAGCTGTCCTATTTGGAGGAGTGCAATGTGAACTGCATCCACCTGATGCCGTTTTTGGATACGCCAAAAGGGCGCTCCGATGGCGGTTATGCAGTTGCAGATTTCAGGAAGGTCCGCCCGGATCTGGGTACGATGGATGATCTGGCAAAGCTGGCAGACCTGTGCCATGAAAAGGGCATGAATCTGTGCATGGATTTTGTGATGAATCACACTTCGGAGGAGCATGAGTGGGCGCACCGGGCAAAAGCGGGTGATGGCGAGTATATGAGCCGTTACTTTTTCTACAACAATGACCGCATCCCCAAAGCGTATGAAAGGACGGTTCCGCAGGTATTCCCCACAACGGCACCGGGAAATTTCACCTATTTACCGGAGATCGGGCATTATGTGCTGACCACCTTTTACCCTTATCAGTGGGATTTAAATTATGGGAATCCCCGGGTGTTCAACGAGATGATGTACAACTTCCTGTACCTGGCAAATCAGGGCATGGATGTGATCCGGATCGATGCGGTGCCTTACATCTGGAAAGAACTGGGAACGAGCTGCAGAAACCTTCCACAGGTACATACCATCGTTCGTATGATGCGCATGATCGGGGAGATCGTCTGCCCGTCCGTGGTGCTCTTAGGAGAGGTGGTCATGGAGCCGGAAAAGGTGGTTCCGTATTTTGGAACCGTGGAAAAGCCGGAATGTCACATGCTCTATAACGTCACTACAATGGCAACCACCTGGAACAGTGTGGCGACAGGCGATACCAGGCTGTTGCGCCAGCAGATGGATATTGTGAACCGTCTGCCCAGAGCGTATACCTTTCTGAATTATCTGCGCTGTCACGATGATATTGGCTGGGGGCTGGATTACGGTACCTTGTCCAAGTGGGGGATGAAGGAAGTGCCCCACAAGCAGTATCTGAATGATTACTTTACCGGAAAGCTCCCGGGAAGTGTCAGCTGCGGCGAACTGTACAACGATGATCCGGTCACAAAGGACGCGAGGTTCTGCGGTACGACTGCTTCCATGTGCGGCATTGAGCAGGCACTGAATCGAGATGACAAAGCAGCGCTGGAAACCGCGATCCGTCACGATCTGATGCTGCATGCATATATGCTGACCCAGTCCGGCATTCCCATGCTGTACTCCGGGGATGAGATCGGTCAGCTGAACGATTACTCTTACCGGGAAGACCCGGATAAAGCAGCAGATTCCCGCTATGTGCACCGGGGTGCTTTTCAGTGGGAGCTGGCAAAGAAGCGCAAGGCAAAAACGGGCGTGCAGGGTCAGCTGTTTCAGGCACTGCAGAAGCTGGAGAAGATCCGCAGAGAGGAGCCTGTGTTTGAGGCGGACGCAAACGTGTACACCTATGATGTGCACAACGATTCCATTCTCTGCATCCTGCGTGAAAAAGGCGGGGAGTTATTCTTTGGCATGTTTAACTTCAGCGGCGATGCGCAGACCGCATGGATGCAGGAGGAGGGCAGCTTTTCGGATCTGTTTACCGGAAAAGGTGTAGATCTGCATGATCCCGTGCTGCCGCCCCATGGATTTTACTGGGTGAAACGGGGATAGAAATAGTTGTTAAAATAAGGAGCTGTCGTTTTGCGAGTGGGGATTTCCAGTCGTTAAAGCGGCAGCTTTTTGTCATAAAATATAGCATTTTTGTGCATGTCATGCTATACTGTAAAACCAATGGAGCCTGTGGATGCTATGGAATGTGAGAAAGGGAGGACACGGATCATGTGTGAAGAAAATAAAAGACATAATTCTTTTGAGAAAATATATGATGTGGTGCGTCAGATCCCGCGAGGAAACGTGGCAACCTACGGGCAGGTGGCGGCGCTGGCGGGAAACAGGCACTGGGCCCGGGTGGTTGGCTATGCACTGCATGTAAATCCGGATCCGGAGACGATCCCGTGCTATCGTGTGGTCAACCGGCTGGGAGAGGTGTCGGCGGCATTTGCATTTGGCGGCGGGAACCGCCAGATCGAGCTGTTGGAAGCGGATGGCATTCCGTGTCAGGATGGTGTTGTTGATCTGAAAAAATATCAGTGGTCCAGGCGCGCACTGGAAGAATTGGAAACCATGTGATCGTGACTGAAGCTGTCACGGTACAACGATATAGGGAGAATGAGATGGAATTTGATGCAGTGTTATTTGATATGGACGGCGTGATCTTCGACTCGGAGATCAAGGTCGTGGAATGCTGGAAGGAAGTCGCGGATAAGTACGGGATCAAAGATATTGAGACGCAGTGCCATGCCTGTCTCGGTACGACCCGGGAGATGAGCCGCGCGATCATGCTGGAGCATTACGGGGCGGATTTCCCCTATGACGATTATAAAAAAGAAATGTCGGATTTGTTCCACAGCCGTTATGGCGGAGGCAGACTGCCGAAAAAAGCAGGTGTAGTAGAATTGCTGAAATATTTGCAATTGCATAATAAGAAGGTGGCTGTGGCATCATCCACGAGACGCGAAGTAGTGGAACAGGAGCTTCGAGATGGAGGGCTGATCGATTATTTTGATGCGGTCATCTGTGGCGATATGGTGGAGAACAGCAAGCCGGAACCGGACATTTTTCTGAAGGCCTGTGAGGTGCTTGAGGTAGAGCCGGCACGCGCCGTTGGTGTGGAGGACTCCTATAACGGGATCCGGGCACTTTCCGCAGCCGGAGTGCCGTCCATCATGGTGCCGGATCTCAAAGCTCCGACAGAGGAAATGAAAGAACTGTCTACCGCGATTTTGCCGGATCTGTTTGCGGTGAAGGATTTTTTGAAATAAACCGTTCCGGATTCCGGATACAAAAAAACAGAGTCATTACGTTAAGGAGGAGATCTGAAAAGATGATAAAAAATGTGATACTGGACATGGGAAATGTATTGCTCTCTTATGATCCGGATGTGATCTTGAATAAAGTATGTGAGACAGAAGAAGAAAAGCAGCTGATCCGTACGCACTTGTTTGAGAGTGAGATCTGGCTCATGGGTGACCGTGGCGAGATCACAAATGAACAGCGTTACGATCTGGCGAAGGAGCATCTTCCGAAGGAACTGCATGGGAAGCTGAAGGAGTGCGTGGAAAACTGGGACATCTGCATGCTTCCGATCCCGGGGGCGATGGAATTTTGTCACCGCTGCCGAGAGGCAGGCTATCGTATCTATGTGCTTTCCAACGCCTGCAACCATTTTTATGACTATTTCCCGAGACATTATGATCTGGATTTCTTTGACGGTGTGATGGTGTCCTCTGATGTGCATCTCATCAAGCCGGATACGCGCATCTACGAGTTATTGTGCAGTACCTATGATCTCAAGCCGGAGGAATGTGTGTTTATCGATGATCGCCCCGAGAATGTGGAAGCGGCAGAACGTGCAGGCATGAAAGGGATTGTCTTTGAGGGAGGGACGTTTCTTTTGCCATGACCATCGCCCTTTGTCATGCTTTATGGGCAGTTCCATAGTTACAGTAATTTTTAGAGTTAGGGATTGCCTTAAGATGCAAAGCATCAGTCATTCGTTTGGCTGATGCTTTTCTGTTTGAGAAAATGTTTGAGAAAATATTAGAATTATTGAACCATTTGGATGCGATACTGCTCTTATATACAGGTGCACCCAAGAAAGAGCAAAATAAAACGTGACTGTGAGTGGTTAAACAGTTGCAGAAAGGAGGATGTGCTTTGGAAGCAGAAAAGGAGCTGGAGCTTGTAAGGCGCATGAAGAAAGGTGAGCGGGCAGCCTTTGACGAACTCTATGAACAGTATTATGACAGACTGTATCGCACGGCGTGCATGATCACAGGCAACCGTGCTGACGGGGAAGATGTGACCCAGGAGACCTTTATCAAGGCGTATCTCAATTGTGACAAGCTGAAAAAAGACGAGCAGTTTCGTTACTGGCTCTACCGGATCCTGAACCGTACGGCCTGGCAGGTTGCAAAAAAACATGCCAAAGAGCGGCCGGAGGAGCGGATCTTAGAACTGGAGGATACTGCTTTCGCAGATTCTCCCGCAGTCAAGGTGTTACAGGATGAGCAGGAACGGGTGGTAGCAGAAGCGATCCGCAGGCTTGAATACCGGCAGCGGACGACAGTCATCCTCTATTATTACAACGGACTTGGCACAAAGGAGATCGCCAGGGTCATGGAATGTATGGAGGGAACCGTCAAATCCAGACTGTTTACGGCAAGAAAGAATCTGCGGACGCTTTTGAGCGAAGAATTATTAGATTGCAGCAGTGATCGTAGTGAGCAGCTGCAAAATGGGAGGCGAAGATATGCGGAGTGATCAATTAAAGGATGAGCAGATCAAAAACGCGCTTTATACGGATGCATACTCCTATGACCCGCCGGCTGATCTGAAGCAGCGGATTGACGCGCAGATCGCGCGGCAGAAAAAGGAGGTCATTTATATGAAAAAGATGAGCGTAAAGAAGATAGCTATCGTGGCAGCAGCATTGTGCGCACTGACCGGAACGGTATGTATGGCAGGCGGAAAGATTGCCGGATATGCGGGCGGTACAAGACTCGGTTCACAGACAGGTGATTTTTCAGATATCGGGAAGCTGGAGAAAAAACTGGGCCTGTCAGTGAGTGCGCCGGAGTCGTTTGACAATGGTTATGCATTTGCAGATGCATCGATCGCAGATTTTGATGCGGTGGATGAGGATGGTATCAAGGTCGGAAATGAGTCAGAGTTGGATATCATGTATGAAAAAGATGGTAAGCGTCTGACTTATAGTGTAAAGAAAGGCGCAACTGTTCTCAGTGATGCAGAACTTGCCCGTGCGCAGGTGATCGAGCAGGACGGCGTGACCTACTATTATATGCAGAATGATTATCTGTTCCTTCCTCCTGATGAGGAGCCGACGGCAGAGGAAGAGGCAGCACAGGATGCGGGAACGCTTTTCATTTCTTACGGAAGCGATGAGCGTGAGGAGCAGACATTCTACAGTCTGTGGTGGAATGTCGATGGCCAGAGTTATTCACTGCTGGGCTTTGATCTCGATCTGAGTGCACAGGAGATGGTGGATATGGCAGCGCAGATCAAATAAAACAAGTCATTCGGTTATCGGATAGAAGAAACGCCCGGCTCTAAGGTATATCCTTGGAGCCGGGCGCTTGTTTTGTAGCCGGGAAGGTTTACTGCCAACTATTCCCATATCCGGCTTCCAACATCCGCTTTTGAAACTCAACTAATGATATTTTAAGTTTCTGCGCTCCCCGTTCCGGGCTGTAGTCGCCTTCTTGCACGGATGAAAATATTTCTTCTTGTTTTCCCTGCTCTTTTCCTAACATAATGCCACGCTCTTCGACCAGATCACTTAGATTACACATGTCTTTCAGCCTCCTTTCCAGTTCGACCGTCATTTTCATTTCATACTTTTGGGCTAATCTTTTTTTCTTTTCTTCTTGTTCTTCTTTGCAGAGCAGATCTTCCAGCATTGCGATCAGATGATTTTTAGATTCTGCAAGATTTTTTTGTGCCCGTAGTTGTACAATGACACCACTCATTTTATCAAAATTCATTTGCATATTCGGTTTACCAAATACAATCTTTGGGACTAATGAAACCTTTTCAATAAAATCAGTTATCCCATCCATGCAGATCCAAATACTGTATACTTTTTTTAAACTATCATAATCACTGTGAAAGAATTCTACCTTTTTCTGTGATGAAACAAGTCTTGCAAGGTAGAATATTATACGATTTTCCAAATGATAGCCAAGCTTTTTTGCATTCGTACTTTTCTGTGCCTCTACATTGATGATTATCTTGACTGTTTTTTCGCAATATGTCAACGTTAATCGTATATCAAACGTTACATACCCTTCGTTTGGAATGCTATTCTCTGTTTGTGTGTTCTCAATCCGTTTTGCATTTGTCAGTCCCGGATCTAGTGGTTTGATTCCTACTTCTATGGTTTCGGCATCAATGCATTTTATTATTTCTTGAATCTCCAACTGCCGAACCTCATCAACTGTATATTTGATGATCCATGCCAGTATCTGAATATCTGCAAGAAGTTCCTTTATGTTTTTATCGTAAAGTGCTTTGTTAGGATCCACTGCATCAATGGTGTTCCCTAAGTGTGTCTGTTGAACCATCCAACCTCCCTGTCTGCAACAAGTATTTGATTATCAAAACATACTTATCACGTTATTCTTCGTTATTCTGTTTTCAGGGAGCCGGCTCTTGCTTACACACAATGTAACTGGTTTTATCTCGGATTGCAATACTGCAATTTCACAATTTTATTTTTTTATTTTCATCATTTCTACCAAACGGATCTGCCCCTTTTTTAAAAATTGAGTCAAAACCGCATAAATGGGACTTGTTTTTAGGCCCATTCTGATTCATGGCGATATGTTGCTTTTCTGTTTTGTGCAATCTGCCATAAGAGCCCTTTTACATAAGTATATCGCCAAATCTGGTATTTTTCATTGAACGCATACTATAAAACTCCTGATATGGTGTCTGTGAATCAAATAATAGCTTGATTTTTTTGTGCTATATGTATAACATGAAAATATATGAACAACATAGTGATCAATGAATCAGAGGCCGCCTATTCGTTTTCATGAATAAAGTTGATTTTTGGCCTTTGAAAGGAAAATCAGGAGATAAATATGTAGACAGAATCATCAAGAATGCAAAAGTTCCCGGAGGATAGCGTGATTATCCGGGAGGGAGAAGTGAGATGTATAAGATCATTTCCGGTAAAGCAGCGGTCTATATCAATTATGGAGAGAAAAACGAATATCTGCTGGGAATCCTCTCTGAGCAGCAGTGTTTTGGAGAACTTGGTATTTTGTGTCACCAGCCGAGTATATATACGGTAGTAGCAGTGTAAGATGTTTTGGTTATGCGTATTTCCGCAAATGAGTTTGATTCATTTTTGTTGAATAATAATAAAAATGCTGTCCGGCAGTGAGCAGGAAATGAATCGATTGCTTGAAAATCCGGGACATTTTTCCAACTTGGATTCAGATTCAATCGAAGCGATAAATTTGTTTTTGGGAACAGAAATTCCTTACAACGAGTCAGAAGGAGGCGATATCGTGTGTAAAGCATGGGACGATCAGAAGGAAAGCGGACGCATTGAAGAGATATATTCTTCCGTGCAAGATGGCGATTACACGCCTGCTCGTGGTGCAGAGAAGCTATGTATTACGGTGGAAGAAATGGAAAAGCGGATGGAAGAGGCTGGCTATCGCTTTCCAATATACAAATAAAACCGCGCAAGCCGCAGCTTACTGGGAGATCAGGAGCTGCGGCTTTTCTTTAAAGGCTATTTCTCAAAATCCAGAGAGATTAGAATTTCATATTTAGTGGGTGTGTGCTAATCCGTCAACGATCGTTGCAATGGATTGAAGCTGCGCATCGTTCAATTTTTTCAGGTTATCAGTTAGGCCTCGTAAAACTTCCGGGCGAGAACTGTCAGTATCAAAGAATTCTTTGGGTGTAATAGATAAAAATTCGCAGATAAAGAAAAAAGCGGACATGGATGGAAGTGCTTTTCCGCTTTCAATATTGTTGATATATCCGGCGTTTTGTCCGATGGAAAGACTCATTTCCCGGGCAGAAACGCCTTTTTTGGTTCTCAGTGTCGCCAGTCTCTGGGCGAATTCCTCTTCGTACATACAAATCACCACCTTTATGGCATTGTAACTGACGTATTCTTATATTTTATTAGATATAATCCGTTATTATTCTTGAAATATAGGAATAAAAGTGATATAAATAGAAATGTAATTGATTTAAAGCGACAAAAGTCGAAAGGAGCGATTCAAAATGAAAAAGAAACAAGTAATGGTGTTACTGCTGGCAGCATCACTGGCAGTAGGTAACATCGCAGTCGGCACACCGAATACGGTGTGGGCAGATCAGGTGTCTACTGATCCTGCAGTTTCATCTAATGATGTAAAGAAATTAGAAGATGAAACATTATGGACAAATAAGAGTGATATTTCATTGGTAACATCTGTGGATGGAGCAAAACTCGGTGCTACCAAAGACGCAGCGGAGGCAGAAAACGCAACAAATTCTGCAGCAGTGACAGTAGGTTCCGGGGAGAGTGAGAATGTGTCCTACTGGTACAAGGGACAAAGTGATACAAATGCAACTGAAAAGAAGTTAACCATTAAAACCGATACCACTGCCCCTGTGATTTCTGCATTGACAGCAGATAGCGAATCTATTTTGCCTGCAAGCGAAACGGATGAGCAGCCGATGATCTTAAAAGCAGCACCTGCTGAAATCAAGGCAACAGCAGCAGATGCAGAGGGCGAAGTTGGCTGTGCTGAGTCCGGTTACATTAAGTATGTGGTTGGAACTGAACTGAAGAATGCTGAGGAAATGGCAGCAATTCAGAAGGGAGAGTGGCAGGAAACAGCAACGCTTAAGGAAGGACCGAATTATGTATATGTAAAGGCAGAGGATCAGTTGGGAAATGCAGCTTATGTATGCTCAAAAAAGATCGTACTGGATACAACAATTGTAGCAGGTACACTGACACTCGGCGAAGATTCACCTATCACTGCATCTGGTTCATACACCAAACCAACGGAGACGCAGTCATACAATAGCGCAGAGCAGTTGACTGTTGTATTGGCAAATCCGGCAGAGAAGGAAGGAACTACCTATGCAACTCCTCAATATCTTGTTTCGGATACAGCACTTGAGGAAAGCGCTTTGGAATCTCAGGAATGGACGGCTTATGAAGAGCCGATTCCGGTAGAAAATGGAACATACATTTATGCAAGATTTTCTGATGCAGCCGGAAATATTTCTTATGCTGTGACCAAGAAGATGGTTGCAGTAGCTGTTCCGGCGTTTACGGTAAGTATTGAAGCAAGTACAGAAGGAGAAGGAGAGGCTCTTGTTCTCCTTGATGGACAAGAGGGCGTATACGACCTGAAAAACGGTAAGGCACCTGCGGTGAAGGTTGCTGCTGATGCGGAAAACTCTTTGGATGGATGGACGGTATATTATAAAGATTTAACGGTAGAAAGCTCCGACTTTGTAGAAATGACAAACGGAACTGTGACGATCAATACCAAAGGACCTCATGAAATCGAGTGCTATATTAAGAATGGAGATGGCTTAATGTCGCCGTCCCAGACCATCAATTTCACAAACATGGTTGATCCTGCAATCGCTTTTACATCTACAGAACCGCAGACCTTTACAGGTTCCCCTGCCAATGTGGAGACCCTTGGCGCAACAAACACTGCAAGCGCAGACATTACATATAAGTTTTATTCTGATGCTGCGGCTGAAAACGAGATCGAAGTACCTGTCAATGCCGGCACATACTATGTAAAAGCCTTTGTTGCACAGGACATTGCAAGCGGTGTTCTGGCGGCAGAGAGTGATGCGGTAGCATTTACGATCAATGCGATGGCACAGGAAACAGATACCTATAAGAACATTGCAACAGAGCAGTATGTTTCCGGTGGTGCATCCGCAGATATTGACCTCAGTGAGTTGGTTGCAGCTTATATGATTGACGGTGATGTCCCTTCATATGGTGTAGAGGATAAAGCCGGAGCTACATCAGAACTCATCGAATCCGCAGAGGTAGGTGCGTCTGATGGTAAATTCAAGTTCACTTTTGCTGCAGACAAGACTGTAAGTGAGGATACAGACGTTGCATTTACGATCAACGTTTCCGGATTAGCAAACTACACGAAATTAGTACTCACCGTAAACGCAAAGATTACAAAGGACGAAGTAGTTGCTATCAACATTGCACAGGATGATTTCACTTATAATGGAGATGCAGCAGCACTGAAGGTGACATTGGCAGATGGAACCGAGATAGATCCGAGTAAGCTTACAAAGGTTTCATTTACAAAAGAAGGCGCATCCGATGTTGAGGAAGCCAAAAATGCGGGAACCTACACTTACACCGTAAAATATACAGACACAATTGAAGAGAAAACGGTTGTGGGTTATGCAACAAAGACCTTTACGATCGCTAAAAAAGCAATTGAGTTTAAGGCTTCTGATGTAACTATCACAAAAGGCAGCGATCTTCCGGCAACTTATACATTTACACCTGCAAAAGACTGCCTTGTGACCGGAGATACATGGGCAACAGAGCCCTCAGCAACTTGCGATGATGCAGATAAAGATACCGTCGGAACATATACGATCACAATGAGCGCCGGTGCTGTGGACGGCGAGGCAGCCGGAAACTATGATCTTACTGCAGTAAACGGAACGCTGACCGTTAAGGCGGCAGAGACCAGGCCTTCTGTGCCCGATTATAGCGGAGGCGGTGCAGCACCGACCACCCCGGATAAGACGGATGATAAGAAAGATGACACCACAACCACCCCGTCCGATACGGCCATTTCTAATACGGTTGTAAAGGATGCCAGTGTTTCCGCAGACGGAACTATTACAGACAAAGATGGAAAACCGGTTGCAAATGCGATCGTTGAAACAGCAGACGGAAAGAATTATATTACAGGTGCAGACGGAAAAGCGCTTACTGATCAGGTAGTAGCAACCGCAGATGGAAGCAAATATGCACTTGCAAAAGATGGAACGGTTGTGAAGTCTGCGACTGTCACAATTGAGGGTGTAAAATATCTTGCAACAGAAGACGGAACAGTTGCCACCAATGGATTCTATAAGACTCCGAAGGGAAATCTTGTATATGCAAATAAAGAGGGTGCTTTAAAGACAGACGATGTATTCAAGGTTGACGGTAAAAAATATGTTGCAAAGAAGACCGGCGCAATTGTTATAAGCGCATTCTCAAAGACAGAGAAAGGTAATACGGTTTATTCCGGAAAGAATGGTGCAATTGTAACAAACAAGGCTTTTAAGGTTGGTGGAAAGACTTATGTTGCAAAGAAATCCGGTGCTCTTGTTAAAAAAGCATGGATCACGATCGGAAATAAGAGTTATTACTGCAATAAGAATGGAGTAGTAACTAAGATCAAAAAAGTAAAATAAAACCGCGCAAGCCGCAGCTTACTGGGAGATCAGGAGCTGCGGCTTATTTTTGCCCAAATGCCCAAATTTTGCCCACATTTTTCGAAAAACCTTGCAACAAAACAGCTTTCTTTTTACACTAATCCTATGTAGAACACAATTGTGAAAAAATTGCGCACATATAAAAGAATACTCCGGAGGATGTTATGAAAGAAGAGGAACTGGTTCGCGCGGCAAAAGCCGGTGACGCGGGCGCTTTTACGGAACTGTATCAGGAGGTTTACCGGGATCTGTACCATTTTGCGTATTACATGTTAAAGCATGCGGAGGATGCGAAGGATGCGGTGAGCGATGCCGTGATGGAGGCGTG
>JAQYOU010000187.1 GCA_028727105.1 bacterium
CTGTAACAGCTCATTTGCCAACATCGGACTATCCCTTGATCTGAAAGGCTATGCTTCTACCTGTGAGGAGCTGTTGTTTAATCAGAGCCTTCCGGTGCAGCTTTCAAGCAGTAAAAGCCGGTTTTCGCTTCAGGCAGATGCAAGTGACAGTGAGATCATGGCAACAGCGATCGGACAGGGAAACACGCTGGTGAGCCCTCTTCATATGGCGTTGATCGTTTCAGCGATCCAGAATAAGGGCGTGCTCATGAATCCATATCTTGTACAGCGTGTGGAGAATTCCGATGGAACAGAGGTAGAGCGGTATGAGCCGTCTGCCTACGGACGACTCATGAGCGAAAAGGAGGCCAAGCTCCTTCGAAGCATGATGAAGACAGTCGTAACAGAGGGAACGGCCTCTGCGCTTGCGTCAGATGACTATACGGCAGCCGGAAAGACCGGCTCAGCGGAATTTGGAACAAACAAAGGAGACAGCCATGCATGGTTTGTGGGATATGCGAATGCAAAAGGACATTCGCCCATAGCGATCGCTGTTGTTGTTGAGGGAGCCGGAAACGGAAGTACAGTAAGTGTGCCGATTGCTAAGACTGTGTTTGACACGTACTTTAAATAAGAGTATACTAGTTCTTGATTACAGATTTTTAACCACATCAGGAGGAATTGCAATGATCGAGGCAACAAGTTGTGGTGGTGTGGTAATATTCCGTGGAAAGATACTGTTACTTTACAAGAACTACCGAAACAAGTACGAAGGCTGGGTGCTTCCGAAGGGGACCGTTGAGAACGGAGAGGAATACAAGGAGACTGCAGCCCGGGAGGTAAAGGAGGAAGCGGGTGTAGATGCTTCCATCATCAAGTACGTTGGAAAGAGTCAGTATACTTTTAACGTCCCGGAGGATGTGGTGCAGAAGGAAGTGCACTGGTATCTGATGATGGGCGACAGCTATTACAGCAAACCACAACGTGAGGAATTTTTCGTGGATTCCGGTTATTATAAGTATCACGAAGCGTATCATCTGTTAAAATTTAACAATGAAAAGCAGATTTTGGAGAAAGCATACAATGAGTATCTGGATCTGAAAAAAAGTAATCTGTGGGGCAGTCATAAGTATTGGTAGTTTGAATTATGAGGATAATATATGATATGGTACGATGACCTGTTTCTTGGGAAAAGCATCAGTCCGCGCAGAAAAAAGCGAATCATCCGAAAAGTAAACAGAAGAAGTGTGTTTGGTGCAGAGTATCTGCTGACGCTTTCTTCAAATCCTGATAATCTGCTGGATATCATAAGCGTCCGGGTTGTCAGACAACGATATTATCCGAAAAAAGGAATGGTCGTCGTTGGTCTGGCGGGAGATTATGAGGAAGCAATGCTGCTCGCAGGAGAGATCATCAGCGGGATCTATGCTGCTTCCGGTGATTTTAAGGTGCGCGATTTTTTTGAAACAAACCGCCAGAGTGCCGGAGAGGATGGTCAGTCATGCTAGGAATATTACTTATGATCCTAAAGGTGATCGGACTGCTCTTGCTTGGTATTTTGGGACTGTTTCTTGCACTTTTGGTCCTAGTGCTGATTTTGCCGGTTCCTTATCATGTATGGGTAAGCGGCGATACAAACGCTTTGGATCAGTTTGCGTATCGCATAAAGATCTTTGGGATCCAGCTGCTGCCAAAGAAGGAGCGGAGTCGTCGAAAAGCAGCGCACGGGATGTCGAAGAAACAAGCCCCGGAAGAAGCTTCTCGATCGGCAGAAGAACAACCTGTGAGCCCGACAAGGCAGATAACAGGCGATTCCCGCCCGACCGGTGAGGGGGAAACGACGGTCTTACAGCAGACAAGCAGTGAACCAACGAGAACGGAATCCCGGCAAGAAGAAAACAATCATAAAACGAAACAGAAGCGTCAAAGGTCTGGAAAAAAGAAAGAAAAAAACAGTTCCGGAAAAGATCTGCGTGCGATATGGGATCGTGTCCGTACAGAGCTTGCGGATGAGGGCAATCATCGGGCGATCCGCCATGTGTTTTCTGAGATCCGGTATCTGCTTTCGCATTTCGGACCCAGGCGTGTACGCGCCGATGTGGTTTTTTCGCTGGGAGATCCTGCAAATACGGGATATGCAACCGCACTCCTTAGTGCCTGTCCCTTTTCTTATGGCATAGATACAAGGATCCTTCCTGATTTTGAACTACAGGAATTGTATCTGCGGGGCTGGATGGATGTACGCGGTCATGTTCGGATGATCCATGTGCTTGTCATAGGAATTCGGCTGCTGTTTGACAAGGATATTCGAAACGTGCTGAAAAAAGTACTGAAAAAGAAATAGTCTGTAAATGAATGAAGATCAAAAGAAGGATACAGGAGGTTTTTAAAATGGGAGAGAACAGTAATTTTCGTGCAACGGTAGAATCACTATTCAAGGGAATGGACAGCTTTATTTCCTCAAAGACTGTTGTAGGGGATGCGATCCATATCGGAGATACGATCATCTTGCCCCTTGTTGATGTGAGCTTCGGTGTAGGTGCCGGTGCGTTTGCAAAAGAAAAATCCAACAATGCCGGAGGAGGTCTCGGAGGCCGCATTCAGCCGTCTGCTGTGCTTGTGATCCAGAACGGATCTACACGACTTGTCAATGTCAAGAATCAGGATGGCATCACGAAGATTCTAGACATGGTTCCGGATTTTGTAGACAAATTTACGAAGAAGCATACGGATACCGTTTCCGAGGAAGTGAAGGAAGAGGCCGGAAAGTCCATGAGCGATATGTTGAGTGCCTCTGTAAATAAAGAATCATAATGGAAGAAAAAAGCATATACTATATCACAGTATATGCTTTTTTGCTGTCCGGAGGTGAAAGCAGTGCGCAGGCTGATCGGATATTCCTTGTTTTGTATCGCATTTGGTATGTTGATCTCACTTTTTATTACGAACAATGTGTGTGCTGTCCTGCTGATCGGCGCACTATTTCTGATCGGATACCAGTTGTTTTGCATTTAAACAAAAAAAGAAGCTGATCTGCTCAGCTTCTTTTTTGCAATCTTACATTTTGGGAAATTGAACTATGCACGCTCAACTTTTCCTGACTTCAGACATCTAGCACAAACATACATTGTCTGGGTTCCTCCGTTCACCTTGCAACGAACAGACTTGATGTTTGACTTGAACATTCTGTTTGATCTTCTATGAGAGTGGCTCACATTGTTTCCGAAATGAGCGCCTTTTCCACATACTGCACACTTTGCCATGACTTGCACCTCCTTGTCTGGTTCCAAAAGTAGCTTGAAGCAATATCCTTCAAACTCATACTAGGACATTTTATCAGATACAAATATGTAATGCAAGAATAATTTGAAAAAAATTGCAAAATAATCAAATATATGTTTATTTTTTTCTTTGGATGGTATAGAATATAAAAGAATATGAGGCTATGTAATGAGTGAAAGTATGCATTTTTGCTTTTTCGGACATGCATAGCTACCGAATGACGATATGGAGGTTCGACTATGAATGGACAATTAACCAATTCTTTAGGTACTGTTACCATTGACCCGGATGTCATTGCCACCTATGCAGGTTCCGTTGCTGTGGAATGCTTCGGTATTGTAGGCATGGCTGCGGTGAACATGAAGGATGGGCTGGTGAAGCTGTTAAAGAGGGATTACCTCTCACATGGTATCAATGTGTCTATAGATGATAAGAATGAGATCAGTATCGATTTTCATGTCATTGTTTCTTACGGAGTGAGCATTTTCACTGTTTCGGATAATCTGATCGAGACCGTGAAGTACCGTGTAGAAGAGTTTACCGGTATGAAGATCAAAAAGATCAATATTTCCGTTGAGGGAGTACGAGTAATCGATTAGGAGGAAAGATAAGTGGGAACAGAAAAGATAGAAGCATCGCTGCTTGCAAAGATGTTTTTAGCCGGTGCAAAAAACCTGGAAGCAAAAAAAGAGTGGATCAATGAACTGAATGTTTTTCCGGTGCCGGACGGTGACACCGGAACAAACATGTCCATGACCATCCTTGCAGCGGCAAAGGAAGTAAGCAATCTTGAGAAAAAGGACATGAAGTCTGTAGCAAAGGCTATCTCATCCGGCTCTCTGCGCGGTGCCAGAGGTAACTCAGGTGTGATCCTGTCTCAGCTGTTTCGCGGTTTCACCAAAGTGATCGCAAATTATGGATATATCGATACGGTTGTTCTGGCAGAGGCTTGTGATAAGGCGGTTGAGACTGCATATAAAGCTGTTATGAAGCCCAAGGAGGGTACGATCCTGACAGTTGCCAGAGGAGCAGCCGACAAAGCGATCGATATGGTGGAAGAGACTGACGATCTCGAAGTATTCATCAAGGCTGTGATCGATGAGGCTGAGCGTGTACTCAAAAAGACTCCGGATATGCTTCCGGTATTAAAACAGGCCGGTGTTGTTGATTCCGGCGGACAGGGACTGGTAGTTGTCCTTCAGGGCGCGTATGACGCGCTTATGGGCAAAGAGATCGACTACAGCAGCTTTGAGAGCGAGAAATCTTCCGGCGGTATCACAAAGATCTCAGCAGAGACAGAGGCAGAGATCAAATTTGGCTATTGTACCGAATTTATTATCGTGTTGAACAACTCTATGAGTGATGAGGAAGTGGCAAAGTACAAGGCATTTCTGACCTCCATCGGTGACTCCATCGTAGTGGTAGCGGATGATGAGATCGTGAAGACCCATGTACATACCAATGATCCGGGACTGGCGATCCAGGAGGCATTGAAGCATGGTTCTCTCAGTAAGATCAAGATCGATAATATGCGCGAGGAGCATCAGGAGCGCCTAATCAAGGATGCACAGAAGGTTGCCGCAGAGCAGGAAAAGACACAGGAAGAAGCGCCCGCAAAGCTTAAAGAAATGGGATTTATCAGTGTCTCAGCAGGTGCCGGATTAAGTGAGATCTTCAGTGGACTTGGTGTGGATGTCATAATTGAGGGCGGTCAGACGATGAATCCCAGCACAGATGACATTTTAAATGCCATTGAAAAGGTTCCTGCAAAGAATGTATTCGTATTACCGAACAACAAAAATATCATTCTTGCAGCAAATCAGGCGGCAGCATTATCCGAAGAAAAGAAGATCCATGTCATTCCCACAAAGACTATCCCTCAGGGTATCAGTGCGCTGATCAATTTTATTCCGGAGCAGAGTGCCGAAGAAAATGCAGAACGCATGACGGAAGAGCTGTGTAATGTCAAGAGCGGCCAGATCACTTATGCAGTGCGTGATACCGTGATCGATGATAAAGAGATCAAAGAGAACGATTACATGGGTATTGGAGACAGCGGTATTCTATCAGTCGGCGCGGACATGAATGAGACACTGCTTGATATGGTGGATCAGCTTGTGGATGATGAGAGCGGCATCATCAGTCTTTATTACGGTGAGGATGTATCAGAGGAAGATGCGCAGGCTCTTGCGGATCAGCTGCAGGACAAGTATGAGGATCTTGAGGTTGAGGTCAATGATGGCGGACAGCCGATCTACTATTATATTTTATCTGTGGAGTAATATGTATGGAATTGACGGCACCTATTCGCGAAGTGAAGGGCGTCGGGGAGAAAACTGAAGGACTTTTGCAAAATATGGGAGTATACACCGTTGGTGATATACTCCTTCATTTTCCCAGAGATTATGTCAAATATCCCCGCGCATCAGAGATCAATGAATTATATGACGGTATGACAGCGGCAGTCATCATCCGGATCACAAAGCCTGCAGTCATGCGGCGTACCCGTGCCATGACGATCACTGTTTTAAAATGTGAATCCAAAGATACAGGCTTTGAGGCGATCTGGTTTCGGCTTCCCTATATTGCAAACGGCTTAAAAAAAGGAAAAACGGTGATTCTTTATGGTAAGGTAACAAAGAAAAATGCCACGTTTCATATGGAGCAGCCTGCGTTGTTTTCCCCGGAGGACTATGGGGTGATCGAAGAGACGATGCAGCCGGTCTATGGCTTGACAAGAGGCGTGACAAACAAATTCCTGATCCGGACGATCCGGAATGCATTAAATTCCTGTGACAGCTTTTTTGATTATCTTCCGATTGATATCCGCGAAAAATATGAGCTGGCAGAATACAATTACGCATTGGATCAGATCCATTTCCCGGATTCTATGGAGACGCTCACCTGGGCCCGCAGAAGACTGGTCTTTGATGAGTTTTTCCTGTTTCTCATGACGATGCAGCTGCAAAAGAACGGTGAGGAGAAACAGTTAAACCCGTATCATTTTGGCCCAACAGACAAGCTGGATGAATATATCGGCAAGCTTCCTTACCGGCTGACCGCTGCGCAGCAGCGCACGCTTTCTGAAGTAATATCTGATATGAAGGGTGAAGTGCTGATGCAGCGTCTCGTTCAGGGAGATGTCGGAAGCGGAAAGACGATCATTGCTTTTCTGGCCATGTTATATACTTCTGACAACGGCTGCCAGTCGGCGATCATGGCACCTACCGAGGTGCTTGCAAAGCAGCATGAGCAGTCGTTTCTGGAGCTGTGTGAGCGGTTTGGCATTGAGAAAACGATCGTTCTCCTGACCGGTTCCATGACGGCAAAACAGAAGCGTGAGGCCCGCGCGCAGATTGCAGCCCATCCGGATGCATTGATCATCGGTACTCATGCTTTGATCCAGGAAGCTGTGGAATATGAGCATCTGGCACTTGTCATCACCGACGAGCAGCATCGCTTTGGCGTTCGCCAAAGGGAAACCTTTGCAGGGAAAGGTCAGACGCCCCACATCCTTGTCATGAGTGCGACCCCGATCCCCAGAACGCTTGCGATCATCCTTTATGGGGATATGGCAATTTCCGTCATGGATGAGGTGCCTGCCACACGTCTGCCCATCAAAAACTGCGTGGTGGGAGAATCTTATCGTCCGAAAGCAAATGCATTTTTGGAGAAGGAGATCGCAGCAGGACATCAGGTCTATATCATCTGTCCGCTGGTAGAGGCATCGGAAAACTATGATGCGACGAATGTGACCGATTACACAGAGCAATTAAAGGCCTCCCTGTCGCCGGAAGTACACATTGCCTGTCTGCACGGAAAAATGAAAGCGTCAGAAAAAAATCAGATCATGGAGGACTTCAAGGATCATCGGATCGATGTTCTTGTATCCACCACTGTCATTGAGGTTGGTGTCAATGTTCCAAATGCGACAGTCATGATGATCGAGAATGCAGATCGTTTTGGACTGGCACAGCTTCATCAGCTGCGAGGGCGTGTTGGCAGAGGAAGCGCCCAGTCCTACTGCATTATGATGAATGCTTCTGATTCCGATCGGGCAAAGGAACGGTTGGAGATATTAAATAAGTCCAATGACGGATTTTTTATTGCTTCAGAAGATCTGAAGCTCCGGGGACCGGGGGATTTCTTTGGCATCCGCCAATCCGGAGACATGAGTTTTCTCATTGCTGATATCTATACGGATGCAAAGGTGCTGCAGAATGCCTCTGACGAGGTAAAACGAATACTCGCGGAGGACCCCGGGCTGGAGTTGGAAAAGCATGAAAATCTACGCATAAAGATGAAAGAAATATTTGAAAAAAGGGATGTGACACTGAGTCTTTAGCGAAAATACGCCCACCGCAAGAACTTGCGGTGAGCGTATTTTTCTTCATTGGCAGTGTTATTTTCCTGCCATCTGTTTCTCCTGTGCTTCAATCATTTTCTTAACCATATATCCGCCCACAGAGCCGTTCTGTCTGGAGGTCAGATCACCGTTGTAACCGTCCTTTAACGGTACACCAAGCTCACTTGCTACCTCATATTTGAAACGGTTCATTGCTTCCTTTGCCTCGGGGACAGAAGTAGTATTCTTACTTGACATGTTGAATTTCCTCCTTGGTAAATGCTTGTTTGACGTTTACTTTTGTATATGATCAACAGCTTGTTTGCTGTTGGTACACATAGTATGTGAGGAGAAAATGAAATTACACGTAACAAGTTTTTCTAATTTATTCAACAAATGGAATGTCTGAAATATCCGGGTGTATCGTCATGGAATAGTTCGTATAATACACAACAAAGCCGGGTGCAGACCCATTTGGCTTTTTGACATTTTTTCTTTGCAGATAATCAATTTCGAGTTTTTCGGCATCCCTTCCTTTCGAGTAGTGTCCGGCAAGACGGGCCGCTTCTTCAAAGGTACGGTCCGGAAGCTCTTTTCCTTCGGTCTTTACGATCACATGAGAGCCCGGGATTCCTTTTGCATGGAACCACCAGTCACCACCGTTTGCTACTTTAAAGGTCAGGTCTTCATTCTGAAGATTGTTTTTTCCGATAAAAATATCAAATCCGTCATTGCTGCGATAGTGGAACGGTTTACTTTTTGCTGCTTTGGCACCTTTTTTTTGCGTATGCTTTTTTATAAATCCACTCTCAACAAGCTCTGCCTTGATGGCAGAAAGATCTTCGTCTGTGACGGCAATATCCAGGGAATTCACAACGGATTCCAGATAGGTGATCTCATCTGAAACCTCAATAGTCAGCTGCTGCAATGCCTCGCAGGTACGTTTCAGCTTATTGTATTTCGCGAAATATTTCTGCGCGTTTTCCTGTGGAGAAAGCTGAGGATCCAATGGGATCGTGATCATCTCATTGGTATAATAATTGAGTGCATCCAGCTTTTTGGCACCTTCCTCCACACCATAGCCGTATGCCTGCAGAAGCTCGCCGTACACCTTGTATTTATCTCGTTTTTGTGTATCGAGTAACTGCTTTTGCTGGAGGGAGAGCTTTTTCGCATCGCGCTCTAACGCTGTATGAACAATGCGTCTTAAATCTACGGATTTCTGGCGGATGCGTGTATATAGGTCCTTATCAGCATAAAATCGCTCCAGCACAGTGGAGATGGATTCATAGGTTTCGACGGTATAGTCCGGATAATCACTGTATTCGCGCAATGCAAAAGCGCTGAATTCAATCGGCTCTGCCCCTTTTTTGATCATGCACGGGGCGAACTTCTGCTCCTTGATATCAGAGATCAGCCATAAGAATTCGTTCGAAAAATGCAGCTTTTCATCATCCGAAAGACTGTCCATATGAGCATCCGCGTCCAGGCCTGCACGGTGGCATACTTCGTTTGCTACCGTGGGGCTGATGCCGGTATAGGTCAGATAAAGTGCCTTTGAAAGGGGCAGCGAGCGGCTGCAGGCATCAGAGAGTACAGATTCACGCGTTGCGGTGAGGGGATCCTGCTTTTCCTGGGTGTTCGGGATAAAATAATCACGACCGGGCAGTACCTCACGCACAGAACTGACCGATGCGGGAATATGCTTGATGCTGTCGATGATCCGGTTGTTTTCATCACAGAAGATGATGTTGCTGTGCTTGCCCATCAGCTCAACGATCAGACGTTTTTTGCGCAGATCACCAAGCTCATCTAAGTGTTCGATCTCAAAACAGAGGATACGCTCCAGACCGGGCTGTGTGATGTCCGTGATCCTTCCGTTTGCAATGAATTTCCGTAAAAGCATACAAAAATTCGGAGCTGTTAAAGGACTCGGTTTGTTTGTATCTGTCAGGTAGACGAATGGAAGCGAAGCACTTGCAGAAATGGAAAGCCGGTGCTGGCCGCTGCCGCCCTTGATGGTGAGCATCAGTGCATCCGTTTCCGGCTGTGCGATCTTGCTGATGCGCCCGCCGAGTATCTTTTCTTTTAATTCGTTTCTTATATTTGCAACGACAATTCCGTCAAAAGCCATGAGAAAATTCCTCCTTATAGATAACTGCTTTTGCACAAGATATTTTAATGGAAACCGCGGCTTTAAGTCAATAGTAATTAACATTTGACGAATGGAGACATTTGCCTTATAATAACCATGACTATGCATACCTAATTGGAGAAAAGGGTGATGCATGTGATAGTTTACGATGGGTATTGGAGGATTTTATGATTAAAAGCATGACCGGTTTCGGTAGATGCGAGGTCGCAGAGGAGCAGTGGAAAATGACTGTTGAGATCAAAGCAGTGAACCACCGTTATCTGGATGTCAGCGTCAAAATGCCGAAAAAACTCAGTATTTTCGAAAACTCGATCCGCAGTGTATTGAAAGAGTACATGGAGCGCGGAAAGGTAGATGTATTTGTATCTTATGAGGATCTCTCAGATACCGGATATGCCCTGAAGTATAATGAAACGCTTGCGGGACAGTATCTTGCATATCTGAAGCAGATGGCTGAAACCTTCCATTTGGAAAATGACATCAGGGTCAGCACGCTTTCGCGCTATCCGGAGGTATTTGAGATGGAAGAGGAAGATACGGATGAGAAGGAATTATGGTCCGTTCTTGAAAAAGCAGTGCGCGGTGCCTGTGAAAAATTTGTGGAGGCACGCATCGTTGAGGGTGAGCATCTGAAAAACGATCTGATCGATAAGCTTGCCCAGATGAATACTTATGTGGATTATATTGAGGAGCGTTCTCCGCAGATCATCGCTGAATATCGGGGGAAATTACAGACGAAGATCAAGGATCTGCTTGCAGATGCACAGATCGATGAGAGCCGCATTGCCACAGAAGTAACGCTGTTTGCAGATAAGATCTGCGTGGATGAGGAAATGGTGCGTTTGCGCAGCCATATCAAGGGCATGAAGGATGTGCTCATGGCAGGAGGAAGCGTGGGACGTAAGCTGGATTTCATTGCACAGGAAATGAATCGTGAGGCCAATACGATCCTTTCAAAATCCAATGACCTGTCTATTTCCGATACAGGTATTAATCTGAAAACTGATATTGAAAAAGTAAGGGAGCAGATACAGAACATTGAGTAATTTTATGAACATCGGCTTTGGCAATATCGTCAATGCCGATAAGATCATTGCGATGATCACCCCGGATTCTGCGCCTGCAAAGCGCATGGTACAAAAAGCAAAAGAAGAATCACGTTTGATCGATGCCACCCAGGGGCGTCGCACCAGGGCTGTGATATTCACTGAAAATGACCGTGTGATCCTGTCGGCACTGCTTCCGGATACACTCTCGGGCAGAATGAGAAAGACTGACGGAATAGTAACAGAGGAGGAGTAAAAATGGAAGCACAAACAGGTATTTTGACCGTTGTATCCGGTTTTTCCGGTTCCGGAAAAGGAACGATCATGAAACGGCTGTTAGAGAAATACCCTGAGAAGTATGCATTGTCTATCTCAGCGACCACGCGGGATCCGCGGCCGGGAGAGGCAGATGGACGGGAATATTTTTTCTGTACGACAGAGCATTTCGAGAACATGATCGAGAATGATGAATTATTAGAGTATGCGTGTTATGTCAACAATTATTATGGCACACCCAAAGCGTATGTTCAGGAGCAGCTTGCTGCCGGTAAGGATGTCATTCTTGAAATTGAGATCCAGGGCGCATTAAAGATCAAGGAAAAATATCCGGATACGGTCCTTATGTTTGTGACCCCGCCCAGCTTTGAGGAATTAAAGCGTCGTCTGGTGGACCGGGGAACAGAGACACCGGAGGTTGTAAGGGAGCGACTTTGCCGTGCAGGTGAAGAATGTGACGGTGTAGAAGCTTATGACTATCTGATCGTAAATGATGATCTTGAGTCATGTGTAGAGCAGGTTCATTCCATTTTACAGAATGAGCATACAAAAATACTCAGAAAAGAATCATTTATCAATAAAATGAAAGCAGAATTAGCAAAGTATGCGAAAGGAGAACAATCATGATCCATCCGTCTTATGTAGAACTGATGAAAGTTGTTAATAATACCACAGAGGTAGGTGAGGAGCCGGTTGTAAACAGCCGTTATTCCATTGTTATCGCGGCTGCAAAGCGCGCGCGTCAGCTGATCGCCGGTGATCAGCCCCTTGTACCCCATGCAAACGGCAATAAGCCGCTTTCTACTGCAGTTCAGGAGATTTACGAAGGCAAGGTAAAGATCCTCGGCGAGGATGACGGTGCCGAAGCAGACGAGACACCGGAAGCTGTTTCAACAGATCATCCAGAGGCAGTTGAAGAGATCCAGTCAGAAGAATAAAGGGATGTGAGGAGCCGGAGCAGCACAGTTTCGGCTTTTTCCTTTCTGGAAATATAGGAGTATACATGAATATTTTATTTATTTCACTCGGCTGCGATAAAAATCTGGTTGATTCCGAATATATGATCGGAATGCTGAATGCTGCCGGGTACACGATCACAGATGCTGAGAATGATGCGGACGTTATTGTTGTCAATTCCTGCTGTTTTATCGGTGATGCAAAGGAGGAAAGCATCCAGACGATCCTTTCCATGGCTAGCCTGAAACAGAAGGGAAAACTAAAGTCACTGATCGTTACAGGATGTCTTGCACAGCGTTATCAGGATGAGGTGTTACAAGAAATTCCTGAGGTGGATGCGGTGATCGGAACCAACGCCTATGATGCCATCGTGGAAGCTGTGGAGAGCAGTTTAAAGGGCAGTGTTTATAAAAACTATCATTCACTGGAAGGTCTTCCGGATATGCATGATAAAAAACGGCTTGTGACAACCGGTGGACATTATGCGTACTTAAAGATCGCAGAGGGCTGTGATAAGCACTGTACCTACTGCGTCATCCCTTCCATCCGCGGTGCTTATCGCAGTGTTCCGATGGAGGAATTGGTGGCGCAGGCAAAAAGTCTTGCCGCGCAGGGCGTCAGGGAACTGATCCTGGTTGCTCAGGAAACAACTCTTTACGGAAAAGATCTATACGGAGAAAAATCGTTGTATCGCTTGCTGGATGAGTTGAATCAGATCGACGGACTTTACTGGATCCGAATTATGTATTGTTATCCGGAGGAGATCGATGAGAAGCTGATCGATTCCATAAAGAGAAACGATAAAGTTGTTCACTATCTTGATATGCCGATCCAGCATGTCAACGATGATATCCTAAAACGTATGGGTAGAAGAACTACAGGAGCAGAACTGGCCGACAAGATCGATCTGCTTCGGAAAGAGCTCCCGGACATCTGCCTTCGGACGACACTGATCTGCGGTTTTCCCGGTGAGACGCAGGAAGCACATGAAGAGCTGCTTGAATTTTTAAACTGGGCAGAATTCGACCGTTTGGGAGCGTTTCCGTACTCGCCGGAAGAGAACACACCGGCTGCATCCTTTGAGGGGCAGCTGGATGAAGAAACAAAGCTGACCTGGCGGGATGACGTGATGGAGCTTCAGCAGGAGATCTCCTTCGATATCAATGAAGCCATGAAGGGCAAAGAGCTCTGGGCCTTCATAGAAGGAAAAGTAGCTGACGAAAATGCATATGTGGCGCGTACCTACAAGGATGCGCCCGGAGTAGATGGGTATATTTTTATCCACACGGACGAAGAACTGATGTCCGGCGATTTTGTGAAGGTGCGTGTGATCGGCGCCTTAGACTATGATCTGATGGGGGAAATCATATGAAGATGAATTTACCAAACAAACTGACAATCTTGCGAGTACTTTTAATCCCGTTTTTTGTGTTCTTTCTGCTTGTACCTGTTGTAGCATACAGTAATTATATCGCAGTTGCGATCTTTATCATTGCAAGTCTGACGGATCTGGCCGATGGAAAAATTGCAAGAAAATACAATCTTGTGACAAATTTCGGCAAATTTATGGACCCGCTTGCTGATAAACTGCTTGTATGCTCCGCGTTGATCTGTCTGGTAGCCACCGGACAGCTGGCAGCCTGGATGGTGATCGTCATCATCAGCCGTGAGTTTATCATCAGCGGTTTCCGTTTGGTTGCGGCAGATAACGGTGTTGTGATCGCAGCCAGCTATTGGGGCAAGTTTAAGACAACCTTCCAGATGCTGATGATCATCGTTCTGATCCTGAATCTGCCGGGAGCATTTTTTGAGATCCTTGGAGTTCTTCTGACATGGGTAGCACTGATCCTTACGATCATTTCACTGGTTGATTATCTGGTCAAGAACAAGGATGTATTAAAGGAGCAGAAATAATGGTCACGAAAGGTATCGAATATGAGGTTGCAGAGCTTTTGGAACAAAAGCAGCTGCATGTGACAACTGCGGAATCATGTACCGGCGGTCTGATCGCAGGTACGCTTGTAAATGTAGCCGGCATTTCCGCCTGGTTTGAGGAAGGTTATGTGACCTATTCCAATGCAGCGAAGGAAAAACTGCTGGGGGTTTCGCATCAGACACTGGAGGCTTATGGCGCTGTGAGTCAGCAGACTGCAGAAGAGATGGCAGTAGGGGCTGCAAAGGCAGCGAAAGCGGACACGGCAATATCTGCCACCGGGATCGCCGGGCCGGATGGAGGAACTGAAGAAAAACCGGTAGGGCTTGTCTATTTTGGATGCTTCTGCAAAGGAGAAACATGCGTGGAAAAGCATATCTTTACAGGAGACCGCGCACAGATCCGTGCACAATCCGTACAGGCGGCTCTCACACTGTTGAAAACGATGCTCGAGAACGTGTGATAGACCGCGCAAAATCAAGGGGCGCACTTTTCGAATGACCCTTCAGAAAAGCGTGTATGAGAAAGAGGTAGCAAATATGAGAATCATTGCCGGAAAAGCAAGACGACTCCCGCTGAAAACATTGCCGGGAAAAGACACAAGACCGACCACAGACCGGATCAAGGAAACATTTTTTAACATGCTTGCCCCCGAACTGGAGGGTGCATACTTCCTGGATCTGTTTGCTGGAAGCGGTCAGATCGGTCTGGAAGCTATCAGCCGCGGCAGTGCATACTGTGTGTTCGTTGATAACAACAAAAAAGCATGCGAAGTGATCCGTGACAACATGGAATTCACAAAGCTTGCAGATCAGTGCATGCTGATGAATACCGATGTACGGACTGCCATCAGACAGCTGGAAGGCAAATTCCGTTTTGATCTGATCTTTATGGATCCTCCCTATCATCAGGATCTGGAGCCGGATATTTTACACGATCTGTCACAATCAATGCTCCTTAAGGAGGATGCACTTATCATCGTTGAGGCAGATGAACATACGGATTTTTCCTTTGTGAAGGAGCTTGGCTATTCCATATTAAAAGAAAAAATATATAAGACAAATAAGCATGTATTTTTATCCTTGGACAAAGCACATGCAAATGCATAACTAAGAGAGGAAGCTTATGAAAAGAGCAATTTATCCCGGAAGCTTTGATCCGGTCACAAACGGACATTTAGATATCATCCGGCGGTCTGCAAATATTGTGGACGAATTGTATGTGGGAGTGCTGAATAACAGTGCAAAAAATTCATTGTTTTCTGTAGATGAACGTGTTAGTATGTTAGAAGAGATGACCGCTGATCTGCCAAATGTAAAGATCGTGTCGTTTCATGGACTTTTAGTGGATTTTGCCCGTGAGATAGAAGCAACGATCATCATCCGCGGCCTGCGGGCAGTGACGGATTTTGAATATGAGCTTCAGATCGCGCAGACGAATCATGTGGAATACGATCAGATCGAAACGATCTTTCTGACGACCAGTTTACAGTATTCCTATCTTAGTTCAACGATCGTAAAGGAATTTGCAGCTTATGGCGGTGACATTTCGCACTTTGTTCCACACCAGCTGATAGACCGTATTTATCGGAAATATGGCATTGAAAAAGGAGAGAACGATGAACAGCAAAATTGAACAGACAATCGAAGAATTAGAACAGTACATAGATACCTGTAAGCCGCAGGCATTCTCTTCCAATAAGATCATTGTGAATAAAGATCAGATTGAAGAACTCTTAACAGAGCTTCGTCTTCGCACGCCTGAAGAGATCAAGCGCTATCAAAAAATGATCAGCAACAAAGAAGCCATCCTTGCAGATGCCCAGGCAAAGGCGGACACGATCATCGCCCAGGCAGAGGTCACACATTCAGAGCTTGTCAGTGAGCACCAGATCATGCAGCAGGCTTATGCTCAGGCAAACGAAGTGGTTATGATCGCAACCAAACAGGCACAGGAGATCCTGGATAATGCAACAAATGATGCGAATAACATTCGCATGAGTGCCATCACTTATACAGATGAATTGTTAAAAAATCTGGAAGCGATCCTTTCCGGTGCCATTGAGGGATCAAAAGCCCGCTACGAGAATCTGATCACAGGACTTAATAATTCTCTTCAGGTTGTTCTTGCAAACCGTGCAGAGCTGATGCCTCAGGCTGATCCCGAGCTTGCAGAAGATGAGCCGGTGAGAGCAGAACCGGAAGCTTCTCAGGTACAGCCGGCTGCAGCCATGCCGCAGGAATCGTAAGTTTAGTGATGAGACAGAAGTGGATAGATCCATGCGGCAAGTAATGCGGTGGTAGCAGCGATCAGAATTCTGCCTCGGATATAGGCTGCAATGGATAAGTCAGACCGGGTCTGACCTGTGCGGATGATGGATGCAGTCTGTGCAATTCCGGAGCATCCGCCGAACGCAGTTGCAGCAAGGATTGCGATGTATTTCAAATACGTATTTGAAAAATGATCATTGATGGTACTGACGGCACCTGTGATTTCCAGCACGCCTGATATGGCCGTGCAGACAGTGGGACAGGAAGAAAGAAAATGTCTGCACATAGCTGTTATGACTGAAAAAAGCATCACATAGCCGCCCAGCTTCAGCATGATCTCAAAACTGTTCATGATACCGGCATCAAGGACTGCAATGTTCATCTGCAGTCCTGATGTCGATTTTTTGCATTCACAGACGGATCTATCCCTGCAGTTGTCATGTATTTGAAGCCGGTGAAGCCGCATCAGCGCATAACAGACCGATGGGGCATAGAGGATCAGATAAGTAACCGGGATCAGATCCTGTCTTTGCAGTGTCTGAGTCAGAATATATCCTCCTACAAAGGCAGGACTCATCTGATTGGACAAGATAAATAACAGTGACGCTTCCTTTTGGCTCAGGCGTTTTTGTTCATACAGATCAACGGTAAGCTTTGCGCCCATCGGAAATCCGAATAGATTTCCCGCAAATAACACAAAGTGAGGGTATGTCATGCGAATTTTTTTCATGATCGCATCGAGATATCCGCTTTTCATGAGAAGCTGCGAAAG
Source organism: bacterium (assembly GCA_028727105.1). Lineage (GTDB taxonomy): Bacteria > Bacillota > Clostridia > Lachnospirales > Lachnospiraceae > W0P33-017. The sequence continues at coordinate 17,016 of JAQYOU010000187.1, forward strand.
GATCAGAAATGGAAGCAGGCTTGGGAGCAGACGATTGGCCCACAGCATGAGCCCAAAACGTGCTCCTTCTACAGCAACGGTAGGCTCGCTTAACAGGAATAAGAGAAACATGGCGAGCATATATGAAAGTATGTATTTTTTTGAAGCATAACGTGACAATGATCGATGTTTCATATTAATAAAACGTATGTCAGGCAGGTATGAATTATGAAAAAAACAGCAAGGCTTCTGCTCATGCTTTTTGTTTTGGCATCATTGATCGTTGTTGGACGTGACCGGATGCTTATGCATGCTTCTGCAGATGACGGTAAAAAGCATGGATCTGATGCTTCAGATGTGTCCGATCCATCAGAAACTGAAAGGAATCCTGAAGCGCCTGAGGAGATCGCATCGGTGATCCGTGAGGAACTAAAGTTGTTTCCGATCCCGCAATCGATAAGCCATCCGGATTACCGGGCCGATTTTGAGGATTCCTGGATGTCAACACGTACCTTTGGAGGTGAGCGCGGACACGAAGGAACGGATATTATGCTTACACCCAATGAGCGCGGCTTGTTTCCGGTCCTGTCCATGACAGATGGCATTGTCGAAAAAAAGGGGTGGCTTCCGCAGGGCGGTTATCGTCTGGGGATCCGAAGTGATGGAGGCATCTACTATTATTATGCCCATTTTTATGATTACGCAGATGATATCGAAGTGGGAGCGTCTGTAGCTTCCGGACAACTTCTCGGTTTTGCCGGAGACAGCGGTTACAGTAACATCGAGGGTACGGTTGGCAATTTTCCGGTGCATCTGCACATTGGAATCTATTATAATAATGAACAGGGAATAGAGACGGCGGTAAATCCATATCCGTTTCTCGTGCCGCTGGAACCGCTGATCATGGATTATTAGCATGATCGACCGGATGCGTGTGCAGGCGGACAATACCTGTTGTTGTAAGAAAGGAATAAAGATGAGTTTGATCAGATTGGATAAATACCTGGCAGATATGCAGGTTGGTACGCGCAGTGAAGTGAAAAAGCTGATCCGTGCGGGAAAAGTGCAGCTAAACGGTCATATTTGTAAAAATCCGGACGAAAAATTCGATCCCGAACAGTCAGAAGTGGTAGCGGATCATGTACCCGTGGGTTATGCGGCGCATGAATATTTTATGTTAAACAAGCCGAGGGGCTGTGTCTCTGCCACAGAGGACAGCCGTTATCCCACTGTTCTGGATTACATCACAGACCACAAACGAAAGGATCTGTTTCCGGTGGGAAGGCTTGATCTGGACACGGAAGGCTTGCTGCTTATCACAAATGACGGCGCGCTGGCACACGATCTGCTGAGTCCGTCAAAGCACATTCCGAAAACCTACGAGGCCATGATCGACGGCATCGTAACGGCAGCTGATGTGGAATTGTTTGCAAAGGGCATGGACATCGGAGAAAAGAAACCCACAAAGCCGGCTAAACTGGTTGTTTTAAAGGCGAATGTGATCTCACACATACAGATCACGATCTGTGAGGGTAAATTTCATCAGATCAAGCGCATGTTTGAAGCAGTCGGTAAGCCGGTCCTGGAACTGAAGCGTCTTTCCATGGGCACACTGATGTTGGATGAAGATCTTGCTCCGGGCGAATACCGATCACTGACAGATAACGAAATCTATGATTTGCGTCATAGAAAACTGGACGCAAACAGTGAATCGTGTTAGAATATAAAGTTGGGTAACCGAAGAAAAGTTACATATAAGTGAGGAACTTTATGATACTAGATTTTTTACCGGTGACAAAAGAAGACTGTGACAAGCGAGGCTGGGGACAGCTTGATTTTGTGTATGTGATCGGGGATGCTTATGTGGATCACCCGTCCTTTGGTCCGGCGATCATCAGCCGCCTTCTGGAGTCACACGGATATACAGTCGGCATCATTCCGCAGCCCGACTGGAAGGACGAAAAAAGCATACAGGTATTTGGTGAGCCGCGGCTTGGCTTTCTGGTGTCCGGAGGCAATATGGACTCCATGGTCAATCATTATTCGGTGTCCAAAAAGCGCCGCGAGACAGACGCCTATACACCCGGCGGTGAGATGGGCAAACGGCCGGATTATGCAGTTGTTGTGTACGGTAATCTGATCCGGCGAACCTATAAACATACGCCGATCATTATCGGTGGCATAGAGGCAAGCCTGCGCAGACTGGGACACTATGATTACTGGTCAAACAAGGTGCGCCGTTCTATTTTGCTGGATTCCGGCGCAGATCTTATTTCTTACGGGATGGGAGAGCACAGTATCATTGAGATCGCAGATGCCTTGAATAGCGGGATCGCAGTAAAGGATATTACTTTTATTGATGGAACGGTCTATAAGACAAGAGACCGGCAGCTGATAGAACAAAATCATGCGAAGGCACTTCCAGGCTTTGAGGAGGTGCGTGCCTCAAAGGAGGCATATGCCAGAAGTTTTTACATTCAGTACTGCAATACCGATCATTTTGTTGCCGATACACTTTACGAGACCTATGATGATAAATTGTTTGTGGTTCAGAACCGCCCGGCAAAGCCTTTGACACAGGAGGAGATGGACCGTGTCTATGCGCTGCCGTATATGCGCACCTATCATCCGATGTATGAGTCTGCCGGCGGAATCCCTGCGATCCGTGAGGTGAAGTTTTCATTGATCAGCAACCGCGGCTGCTTTGGCGGCTGCAATTTCTGTGCGCTGACCTTTCATCAGGGGCGCACGATCCAGACCAGAAGCCATGCGTCGATCGTTGAGGAAGCAAAGAAGCTCACTTATGAGCCGGATTTTAAAGGATATATCCATGATGTGGGCGGGCCGACAGCGAATTTCAGACACCCGTCCTGTCAAAAGCAGCTGACAAAGGGTGTCTGTCCGAATAAACAGTGTCTGTTTCCGAAGCCTTGCAAAAATCTTGAGGCGGATCATAAGGACTATATCCGGTTATTACGGAAACTACGAGAAATACCGGGAATAAAAAAAGTATTTATCCGTTCCGGTATCCGTTTTGATTATGTACTTGCGGATCCAAGTGATGCATTTTTGCGGGAGCTTTGTGAACATCACGTCAGCGGACAGCTGAAGGTCGCTCCGGAGCATATTTCAAAAAAGGTGCTGGACAAGCTTGGGAAGCCGGCCCCAGAGGTGTACCGGGAGTTTGTGGATCGTTATTACCGCATGAACGAAAAACTGGGAAAAAAACAGTATCTCGTACCGTATCTGATGTCTTCCCACCCGGGTGCTACACTCACAGAGGCGATCGAGCTGGCCGAGTACCTTCGTGATATTCACTATATGCCGGAGCAGGTGCAGGATTTTTATCCCACACCCTCCACCATCTCTACGTGTATGTACTATACCGGACTTGACCCGCGGGATATGACACCGGTCTATACGGCAACAAATCCCCATGAAAAGGCCATGCAGCGGGCACTCATGCAGTACAGGAATCCGAAAAACTACGATCTTGTAAAGGAAGCATTGGAGCGTGCAGGAAGAACGGATCTGATCGGTTTTGGGCCGAAATGTCTGATACGGCCGCGAGCCGGTGCCGGTGCAGCCTTCCATAGTGGGAAAAAGGATGCAAAGATGCATACTGGAGCAAAAAATGCTCAGGCAAACGCATCCCGGCCGGCAAAAAAGAAAACGATCCGCAACGTGCACAAAAAGAAGAGATAAATGGACTATTTCAAACAGTTCAAGGCACCAGCTGCTGAGATCTGTTGTAAGGATGAGCAATTATGAAAGCATTCACAATCAGGGAAAACGAAGCCGGACAACGGTTGGATAAATATCTGCGCAAGCTTCTTCCGGATGCACCGGGCAGCTTCATCTATAAGATGCTCCGGAAAAAGAATATCATGTTAAATACAAAAAAGGCAACCGGTGCAGAACATCTGTCTGTCGGTGACGAAGTTGTCTGCTTTTTATCTGATGAAACCTTTGAAAAGTTTTCACGAAGTACCGGGGAAACGGTGGAAGAGTTGAAGCGAGTGCCGGTCCGGCCTGCTTTTTCGGTTGTATATGAGGATGACGATGTGCTTGTGATGAACAAACCGGCAGGGATGTTGTCGCAAAAAGCGAAGGAATCGGATATCTCCGCGAATGAGCATATGATCGCATATCTGTTAGATTCCAAGGCGGTGACAGAAGAAGAGCTCCATACGTTCCGGCCTTCCATCTGCAACCGTTTGGACCGGAATACTTCAGGCCTTCTTCTGGCAGGTAAGACGCTGCGCGGACTGCAGAAGCTTTCAGCTGAGCTGAAAAGCAGATCCATGGCAAAGTACTATCGATGTCTTGTAAAAGGAGATATCCCGGAGAAAAAGCTTCAAAAAGGATATTTGTTAAAAGATGACCGGGAAAATTCCGTTTCCATCTTTAAAAACGGCGCACCGAACCGGAAATATATTGAAACAGAATATGACCCGGTCGAACGTTTTGGTGATTACACGTTACTGGAGGTGCATCTGATCACCGGACGTTCCCATCAGATCCGTGCCCATCTTGCCTCTCTTGGACATCCGGTCATCGGAGATCCGAAATACGGAGATCCAAGACAGAATCGTATGTTTGATCAAAAGGCAGGGGTTCATCGACAGCTGCTGCATGCTTACCGTGTACGCTTTACGGATGGAAGTGATGTCATTGCTGATCTGCCAGCGGATTTTGAGTCTGCGCTTTCCTGGCTTCGCAGCAGATCAGGAAATGAACCGGTGAAAGGATAACTGAGTTATGGCGACATGGAATTCCAGAGGACTGAGAGGCTCTGCCCTTGAGGAACTGGTCAACCGGACAAATGAGGTTTATGCAGCAAATTCACTTGCTTTAATCCAAAAAATACCAACTCCGATCACCCCCATCAATATTGACAAAGCTTCCAGACATATCACGCTGGCATATTTTGATCAGAAGAGTACGGTTGATTATATCGGAGTGGTGCAGGGCATTCCGGTCTGTTTTGATGCAAAGGAATGCCATACGGATACGTTTCCGCTGCAGAATATTCATGAGCATCAGGTTGAGTTTATGAGGCAGTTTGAACAGCAGCAGGGAGTGGCTTTTTTCCTGATCCACTATACGAAAAGGGACATCTTTTATTATCTTCAGTTTCAGGAGCTGCTCACATTTTGGGAGCGTATGAAAAACGGCGGACGAAAAAGCTTTCGCTTTGAGGAATTAAGTGATCAATTTTTCTTTCCCATTGGAAAGGGCGGGGTATTTGTTCCATATTTGCAGCCCCTGCAAATAGATCTGGACACTCGTGGTTGACTTTTGAGGCAGAATCACTTATAATCAGTTAGGTTCAACGTGCTACCATATTATCACGTTAATGTACTAAAGTGCTAAAAACAGTATCCGATAGCAATAATAATTGCTTTCATTTATGGAGGGAATATGAAACAGAATTTACATACACCGGAAGGTGTCCGCGATATCTACGGAATGGAATGTGAACGAAAACTGTATTTGGAACAGAAGCTTTTTTCAGTTCTGACCGGTTACGGTTACCATCCGATCGAGACACCGTCCTTTGAATTTTTTGATATTTTCGGTAAAGAGATCGGTACCACACCATCCAAGGATCTTTACAAGTTTTTCGACCGTGAAGGAAATACGCTGGTTCTGAGGCCGGATATCACCCCTTCCATCGCCCGTTCTGCTGCAAAATATCATGCGGACGAGGAAATGCCGCTCCGATTTTGCTATAAAGGCAACACATTCATCAATCATCACAGTCTGCGCGGACGCATGAAAGAATGTACACAGCTGGGCGCAGAGCTGATGAGTGATCCTTCGGTTGATGCGGACGCTGAGATCCTCTCGATGATCGTTGATTGTCTGCATGCAGCCGGTCTGAAGGAATTCCAGATCAGTGTCGGTCATGCGGGAATCTATCAGGGACTCGTGACCGCAGCAGGTTTTTCTGAGGATGAAACAGCGGAGCTTTACGGGCTCCTTTCCAATAAGAATTTTTTCGGAGTCGAAGAGTTTATCGGACGTCATGATCTGCCTGAGGATCTGCGCACCTGCTTTGGTGTCTTGCGCTGCATGTACACTTCCGGTGAGGAACTGGCACAGTTTATGGAAGTGGCGAAAAACTATGAGATGATCCGCTCCGCTTTGAAACGTCTGATCGCTCTTCAGCAGATGCTTCTGATCTATGGCATTGAAGCGTATGTATCCTTTGAGCCGGGCATGGTCAGTGATTATCAGTATTATACCGGTATTTTATTGTCCGGATATACCTTCGGTACCGGTGAGCCGATCGTAAAGGGAGGACGTTACGATGAGCTGTTGCCGATGTTTGGAAAGGAATCTGCAGCCATTGGATTTGTAGTTGTGATCGATCAGCTTTTGGAAGCGATCACCAGGCAGAAGATCGAGGTTCCTTTGACACATCACACCCAGCTGATCGTTTATCATCCGACGCACCACGAGGATGCCGTGGTTCTCGCGAAAAAAGCGCGCAGCGCCGGCGGCAGTGCAGAGCTGATCTGCTATGATGAAAATAAAGGACGCGATGTGTATGAGAATTATGCAGCTGCAAACCGCATCGCACGGATTACATGGCTGGTATGATTTCTTAGAAAAATGAATGGAGACTGAATAGAAATGGCAAACACGAACAGTGATCGCTATCTGACCTTTGCCCTTGGCAAGGGAAGACTGGCGAATCAGACTTTGAAATTGTTTGAACAGATCGGAATTACCTGTGAGGAGATGAAGGACAAGGAGACGCGCAAGCTGATCTTTGTCAATGAGGAATTAAAGCTTCGGTTTTTCCTGGCCAAGGGTCCGGATGTTCCTACTTATGTTGAATATGGCGCAGCAGATATCGGCGTTGTCGGAGAAGATACGATCCTGGAAGAAGGAAGAAATATCTACGAAGTGCTTGATCTGGGCTTTGGCAAATGCCGCATGTGTGTCTGCGGTCCCGAAAGTGCAAAGGAGCTGCTCCTGCATCACGAACAGATCCGCGTGGCATCAAAATATCCCAGGATCGCAAAAAATTATTTTTATAATAAAAAGCAGCAGACCGTTGAGATCATTAAGCTGAATGGCTCCATCGAGCTTGCTCCCATAGTGGGGCTTTCCGAGGTCATCGTAGATATCGTGGAAACCGGTTCTACACTGCGTGAAAACGGACTTCAGGTTTTAGAGGAGGTCTGTCCGCTCTCCGCGCGTATGATCGTCAATCAGGTAAGTATGAAAATGGAAAATGAGCGGATCACGAAGCTGATCTCTGATTTAAAACAGGTCATAAATAAGGAGAATTAACATGCGAATCTTACAGTTGAGCAAAGAAACAAAAAACAATATCTTAGAAGATCTTTTAAAGCGAAGCCCTAACAGTTACGGCGCCTTTGAGGAACGTGTAGCCGATATCATCGACACCGTGCGTGAGAAGGGTGATGAAGCGATCTTCTCCTACACCAGACAGTTTGACGGTGCGGATATCAGTGCCGATGATATCGTTGTGACAAAAGAGGAGATTGAGGAAGCATATGAGAACGTAGATCCGACACTTCTGACTGTCATCCGCAAGGCACTTGTAAATATCCGCGAGTACCACGAAAAACAGCGCCAGTACAGCTGGTTTGATTCCAAGGATAACGGGATCATCCTCGGTCAGAAGGTCACTCCGCTGCAGCGTGTAGGCGTATACGTTCCCGGTGGAAAAGCAGTATATCCGTCATCCGTATTAATGAATGTCGTTCCTGCAAAGGTAGCAGGTGTTGATGAGATCATTATGACAACCCCTCCCGGAAAGGACGGCAAAATCTGTGCCTCTACTCTGGTCGCTGCGACGGAAGCAGGCGTTGACCGGATCTATAAGGTAGGCGGTGCACAGGCCATCGCTGCGCTTGCATTCGGAACCGCAAGTGTTCCCAAGGTTGATAAGATCGTCGGCCCCGGAAATATCTATGTTGCACTTGCAAAAAAGGCCGTTTTCGGTCATGTCAGCATTGATTCCATTGCAGGTCCCAGTGAGATCCTTGTTCTGGCTGACGAAACTGCAGATCCCAGATTCGTTGCCGCAGATCTGCTTTCCCAGGCAGAGCATGATGAGATGGCGTCTGCGATCCTTGTGACCACCAGCCGGTCATTGGCAGAACAGGTATCGGAAGAGGTTGACAGGTTTGTTGCAAAGCTCAGCCGAAAGGAGATCATCCAAAAATCATTGGATAATTATGGATATATTCTTGTTGCCGGAAGTGAGGAGGAAGCGATCGAGACAGCAAATGACATTGCATCCGAGCATCTTGAGATCGTTATGAAAGATCCTTTTACTGTGATGACAAAGATCCGAAACGCCGGCGCAATCTTCCTTGGCACCTACAGCAGCGAGCCCCTTGGTGATTATTTTGCCGGGCCCAACCATGTATTGCCCACAAACGGAACCGCAAAGTTTTTCTCCGCGCTTTCCGTGGATGATTTTATCAAAAAATCAAGTATCATTTCTTACTCAAGAGAAGCACTGGAACCGATCTACAAGGATATCGTACAGTTTGCGGAATGTGAGCAGCTGACTGCACATGCCAATTCGATCCGCGTGCGTTTTGAGGATTAAATTTTTATGTTTATCAGGAAGGTATGATTGAAGGACTATGGACAAAAAAATTCTTGTGGCAACACTTTATCTGAAGGACGGAAAACCGGTGAAAAACAACCGGGATCTGACCCCGATCGGAGAGTTGCGTACATATGCAAAGCTTTATAATGACAGCGGGATCGATAAGATCTTTGTGTTTGATCTTTCGGATGATGACGAAGAGCATGAAACAAATCTTCGTGCCATCCGCGAATTGAACCGTATGATCGATATCCCCACCTGCGGAGGCGGAAATATCCGTCGTTTGGAGGATGTAAAAAAACTGATCTATGCCGGATGCAAGCAGATCATGTTAAATGCCGCCAAAAACGGTTGTATCGATCTGGCAAGAAAAGCAGCGGATCGCTATGGCAAAGATCGTATCCTGGTTTCCGTGCATAATGTTGATTTTATCTTTAAAAATCAGGAAGAGATGAATGAACTGTTTCATGAGGTGCTTGTCATGGAGGATTCTGTACTGGATGCAGTAGACAATCTTTCCAACACACCGTATGTGGTGCTTTATGATGGATCCGACTTTGCTGAGATCTATGCGCTTTTAGAGCGTGAAAATGCACGGGGTATCTGCGGCGCGATCTTAAATGATCCTCAGACAGATATCATGCAGCTAAAGACGAGCCTTGGAGAAGCCGGCCTTTGGATGGATAACTTTAAGCCTCAGATCCAGTGGGCTGAGCTAAAGAAAAACTCTGACGGCATGGTTCCCTGCATTGTACAGGATTACCAGACCGGAGAGGTTTTGATGCTTGCATACATGAACGAGGAAGCCTATTATAAGACGCTCTCCATCGGAAAAATGACCTATTACAGCCGCAGCCGCAAGGAGCTTTGGACAAAAGGTGAAACCTCCGGTCATTTGCAGTACGTAAAATCATTGACAGCAGATTGTGATTACGATACGATCCTCGCAAAGGTTTCGCAGGTGGGTGTTGCATGTCACACCGGCAATCCGACCTGTTTTTTCAATGAAATCGTTAAGAAGGAGTATGTGGAAAACAATCCGCTGAAGGTTTTTGAGAACAGCTATCATTCCATCATGAACAGCAAAGCGAATCCAAAAAAAGGCTCATATATCAGCGAATTGTTTGACAAGGGACTGGATGAAATGCTCAAAAAGCTTGGTGAAGAGACCACAGAGGTTGTCATTGCCGCAAAGAATCCAAACCCTGAGCATATCAAATATGAGATTTCGGATCTTCTCTACTATCTGATGACCCTGATGGTTGAGACAGGTGTTACCTGGGAGGACATCACAAAAGAGCTTGCCCAGAGAAAGTAATCTTTCACAAAAAAGGACTGTTATATTGTTTGAAATATGTGCACTATCACGGATGGTGCACATATTTTTTTGTCAAGAATTGCCAGTTGATTTTTCCTTACGCGATGCGTATAATGCAAGTTAATCCTTTGATTCTTTTATTTCTGTTTACCAACAAATCATATATCCTCATTGTTCTTGTCTTACGCTCTTTTTCATCTATGAAAGGAGACGTATGAAAAAAAGAATCCATGTAAAAAAACAATTGATCCTATGGGCAATTCTTGTTGCTTTTGGGTTTTGTCAGACAGTAGTGCCAGGG
>JAQYOU010000188.1 GCA_028727105.1 bacterium
CCAGCGTGTAGCCCTGCTTTTGAAAGGCAAAGGACAGGCCGTTGATTAAACTGAGATCATCTTCAAGAAGTAGAATGTGATTCATTTTTCTGTTCCTTTCCTTGTTTCGTTCTTCCGTCCACCGGCTTTTCCGCATCCTTCGGGATCAGCCAGATCGTCGCCATCTTCACAGCGCCGGGGATACGTCCGGCGGTGCAGTAGTAATTTATTTGACGGGCGGTTACGCCCCATTTTTCGCTTGCCTCTCTCAACGTCATATAGTCCATAACCATACCTCCAATACCCCTATTATATTTCTTTTGTCCGAAATATACAAGGCGGAGGAAATGTCAAAAACCTGGTTTAGAGTAATGGAAAAACAAGAAGAAGGTTCATTTATTCAAACAGGCACTATGAAAGAGTGATTCTTTGATAGTGCCTGTTTTTTGAATTCACCACTTGACATTGTGGCAAAGAACTTATGTCTCTGGAAAATTACAGGGGCCAAAAGGATAAGTCAGGGCATTTAGGAACGGAAGAAATTCCGCTGTATGATACGGAAAAATTAGAGTGGCATGAAATCAATGTGTTTGCAGGATATGGTGCATCTCGAATAAATACGCAGTCATCTTTTACAATTAAGCGGGGCTGTCGGGAAATAGACAGCCCCTGCCCGGTGCTTTTATATTTTTTTCACCCGTCAAGTACCATTGTCCGTTCCTCCATAAGTGCGGTAAAACGTTCTTTGTAAGGCTCTGGCAAAAAGGATTCGCTGCACATTTTGACTAGCTGATCTTTTTGTGACACCAGCTTTGCCATCATCTTTTCGGCAGAAACACGTGGAAGACCACATGTATCAGCAAACAATAGAAAATCTTTTCTGTGAAGATTCATCTTTTTACCATTCATCGCCAGCGCAAGCTGTTCTTTATCCTCCGGCATAACTACATTGACCGGAAGCAGATCATATGCAGGCGAAAGCACATAATCTCCGCTTCCCTCATCGGTTTCGATCAGTGAAAAATTCTTCAGGTGCATATCGGAATTCCCAACAAGAAAGGAAAAAATCAGACGAAGATAAAGTTCTGTCATGTCCAGACCCTTGCGGATCGAATATCTCCCAATAATCTTTGCACAGCGCTCATAGGAACCTTTATATTTATCCTGTGTAAGACGCAGATCCAGCTGACAAAAATCCTCCATTGCAAGCATTTTTATCATATCCTTTTCAAACACACGGTCCACTCTTTTGGTGATATATGCAAGGCTTCCGCTGCCCATGATCAGCGCATGGGGCACGGTGGAAATGCCTACAGCATCTGCCATACACATGACAAGCTGTTCTGCCTCCGGGAGAGCCTCAAATTCTGGCACCTGCGGTTTGAGAATATATCCTGTAGGATAATTTACCAATGTAAGCCTTGGCTTATTAGTTTCAGAAAACAAGTGCAGCGACAATTTCTTTTGTACGCCCGGAACGGTATATCCTTTGTGAATCGTTTCTGCGGCAAGCATTTCCAATGTCTGATTATCAATTTCTATTTCCGGAAGCTTATTTGTGCCAAAAAACTTTTTGATGCAAGTCTTATGCCAGCCGTCTGTCTCACCACTTTTTAATTGTTTTCCACAGCAGAAGCACTTCATACACGTTCCTCCCGAATACTGACATTTCCGATTCCATCCTTGCATGCAACCAGAAGCAATCCGAAACGGTCTGTGATATCAATTTTCCAATTTCGACTGACAGCCCCCAGTAGCCATCCCTCCGGAATCAGCCCGTCAAAAAACGGAAACAGTGTTTTAGATGTATATTCCTCCTGCGACAAAGGCAGCGTGAGTGACACGGCACTTGCCTGAGCGCTCTTTAAATAGTGCTTATCATAAATAAACGAGTAGCCATCGTCCGTCTCACAGAGAATGCCGGCAAATATGTTTCGCACATAAACATAAGCGGTTCTGAATACATTCATTCGTTATCGTCCTTTCTTTTGGCATGAGGTGTCATCGTGGGTGACAGAGCCCTGATGCCGGTTTGCTATTTTACATTTCATTTGACATGATCCTGCCCGGAACCGCTTCCATATCAAACATAGCCAGCGCTACGTTCACCTTATCCATTCGCACGGTTTCTTTCCCTTGTTCAAGCTCACGAATAAAACGGAGGCCAAGGCCTGAGCGGATAGCGAATTCTTCCTGCGTAAGTCCTGCGGCTTTTCGGTTTGTCTTTATAAATTCAGCAATCCTGTTCATCATTATTATCTCCATTTCTGATTTTATACATTCATATTATACCTGTTCGGGTATAATTTCAAGATTTAAAGTATAAATTATACCCGAACGGATATAAAATTATTCGTGATTTCTGGCAATCGACTGGCAGTAGAGTGGTTGTAAATCTGTTGTTTCGATGTGATCTTTCACACAGTAGCCAGCATTTATGTCTCAAAGCGGAGAGCGACACGCCGGAAAAGTACGCTGGTGCGATACCTGAACCTGCTGGAAAGGCCGGATGAGGGAAATGTCTATATTGCTGGGAAAAATCTGATGGAGCTGTCGCAAAGGCAGCTCCTTGCAGAGCGCCGGGAGATCGGAATGATCTTTCAGCATTTCAATTTGTTCATGCAGCGGAATGTACTGGATAATGTCTGCTTTCCGATGGAGATCGCAGGCGTCAGCAAAAAAGAGGCAAAACAGCGGGCAAAAGAGTTTTTGGAGATCGTAGGACTTGGCGAGAAAGCAAAGGCTTATCCGGCGCAGCTGTCCGGAGGACAAAAGCAGCGTGTGGCCATCGCCCGGGTGCTGGAGGCAAATCCGAAGATCCTGCTCTGTGATGAGGCCACCAGCGCGCTGGATCCTCAGATGACAAAATCCATTTTGAATCTGCTCAAAGAGATCAATCAGAAATACGGGATCACGATCATTGTGATCACCCATGAGATGGCGGTCATTCAGGAGATCTGTTCGAAGGTGGCGGTACTTGACCATGGAAGTGTGGTGGAGACCGGAAGCGTGGAAGAATTGTTCCGCGCACCGAAAACGGAGGCTGCAAAGCGGCTGATCTTTAATGAATTCCGGCTTGCAAAGTATTCAGAAGCTGAGGAGGTGGAGACGAATGTTTGATGAGACGATCCGTGCGATGCTCATAGAGGGAACATGGGCGACGCTCTACATGACACTGATCTCCACACTGTTTGGCTATATCCTCGGACTGCCCTTGGGCGTTGTGCTGGCCGTCACGGACAAGGAGGGTATCCGGCCGAATGTGGTGGTGTACAAGGTCCTTGACTTTATTGTGAATATTACGCGAAGTATTCCCTTTTTGATCCTGCAGGGCCTGGGTATGATGATATCCAAGAAGCTGGATCGGAGGCGTGCGTAACAGACGAAATGTCTGTTACGCATTTTTTTTCCCCAGCAACCAGTCAGACAGATTTTTGACATGGATGCCGTTGTAGTTTCCTACAGTGAGTCGGTCTCCGGTTAAGATGATTTTCTCGTAGTTGTCCCGGATATTTGTCAGTGGCTTCAGCTCACGGTTGAAGGTTTCTTTCGCTGTCATATCTGCTGTAACCTGAAAATAGGAATAGGCTCCCTGCTTTTCTGCAACGAAGTCCACTTCCGTATTGCCGACCTTCCCAATCATAACACGGTACCCTTGGCGAAGAAGCTCAAAATAAACCATGTTTTCCAGCGAAAATCCCAGATCATATTGACTGCGCGGCAGGATATGGTTCCGTAAGCCAAGGTCTACAATATACAGCTTTCGATTCGCTTTCAGAAGCTGTTTCCCCACAATGTCAAAACGTTCTGCGGGATAGAAGATAAAGGATTCTGTGAGAGCCTCAACATAATCGCTTACCGTGTTAGGGGAGACTTTTCTCCCGTTGGAGGTCAGATAGTCGGTAATGCTTCGGATGGAGACCGGATTTCCGGCCACACTGGCAAGATATTTGGCTATGGTCTTCAGCAGGAGAATATCCGTGATCTTTCTTTTATCAGGATCAGTTTCCTTCCGGGTCTGCCGATCTTCAATGTCCTTTACGATTACGGTATTGTAGATGCCCTCTAAGTAGGTTTCTACCTTTTCCGGAGTCCGGTCCATAACGGCAATATAAGGAAGTCCCCCGTCGCGCATATATTCCGAGAGACCGCGATCCGGATCCATGCCGGTGATTTCCAGAAACTCCCGGAAGGACAGGGGAAGCATCTTTATCTCCACATAGCGTCCGGTCAACAGAGTGGCAAGATCTCCAGAAAGCATGTAGGCGTTAGAGCCGGTGATGTAGATGTCGATGTCCGGCTTGACATACAGACTGTCTACGACCTTCTCAAAGGATGGAACCTTCTGGATTTCATCCAGGAAGATATAGGTCTTTTTTCCTTCACACAGACGCTCCTTGAGATAGGAATACAGCTTTTGATAGTCTTGCAGCTCCTCATATTCCAGCTCTTCAAAATTGATAGAAACGATTTGCTCCTTTGAGATACCGTTTGCCTTAAGCCACCCTTGATACTGCAGCAGTAAGGTGGATTTTCCGCAGCGCCTGATACCGGTGACAACTTTGATGACCTGTTCATCTTTCCACTGAATTAAACGATCCAGATATTCTTTTCTTTCAACCAAAATGATCACCTCCATTAAAAAGTATTCCGATTTTAGCACATAATATGCAAAAAGTCAATTTGCATTCCGAAATCGGAATATGTATCGATTTGAGCAGACTGTATTGGTCATGTAAAAAATCCCAATTAAAAAAGGGTAGAAAGTGTCGAAGACCCGGATGTAAAATTACCTGAAATAAAAGGAAAATCCGGCATGAGAACGGTTTCACAATTGATGCAAAAGCCCTGTTACTGGAACGAGGTACGAGTGAACAGTAACGTATAAAGTGAAAATTAGTGGTTGACAGATCATTTTTGGTTGAACGTTAGGAAAGAAGAGGGTATGAACATGGCAAAGAAAGAAAATGCATACAAAGGGTATGATATTACAACACAGGCAGTCCATACGGGGACCGGTTATGATCAGGAGACAGGTGCAGTGCGGCGGCCGCTCCATATGGCAAACAGCTACAAGCTTCCGGACGATCTGTCACAGATCAATTATTCGTCGACAGACCTTTTCATGTATGCCAGAAACGGGAATCCCAATCAGCACTGGCTGGAAGAAAAAATTGCTGCGCTGCACGATGCGGATGATGCCATTGTACTGGGCAGCGGGGTGGCGGCTTTGCATGCCTTGTTCTGGACGCTTTTGGAATCCGGAGACAGAGTGGTGTATCCAAATGTGAGCTATATGGCTGTATACCGGATGTTTCACGAGCTGTTTAACAAAAAGTTTCAGGTGGACACGGTCATAGTGGATATGACGGATCTTGACGCAGTGAAAAGAGCAATTACTCCTGGTACAAAACTGGTACATATCGAGACTCCGGACAACCCGACAAATGGGATCACAGAAATTGCCGCGATCGCTGAAATTGCCCATCAGAATGGTGCCATTTTGTCTGTGGACAACACATTCGCATCTCCTTACAATCAGAAGCCGCTGGAACTGGGGGCTGATTTTGTCGTGGAGGAAATCACGAAGTATATTAACGGTCACGGAGATGCACAGGGCGGAGCGATCATTTCCAATGATCTGGAGACCATGGATCGCATTCGCTATGAGGCACAGGTGAATGTAGGCTCTGTGATCAGTCCCTTCAATGCATGGCAGATCTTCCGCGGATCGGTTACATTTCCACTTCGCATGGAACGGATCAATCAGTCTGCGCAGAAGATTGCGGAGTGGCTGGAGGATCCGGACGATATCATCAGGGACCTGGATCAGGCATTGCAGGCAGTTGGATTATAAAAGTAACATATGCACCGGTATACAAAATGATGATAGAAAACGTGAAGAAATGCATCATTTTTAAATAAAAAATCTTGAAGAAATGTAATAATTGGATAAAAAGAATCTTGAAGAAATGCATAGTTGGTGTTATTCTGATTATAAATCGGAGGGAAAGCCAGCTATGTATTATAAAAGAAAAGCGTACAACCAATTATTGGAATGGAAGGAGAAATATGCAGATTCCTATGCAGTATTGCTGGAGGGAGCAAGGCGTGTCGGAAAGTCCACCATTGCAGAACAGTTTGCAATCAATGAATATAGATCTTATATTCTCATTGATTTTTCAAGCGTTTCTAATGAATTGATAGCATGTTTTGATGATATCCATAATTTGGACATGTTCTTTTTGCGCCTACAGGCAGTGACAGAAATAGATCTGTTTGTCCATGAGTCTGTGATCATTTTTGATGAAGTGCAATTATTCCCTAAGGCAAGGCAGGCTATCAAACACTTGGTAAAGGATGGAAGATATCATTATATTGAGACCGGTTCTTTGATATCTATAAAGAAGAATGTAAAAGATATATTGATTCCATCAGAAGAAATGAAGATTCAGGTTTACCCTATGGATTATGAAGAGTTCTGCGATGCAACAGGGACAAATTACCAGATGCTGAAAAAAGTATTTGAATTGGGGCAGGGACTTGGTCCGCAAGTGAATCGTAAGCTTATGCGTGATTTGAGGGTCTATATGGCAGTTGGCGGAATGCCGCAAGCTGTGGATGCTTATGTAAAAGGTAACAATTTTGCGATGATCGACCAGGTAAAACGGCAGATCATCAGTTTATATGAGGATGATTTTAAAAAGATCGATCCATCGGGTAAAATAGCAGCAATCTATCGTTCCATACCGGCTCAGTTATCCAGAGATGTTAGGAGATATCGTATCTCATCTGCGATTGGAAAGAGAAAAACTACAAGCGATGACCATCTGATCTATGATCTGTTTGACTCCAAAACGGTTTTGGTATCTTACAATTCGACAGATCCAAGAGTGAGCATCTCACAGACCAAAGATCTTGATAGTTATAAATTATATATTGCTGATACAGGATTATTTATAACACTTATGTTTATTGACAGACCGGCGGTTGAAAATGAGATTTATGCGAAACTTTTATCAGATAAGTTGCCGGCAAATTTGGGATATTTGTACGAAAATCTGGTTGCGCAGATGCTGACCGCATCCGGTAGGAAATTATATTATCATACATGGGAAAAAGAAGGAAGTACGCATTATTATGAAATTGATTTCTTGATATCGCAGGGTGTAAAAGTATCTGCGATAGAAGTTAAATCGTCAGGAACCGGTAGGCACGAGTCCATGTTGGAGTTTCGGAAACGGTATTCAAAAAACATCAAGGATTGCTATATTCTCTCACAAAAGGATATCGATCAAAAAGATCATTTGAAATTTTTGCCGGTTTATTTAACCCCCTTTTTGGGGTGATCATACTTTCAAATCGATTGACAGATGAAGATCATGAGCGTTATGATTACTGGGATGAAATACAGGAATATAACGAGGATAAGATATGACATTTGATTTTGATAAAAAAGTAGACAGATTAAATTCACATAGCTTAAAGTGGGACTTATATGGAAAAGAATACCTGCCTCTATGGGTAGCCGATTTAGATTTTGAGGTTCCTCCGGCAGTTACAAAGAGATTAAAAGAGAGAATAGAACATGGGATATATGGCTATTTTCTTGAAGGAAATGAAATATATGATGTGCTGATCCATTGGTTTTCAGAGGAATATCATGCTCAGATTCTAAATAAGAACTGGATCAAGCTTGTTCCGGGAATCGTTCCGGCTCTAGCCGTGGCAAGTCATATAGGCGGTGGAACATCAATGACCACTACACCTAATTATTGCAATCTGTTGCAAGCTCCGGTAAGTGCAGGAAATGAGATGATCAGAGTTCCGCTTAGAAATGAAGATGAATATTATACGATTGATTTTGATGCGTTAGAAGCTGCAATTACGGAAGATACAAAGGTATTTTATCTGTGCAATCCACACAATCCGGTGGGAAGAGTGTATACCATGGATGAGTTAAAACAGGTAAGTGCTTTTGCAAAGAAGCATGATCTTTTGGTTGTTTCCGATGAAGCACATTGTGAAGTGGTATTTGAAGGAAAGCATATTCCATTTTTTACAGTGGATGATTATGCAAGAGAGCATTCCATTACCTTATATTCAAACGGAAAAATGTGCAATGTTCCGGATCTGATCTTAGCATTTGCAGTGGTTCCGAATCAGGAGCTCAGAGCTGAATTTGAGCGGTTGGGATATGCCTTTGGTGAGGCACATGTACTGAATGTTGAGGCGGGAATCGCGACCTATGCGGAATCAAAAGAGTGGAAGCAACAGCTGATGGCGTATTTGAAGGAAAATCGGGATTACCTGGAAAAAGAATTAAAAATACGATTCCCGAAAGCAAAATTTACGCATCTTGAAAGTACTTATCTTCAGTGGGTAGATTTTCGGGCATATGGAGATCATGTAAATGCCAGATTTTTCAAAAAGAATGCAAAAGTATTTTTGACAGATGGAAGAGATTTTGGCGGAGAAGGATACGTGAGGATCAACTTTGCTACCAGAAGAGAGATCATTACACAGGCATTGGATCGAATGGAAAAAGCATTGAAAGAGGAGCGGTAGCTCCTCTTTTTCTATTAAATTTTTTGTTGACAAAATATGGAATGTCTTGTATGATTTAGAAAGCACATAAATCCTATATGAATGATAGGAAAAGAAAAGGTGGCAAAAATGAAGAAAAAACTTGTAACAATGCTTGTGTTCATAGGACTGATCGGTGCCATGTGCACACTGGCCGTCGGATGCGCAGCCAACGAAAACAATTATATCATAAATGTCTCCTATGATCCAACCCGGGAATTTTATGAACAGTATAATGAATTGTTTGTAAAGCACTGGGAGGATGTGAGCGGACAGACGATCGATATCATCCAGTCCCACGGCGGCTCAGGAAAGCAGGCGCTGGAGGTGGCAAACGGCTTGGAGGCGGATGTGGTGACACTGGCGCTGGAGCAGGATATCAACCAGATCCGGAATGCAGGTCTGATCGAACCGGGCTTTGTGGATGAATTTCCGGATGAATCTTCACCTTATACGTCAGCGATCGTGTTTCTGGTGAGGAAGGACAATCCAAAACAGATCCACG
>JAQYOU010000189.1 GCA_028727105.1 bacterium
TTTCCTCCTGCACCTGCATATAGAGGTCACGAGGAATAATAGGTGGATGGCTGTTTTCCACATAATACTGCGGTACAATTCCATTATTCTGCACACGCTTTTTGTTAAGGAAATCCACTGTATAGGTTTTTTGTAAGAGGGCGTCACCGATGTACTTCTCATTCTGCAAAATCTTCCGCAGTGTTTCCGGACGCCATTTCGCTTTTCCTGCCGCTGTCAGGATTCCATCTGCCTCAAGCCCTCTTCCTATCTGGAGCAGACTGCTGCCCTCCAGGTATTTCCGGTAGATGCGCTTCACAACCTCCGCCTCAGTCGGCTCAATGATCAGATGCCCGTCCTCATCTTTTGTGTATCCGAGGAAGCGGTTGTGGTTGACCTGTACCTCGCCGTTTTGGTATCGGTACTCCAATCCCAATTTGATGTTCTGGCTCAAGGACTGGCATTCCTGCTGTGCGAAGCTCGTCATGATGGTAACAATTCTTGATTTTTTAGTTTTCTTGCATGGCTTCCCTTCTTTGCCGTTCTAGTATCTCCATGTATTGCTCATATGCTGCTTTTTGAAACATTTTCAATATTTCCTCTTGCACATCTAGCATGGCTGGATGAAGCCGAAGTCCATCAACATCTGAATCATATTCATAAGTTTTACAAATATCTATTTTTAAATCATCATATTTGAAATTAATTTCTACAACCACCTCACGTAAATCAGACAAACATTCAAATTTATATCCCATTGTTGTAATATAAAAATCATTTTGTAAACATTCTTGAACAAATGAATTATTTCTAATACTGGTTCCATTTAAAATTGCACTTGTGATTCCCTGCAAACTTGATAAAGCTGAATCTTCCTCCTCGTTCAATTCTTTAGTATCATCATCATCTGAACCTTCATACTTCTTCAATTCTACTTTAGTTACTGTTTCAAACCGCCATTCTTCAAAATTTCTTTTCACAAATTCATCAAAAAATGCCACTCTATTTTCATTTGTTAATATTTGCAAAGATATATGTCTGGTATGTACTGTCGTATCTTTCTTTGTTGCTTCCACTAAAAATTTGTTTATCTCTTTCATCTCAGTTGAAGATGCTTGTCTCACGTCAATAAGTGCCTTTTCTTTTGAAGTTTTTGTAACAATAATATCTGTATTTTTATATTGAGTCGAAATAAATTCATTTCTACCCGGACGAATTATCGCATATCGCAATCTTACCGCTAACTGTTCATCGTTCACTCGACTTACTCCCGAAAGTCTATAGCGCGTCATTCCAAAAGAAGCGTTTCCAAAAAAATCCTCTAAGCCATCCATAATATTATCTATATCTTTAATTTCCACTTCTAATACTGATGACTTTATGTAATTTCCACCATCGTCCATAGATTGACTCAATTTCTCGATATCATAGCTTCCCCATAGGATAGGATATACTTGCTCCGCAATCTGCTCAGAATTAGTAGAGGCAAGAATAATTCCTTGCTCCTTAAGTATTTTTCTTATACGAAAAGGTTTCAGCTTTCCATCTTCAATAACTCTTTTCAGTTCCTTATTATCAATATATTTTGATACCATCTTCTCCCTCCCACGATTATCGATTATCCACTGCATTCAACTTACGATTCAGCAAAAATTTAATATTTATGGATTTTATTATATCCTGAGATATTTTTCCATCATCATAGTTGCTCAATATCGATAAGAAATTCTCACTGATATAATCATTCTCTTCCTTCGTTTCTGTCCAAAAACATATATCAAACCCATCATATTGATTTTCATATTGAAACGCCCTACACATACTCCACATATATTGAAAGCTCTCAGCGCCAATCTTATCAAAAAAGAAAATAACTAAAATTCTATTTATATGTGTATCACCATTACGTCCAACTGCTACTTGCTCTTTTGTTTCACAAAAAATGTATTTTGAAAACAAATGATTTATACTCCAGTATTTTTCTGAAATAGGCTGCGAATTATTAATACTTGGATACAAAACACTCAAGCTTTCCTGATATGACTCTTTTATCATACGACCAATTGCATCCCATCTTTCAATCATGTTATTTCCAGCAATAAAAATTTTGTATGGATTTCTTTTATTTGGAATCTGAATATTTGCTAAATACTCATCAAATTTGGATTGATTAAATTTTCCATCGTTACAATTAATAAGCAGTAATGCGCAATTTTTATCCGCCCCTTCCGCATAAAATTCCTGTAGATCGCTATTGTTTCGCGCACAATCAATAAGATTTATCTCTTCATTAACCCATGTTTCAATTTCTTTTTTATTAATCTTACTCCATACTCTATTTTTGCACTCTATAAATACCCCTTGCACACCGCCAATATACGGATCTCTATACTCCATATATAAATCAACACCATGTGTCTGCTTTGGTTTTCCTTCAGCATTCTTATGAGTACTTCGAGCACATTTTATTTCTTTATCACTCATTTTCTTAGTCCAATTAAACATTCCTAATAAATCGACACCAAGCAATTCTAGTTTTTTCCCTATCTTTTGTGCATTTTCTCCCATGTCAATTACCTCCCTGCATACAATAACATTTTATATATACATTCCAATTCATTCTCATTTATCATGTGGCGAGCTTTATAGATTGTAACAGCTCCTGTCATATGTATGACCATTCTTATAATTGAATCAACACATTTCCATTTAAAAGATATTTTTTGAATATTCTTTTTATATTTATCTATTGTTTCAAAAGGCATGTCCATGCAAGACAAATCAAAAGAACAATCTGCCAATAATCCATCATTCAAAACAACTTGACGGGCAGTTACTTTTCCAACATAAATATCTTCTTCTTTGCTTAGATATTCAATCATCCGCATAAATTTCATTTCAAGAGCCTCTATTATAATATGATTGTCGAAAGCTAGTGATATAGTTGTTATAATCTTTTGCGCATTTTTTGCGGTTCCCCAAATGTCCATATAGTTATTTTTAACATCAATGTGAAATTCTGTAACCACATACTTTTTTCTTGTAATGACTTCAAAATTATTTGACTGAAAATTATATTCTTGCGATTTATATATTTCTGTATATACATAAATACCAGCAAGAGACGTATCATCATAATTCTCTACTATAATTCTTGTCTCATCTAAAATATCCTTTTCAATCCTGCTTACTATTTCATCTATAGAGTATTCCTGCTCAAAATTAATTTTATATAGCAATATACTACTTGATGCCATATCATCATCCCCTTTGGTTAAAGTCTTCTGCCTATTTATTATACACCACAATTTTCCATTATTCATCATATATCTCCAACATCTGTTTAATTGTCCAATCAATTAAAATGCCTGTAAACTTAATCTACAAACTGCATACTTTTCTCTATAAAAAAGGCATCCCACAAGCTCATCTGAACCTGCAGGATGCCTCCATGCCATACCTATCTATCCACTTCTATCTCCACACCAGACTTAAATTTCACTGCTATCTTCTCATCAAAAACGGTTACCTTTTCCACCAGCCGCCTGACCAGCTGTTCATCATACTCTATCGGTATATCTTTCTGTTCCTCCAGAAATGCTTTCATCTCTTCGATATGCTTTTTCTGCCCGTCACGCTCTGCATCCTGTGCCAGCACCTTCTGCCTCTGCTCCCGGAGGCTGTGGATTTCATCAGCTACAGCGTTGTAATCTTTCTTTCCATTTGCCAATTTCAGTAGTTTCTGCTGTTGTTCCACCAGCCTGCGGTCAATCTCTGCAATCTTCCCGCTGCTGTTATTCTCAAGCACCTGAAAGATATTCGCCTGCAGGATGGGCAGGAAAGTATCTCTGCCGCCTAACAGGTCATTGATTGCCCTTGCCACCGCTTCCTGTAACTCTGACTCCTGGATCGTCGGTGCGTCACATTCTTCCGGTCCGTGTTCCACGCGGGTGCAGCACCGCCACACCGTAGAACGCTTTCCTCTGTTGTTCCACGCAATCCTGCGGTAAATTTCACCGCATTTCGGGCAGTAAACAATGCTCGATAACGCATACTTACTGCTGTAAACCCTTTTCTTCCTGTTTTCCCCGCTGTGCAGATTTGCCCGCCGTACCATTTCTTCCTGTACCTGCATATAAAGGTCACGGGGAATGATCGGCTCATGGCTGTTCTCCACATAATACTGCGGTACGATCCCGTTGTTCTTTACCCGTTTTTTCGTGAGAAAATCCACCGTATATGTTTTCGCAAGCAGCGCGTCCCCGATATATTTTTCATTCTGCAGGATTTTCTTTATAGTCTCCGGTCTCCATTTTTTCTTCCCTGCCCCGGTAAGGATGCCGTCCGCCTCCAGTCCTCTCCCGATCTGCAAAAGGCTGGCGCCTTCCAGGTATTCCCGGTAGATTCGTTTGACTACTTCTGCTTCTTCCGGCTCAATGACCAGATGCCCCTCAGTGTCTTTCGTATATCCAAGGAAACGGTTGTGATTGACCTGTACAAGCCCCTGCTGGTAACGGTACTGTAGGCCTATCTTCACGTTCTGGCTCAATGACTCGCTTTCCTGCTGTGCCAAAGACGCCATAATGGTCAGCATGACTTCGCCCTTCGCATCCATCGTGTTGATGTTTTCTTTTTCAAAAAACACGGGGATTCCCCTGTCCTTCAGCTGCCGGATATATTTCAGGCAGTCCAGCGTATTCCTTGCGAAACGGCTGATGGACTTTGTAATGACCATCTGGATTTTCCCTTCCATACACTCTTCGATCATGCGGTTAAATTCTTCCCGTTTCCGGGTATCCGTTCCGGAGATTCCATCATCTGCGAATATTCCGGCAAATTCCCAATCGGGATTCTTTTTGATAAATGCCGTGTAATGCTCAATCTGTGCTTCATAACTTGTGGCCTGCTCATCACTGTCCGTAGAGACGCGGCAGTAGGCAGCTACACGGATCTTTTGTTTTTCTTCGTTATTCCTTCCCAGCCCCATACGTGGTCTGGCAGGGATAACGGTAACCGTCGGATTTCCAACCATCTGCCTCATATCTAACCCTCACTTTCTATCAGGCTGTAGGCATATTCTGCCTGCATAAATGGATCTTCATATTGCTTCTCCATCGGCTTTGTGGAAAAATCCACCGAATAGGTGACTTTTTCTTCTTCCTTTTGTTCCCATACCCTGCCCAGCTTTTCTGCCCGTTTTTTTAGTTCCTGCTCCGCCTTGTCAAACGTCTCTCGGTCAATAATCGCCGGGTAATACGCATCCCCGAGGTAATGCCTGTTCTGCAATAACCGTTTGGCAGAACCATGCCAGGTCTCAATCCCTGCCTGCTTTGCGGCCGGCATCAGGGCAAGCCCCGATAAATAACCCCGATACAGTTTCCTAACCCTTTCTGCCTGCTCCTCATCAATGACTGCACGACCATCTTCAATCCGGTATCCATATGGTGTATGTCCCATCCCATCACATCCTTTCCCTGAGCATGAGCCCGCATTTCATCTGGAATCCTATATCGTTTCTTGAGTATACGGTAATCTGCTCCACAAACCGTCCAAAAAGTTCCCCGTCAAAGGCTGTGAGCATCTCCCCTTTCTCTGCAAATTTCAAAAGTGCCTCCACTTCCCCGGTCTTTACCATTTCCCCGTTTACAGAATGGGAAAGCCCGTTCTTTTGCATCTCCAGTTCCGCCGCTTCCTGTAATAATTCATTGTTTTCCTTATTAAAAAGAGCAGGTTCCAGATACCCCTTCGCCATCAGGCCGGTGAGTATCTGTCTCTGCTCCGCATTTTTCTCCATCTTCAATTCCAATTCCTGTATCATGCCGAAACTGTCCGACCGGTCCATCTCCCTCAGACTTTCCAGCAGGGGCCTCAGTACAAACCTACGTCCATAAACCAGTTTGTTCATCATCGTCACAAAGGCTTTCTCCACATCCGCATTGCGGATGAATTTCATGGAACACGCTGTGACGTCATCGATATGTTTCCCGCAGCACCATGCCACATACTTTCCGCCGTTTTTGCTGTGTATCCTCCGCTTAAACTTGCCGCCGCATTCCGAGCAGATAATTTTCCCGGAGAACGGATACCGGTTCAGATATTTTCCGCTGCCTTTTGTGATCCCCTTTTCCAGCCGCCTTTGATTGAGGACTGCCCCGGCAGCCTCAAAATCCTCACGGCTGATGATCGGTTCATGGTGGCATTGCATCAGGTACTGGTCTTTCTCCCCATAGTTCGTATGCCTGTTAAAGTGCTCGTCCGTATAGGTTTTCTGGAAGATTACATCTCCCACATACTTCTCGTTATAGATCATGCCCCGGATCGTCGATGCCGTCCATTTCCCACCCTTTTTTGTGGGCACTTTCCTGGCATTCAGTTCATCTGCTATCTGGTGTGTACTGATTCCAGATAGCACCTGTGCAAAAATATATTTTACAGTCTCTGCCTGCTCCTGGTTGATCTCCATTCCCCCGTCCACATAATCATAACCATATGGCGGATAGGAAATCTTGAACGTGCCGTTCTGGAACCTTCTTTTGACTCCCCATTTGCTGTTTTCAGAAATTGAAACAGACTCGCTCTCCGCAAGGCTGCTCAGGATGGAAAGCATCAGTTCGCTCTCCATGGACTGGGTATTGATATTTTCCTTTTCGAAATAGATGAAGACGCCAAGGTCCGTCAGTTTCCGCACCAGTTCCAGGCAATCCGTTGTATTCCTTGCGAACCGGCTGATAGACTTTACAACAATGAAATCAACCTTGTGTGCTTCGCAGTCTGAAATCAGCCTTAACAGCTGTGTCCTTTTTTCTTTCTTGGTTCCGGTTATCCCTTCGTCATAATAGACTCCCGCAAACTCCCATTCCGGATTTGCTTTTATGAAGGACTCATAATGGGATTTTTGTGCCTCCAGGCTTACCAGCTGTTCGTCACTTCCTGTTGATACCCTGCAGTAAGCCGCCACCCGGAGCTTTTTAGTGATAAGAGGTTCTGCCATATCGATCTTTGTAATCCTTTTCATCCACTCACCTTCCTTTCCGGTATGTGACATGTTACCGTCAAATCCCCTCTATAGCAAGCATTTCAGGGCATAATCCTTGCCAATGCCGGAGAGAAAGATTCCCGGTTTAATGCCATGATTTTGTCAAATTCTTCTATAGTGATCATTCCAAGATCGAGCAGTTTCCTGGTCAGTTTTTCCGCCCGTATATAGTCATATTCCCACTGCAGTTCTTCCTGCGTAAACTGCCTTTTTCCTGGTGCCATCGCTGCCGGCGCATTAAGAACCTGCACTTTTCTTTCTTCCATTCCAAACACACTCCCTTCTACTGTTATGTAAAGACGGGAATATTGACCTTCTTTCATAAATCTACAATAAATACAGTTTCTGCCGGCCACATCAAATGCAGCCGGCAGAAACATAAAACCCTGGCACTCTTTACTTATACTCTCTGTGCATAGTCCAGCGAAATCCAGCCATCGCGGTTCTTCTGGTATGCTTTCAAAAGTCCCCACCTGGATGCGCCGGGACCGTCCGCTTCCTCTACTATCGTAAAGATACCCTCTCCCGTGTACTTTCCGGTCTTGGCCTTATCGGTTCCAGGACCTTTGCGGATACGCAGGTCAGAGACTGACACCTTCACCAGATACGGCTGAAAGGCAGTCTGTTTTCCAGTATAGAGATTCTTGCCCGATTCATCGAATACGGAATACCCCGCATTCTCATCTGCACACTTCTTCGCATTGGCAAGGCTGTGGAATGCGCCCTTTTGGGATGCTGCGTCCGCCCAGGTCTTACGCACATGGTACCAGACTTCCACAGTTCCGGCATTTGCCACATCATACTGTGTCAGCTTCCACTTCTCGATGATGGAGCAGAGGTTCTCCACATAGGTCGGGGAAGTTGCATATCCGCCATCCTTGATGATCTGCAGCGTCTTTTTGTAGTCCGTGCAGCCTTTCAGACCATCATAACGCAGTTTCGCACCATTCTTCGCTCCCAAAAGGTAAGCGGAATGGTCTGCAATGGATTTCTCAACGGACGGATATTTACGGAAGTCAGCCGACACGGTCACATATGCACCGTTCTCATATTCCTGCGTTTTCTTGGTGTAGATGGAAGTACCGTCCCATGCGGAACCGCCCCAGGTATTCCCGGAGAGCGACTTTTTCATGCCAAAGCAGTTGTTGGCGTTCTGTGCCAGTTCCGATTTGCCATATCCGCTCTCCAGAATAAACTGTGCCAAGGATACCGATGCCAGAATACCACTTGTCTTCTGGTCTGCGGTAAACAGTGGTCCCACCTTGGCGATCACATCTGACTCAGAGAAATTTTTAAGGGCGGACGCCTGCAGACCGAAAGAACCAGTGCCGCCGCCAGAACTGCCGGAACCGTCCATGGCTGCCTTTACTGCCTTGCGGAATCCGTCCATCGTATACCCCATACCGAGTCCATTCCACAAATGCTCCGGATCCCCATGGTTAGAAGCAATGCCCCTACTGTGTCCCTCCCTGTGGCTGATAATGACGCCATCAGCGGTCGGATTCAAATTGTACTGTTTGCAAAGCATGGCAAACAGCTCTACCGCCGCTTCATACGTTCTCTTTGCTACAGCCTTTGCCGTTGCCTTATCCGAACAGGTAAAAGAAGAACCGCCTGTGTACTTGATACACGCCGGTTCGCACATCTCGACTCCGATATGGGTATTGTTGCCGCTCCCTTTACTGCCGGAACCGCAGTGCCAGCCCCTATGGTTCCATGGCAAGGTCTGATATACCGTGCCATCGTTGCCGTCAATAAAGC
The DNA here is from genome assembly GCA_028727105.1 of bacterium. GTDB lineage: Bacteria > Bacillota > Clostridia > Lachnospirales > Lachnospiraceae > W0P33-017. The sequence goes on from JAQYOU010000189.1 coordinate 8,777, forward strand.
CATGCACACAGGCATTGCTATAAGACGGGCTGTTCCATGAATTGATAAACACCGATGCCCTGGGCTGCGGACAGCCTACGGAATGGAGCATCAGCCCCTTGACCGTAATCTTTCTCCCCGCCATATAGCAGGGATTCTTTGTCAAAATACTCTGTACTAACCTCATAATTACTATTCCTCCTTCTCATTTTCCAAACAAAAAAGCACCGGAAGCCCGATGCTACTCTTCTTTTCCATCCCTCAGCTGTTCCAGCACGTCTTTGAGTTTCTGCGGTACCGGCAGACCTATAAGCGATGCATTCTCCAGGATACTGATTCCTTCATTGGACAAATAGAAGAAGATCACCGCCGTGCGGATAACGCTGCCATTTTGGATCACATGGGTGTCCACGATATGTCCTACGGCTACCAGTGCAAAAATGACAACCTTCTTAAAAATTCCATGGAATCCGACCTCGCTGGACAGCCTCTTATTCAGGATCGCCGCCATGATTCCTGTCAGGTAATCCACCACCACAAACACAATCAGGGCATACAGGAAGCCGTCAAAACCTCCCATGACAGCACCCACCGCCCCTCCGAGTGCCGCAAATGCATACTGCACCGCTTCAATAAAATTCTTCATGCTCATTTCCTCACTTTCTTTGAAATATTTTGATATAAAAAAGACAGCACTCCCAAAAGAGCGACTGCCTGTTTTCCAATGTTGATTCTATTTTCTAATTGTTAAGCCGTCCGTTTCCACATATAGCAGACGATATATGGCTGCAGGTTTGAATGCGCCCCACCTCCTCCCGTATTGGCATTCGTGCCATTTGCTGTAACTGTGTGGGTATGCGCCCCCGCACTGCTTGTGGGAGATGTCCCCCCTGCACCAGACACACCCGCACTATGCACTGTGTAGCGGCTTGACCCGCTTCCCCCATCGGTATCACGCCCGATATTATGAGTATGCGCCCCTTTGCTGCTTGTGGTGGCGGAACTTCCTGTAAACGTATGGGTATGCGCAGGCATCTGTGCAGTTGTCAATGTAACAGTTGCCGCACCGCCTGTCTTTTCCACCGTATTAAAGTTGCTGTCGGAGGTATTAATCCCCACAGGCACTCTCCCTGCTCCCCAGGCCACCCAGGTACCGCCAAAGTAGGTAGAAGGATTGGTGGCGTTGACACTCATATAGATACTTCCCACCGGATACATGGTCTTAATGAAAGACTGGATATAGTCCTTCAGGAGTTTCCCGTACACCCGGACATCCCAATCCTCTGCAACCTCAAAAGCATTATCCACCTCCGATACCTTCCCGACCGCTACGCCTTTTCCGCCCCGCTTAAAGTCCATGACCACGGCGGCTGTAGAAACAATGTCCTGAATGGCAATGGTGGTAAAGGCATCTGTCAGCGTATATTTGATATCGTAGGACGTCTCCGTGGAGATCTTGCCGCCGCCGAACGTAAAGGCCGTACCGGAACTAAAAGCGGCGCTGGCATTCGTCCATGCCGTATCCGATGCCTTCTTGTAATAGGTGGCACGGGTAATCGTGTTCTTACTACTGCAGGACGCATAACTGTAGGAAACCAATCCACGGATATACGTTCCGTCATCATCCACCGTACCTGTGCTTAAACACCGCTGCGACAGGTAGCTGGCAAAAGAAGGCGGGGAATAGGCTACCACGGAAATCGACACCGTTGCCGCCGCTGACACCCGGCCTCTGGAATCCGTTACCGTTGCCGTAAAAGTAACCGTGCCGGAGGTATTTAAAAATCCCGTGGTCAAACTGGATGCCGTACTGGTGTATCCGCCGCCCGTGATGGAATAGGAAGAAATCGTGGAACCGTAGCTTCCCGCCGCCCCATTGATGGTCAGTGTGGCCTTGGATTTTGTCTGCACATAAATCCCCCAGGTGCTTGGCACTGCCCCATCCACTCTAGCTGCTGTCAGGCTGGTAATGGTTGGTTTTACCGAAGACGGGACGGTCAAGGTCAACGTACAGGTCTTGCTTCCAATACTGGTGTTTCCGTTATAGGTGGTACAGATGATCGTGCAGGTTCCTGTCACTGCCTTGGGGATCTGATTTGCCAGCGTAAGGGGCGGTGTCCAGGATACTGATGTTGCCGTGGTCTTTGTGGCAATCGTCCCCGTGGTGTTTCCAAAGGTATAGGTCAGCGTGTGGGTAAACGAAGAGGAGGCACGGCTGATGGCAATTGTGGTGGCAGACCCCATCGCCACATTGGATGCGGAAACCGTCGATGCCCTTGCGATGGAATCCAGCGTAATATTGGCGCTGGCTGTAATCGACTCATAATAAGTGCCGCTTAAGGTCGCACGGATATAGAATACCGCGCTCATGTCCAGGCTCTTGCTGCCATCGCTGGCATGGCTTACCGTCTGCGTTACTGTGCCGAGCAGATGGGTTCCCGTGCTGCTGATTGCCGGGGACGCATACGTCTGCGCCGTCCCGTCAATCGTCACTTTATTATCCGACCGTGCATTAATGCTTAAGCTCCAGTCGTTCACCAGATAGGCTTTTGCCGTGATGGTGCTGGTATTGGCAGATACATTTTTTGTCTGTGTCCAGTCCACCCGCAGCACATAATGGCCGCTGTGGATGGAGCCGGAAAAACTGCCGCTGGATGCCATATCCTTCTCCCTCCTTCCTCACAAAAATGAAAGCCACCATTATCCCACCGGATCACGCCACTTGATGGACAGGTTCCCGTTAGCCCTTGGAATAAAATCAAACCATCCCCGGCTCTCATTGCCCAGGGACAGCTTGTTCCGGATCTCCGCATTGGTGATCACAAGACTCTGGTTGGAGATATAGGCAATCTTCTGCCCATTCTCCTTAAAGGCCAGTTCCTCATTAGAAAGCTCCGCCGTGAACGCATTCCCGACTTTTCCGAGTTCGATCAGCGCACCCTTGAACCGGATGTATTCCTCCAAAAGTGTCTGGTTGGCAGATACATTGTTGATGATCTCATTGGTAATGGCGGTAAAGTCCATACGGATCTCACTGCTGTTCTGGGTGATGCTTGCCTGGAAATCCTGCTGGATGCTCTCCAGCTCCGACTTGGAAAGATATGTCTCCCGCACGGAACTCTGTATCTGCTCCGAGGTCTTTGTGATCTCCGAGTAGCACTCCCGCACGTTGATCTTCAGGGATTCCACATCCTCCACCGCATTGTCATACGCCTGCACGTTCTGGAACGTGTGCTGGCAGATGGTCAGGAGCGCCATGACCGCCACCTCCTAATTGGACACATCACACTGCAGCGTGGCAATGCTGTCAATATCATCCGCAGACAGATAGATAACCTTCCCGGTCTTTCCAAACTCGGTCTCTTTCCCATCCTTATCCTGCTTATACCAGGTGTAGGTGAGGCTCTGCTTTTCTGTTGCCGCTGCCCAGGCTGTGCCGTTGTACTTCATCAGCGTGACCGTTTTCGCCGTATG
>JAQYOU010000190.1 GCA_028727105.1 bacterium
GAATTCAAAAAGAAGCATGCGAAGTAAGGCAAAAAAGATCTATTGTAAAGTTTCAATCATTGTTGCGATCCTCGTGTTCACATTAGGGCTTGCGATCGGACTGACCGGTCAGACGGCGTATGCATCGCCGACCGATATGCCGGACAATTCCGGAAGTCTGTCTGTTACGCAGGATCAGGATCCCGGCGACATCCGGACGGATGATGTGAACGGGCTTTCCATCATCTATAACAATGAAAATGGTACGATGTCAGCAACGGTACGGATCGTGCTGATCCTGACGATCATTTCTTTGGCACCGTCTATCCTGATCATGATGACATCCTTCACCAGAATCATCGTTGTGCTGCATTTTCTTCGTGCGGCGCTTGGTACACAGACAACGCCTCCCAATCAGGTTCTTGTCGGATTGGCGTTGTTTTTGACGTTTATGATCATGGCACCGGTCTTTTCCGAGGTGAATGAAAATGCGATCAAACCGCTGGATGCAGGGACGATCACACAGGAGAAGGCGCTGGAAGCTGCCATGGATCCTATGCGGGATTTTATGTATCAGCACACGGAGCGCAAGGATGTGAATCTGTTTTGTGATATTGCCGGAGTTACTTATGAGACAAACGATGATATTCCGACCAGTGTGTTGATCCCCAGTTTTATCGTCAGTGAGCTTCGCACTTCGTTTATCATCGGATTTTTTATTTACATACCGTTCATTGTGATCGATATGGTTGTGGCATCTATTTTGATGTCCATGGGTATGATGATGCTTCCGCCAACTACGATCTCCATGCCGTTTAAGATACTGTTGTTTGTACTGGCAGACGGCTGGGATCTGGTGATTGGAAATCTTGTAAAGACCTTTTATTAACGGTTTTAGGAAAGAGAGGGTGATACAACATGCTTTCTGAAGGTGTGATCTTAGATGTTGCAAGAGAAGCGTTCACGACGATCATCATCACTTCGGCACCGGCGCTTTTGGTTTCGCTGATCATCGGTCTGATCGTCAGTATTTTTCAGACGGTTACCTCCATTCAGGAACAGACACTGACCTTTGTTCCGAAGATCATTGCAGTGTTTCTTACGCTGATGCTTTTAGGTGGATGGATGCTGGACAAAATGGTAGATTTTATGACAAAATTATGGAATAATTTTAGTTTGTATATCGGATGATCAATTATACTTTTTCATTGCTCACATTTGAATATTATCTGTTAGTTCTGGTGCGCATCGCCAGCTTTGTTGCGGTGGCACCTTTTTTTGGACTCAACAGCGTACCTACCAGGGTAAAGGTGGGTTTTTCTGCTGTATTGGCGATATTGGTCTCCCAGGCAGTGCCCGGAGACCTCGTATATGACGGCATGCTGGAGTATGGCATCATAGCCGTAAAGGAAGCGATCACGGGAATCACGCTGGGCATGATGGCGAATGCCTGCACTTATATCATCGGCTTTGCCGGGCATATGATCGATATGCAGGTTGGTCTGTCAATGGCACAGGAATACAATCCGATGACAAGAACTCAGGAGAGTATCACCGGAAATATGTATTATTATTCGATCATGCTGCTTCTTTTGATCTCGGATCTGTACCACTATCTGATCAAAGCGGTGGCTGATACATTTACCCTGATTCCGGTAAATGGGCAGCTCTTCCAATGGGAGTATCTGGCAGATACGGTAGTGGCGCTTGTGGCTGACATGCTGATCATTGGTTTTCGCATCATGCTTCCGGTATTTGCCTGCTGTATGGTCATGAATTGTATTCTTGGGATCATGTCAAAGGTTGCGCCGCAGATGAATATGTTTGCGGTTGGTATTCAGATCAAGATCTTTGTCGGTTATGCTGTGCTCGTTGTGACAGTCATGCTGATACCGCGTGCTGCAGTGTTGATCGGTGATGAGGTGAAGCTCATGCTTCGCATGGTTGTAAAGGGGATGTATGGAACTGGTTGATCAGAAACTTCTGCTGATCTATGATCTGCAGTTTTTTGCGAAGGATGGTCCCGGAGGAGAAAAAACAGAACCGGCGACTGCAAAGAAATTAAGCGATGCACGCAGTGAGGGACAGGTCTGCAAAAGCAGAGAACTGGACCAGGCTGCCACGCTTGTTGTTCTGTTTTTGATGCTGAAGATCATGGTTTCCTTCATGGGAAGTAATTTTTTGCAGATATTTCATGATATTTACAATAAGATACCTGAGACGGTATCGGAACGGGAGATCACTTCTGTTGTGGTCATGTCTTATTTGCAGCATGCAGTGATTGCGTCCATCAAGCTTGCCGGCCCATTTTTTGCAGCGGGTTTTGTGGTTGCATTTTTGATCAATCTGGTGCAGGTGAAATGGAAGGTCAGCACAAAGCCGTTGAAACCGAAACCGGATAAGTTTAATCCGCTCAACGGGTTTAAGCGGATGTTTTCGAAGGATTCACTGTTTGAACTGGTAAAATCCATTGCAAAGATCGCATTGATCTCGATCATTGCATACACCTCACTCAGATCTCATGTGGAAGAGATTTTTTTGCTCTATAATATTACGCTGAAGCAGGCCATTGCCGAGATCGGATCACTGGTCATAGATGTGGGTTTTCGAATCTCGCTGATCTATTGCATCATCGGTGCAGCGGATTATCTGTATCAGAAACATAAGTTCAATGAAGATATGAAGATGACCAAGCAGGAAGTTCGCGATGAAATGAAAAATACCGAGGGTGATCCTCAGATCAAGGGAAAGCAGCGTCAGCGCATGCAGGAGGCATCACGCAGACGTATGATGCAGGATGTGCCAAAGGCGGATGTTGTTATCACGAACCCGACGCATTATGCGGTTGCTTTGAAGTATGATGCAGGTACCGGCACTGCGCCGGTTCTTCTTGCCAAGGGAGCGGACCTTGTCGCACAGCGCATCAAGGAGATCGCGAAGGAAAATCATGTTGAGATTGTAGAAAACAAGCCTTTGGCTCGAATGATCTATGCAAATGTTGAAATTGGGCGGGAGATCCCGCCGGAGCTGTACCAGGCAGTGGCAGAGATCCTGGCTGCTGTGTATCGGGCACAGAACCGTATCTAAATATCAGACCGAAGCACCTGCTGCTAAGGTCGTAAGAATATGATTCAGGAAAGGAGGGAAACGTATGGCAAAGCGCGGCGCAGATGTCGGAGTAGCATTATATCTGATGGCAGCGATCATTTTTTTTATCGTACCGATCCCTTCTTTTTTGCTGGATATCCTGTTGATCTTTAACATCTCGGTCGCCCTTGTCATTCTGTTTAACTGCCTGTTCGTGCAGGAAGTTTTGGATATGTCATTTTTCCCGACCCTGCTGTTATTTACAACGATCTTTCGTATTTCGCTGAACGTGTCGTCAACACGACTGATCCTTAACAGCGGCGATCCGGGAAATGTTGTCCGTACCTTTGGTCAGTTCGTTGGTGGAAATGATATGGTGATCGGTACGATCATCTTTATCATCCTTTTGATCGTACAGTTTGTTGTGATCAATAAAGGTTCCGAGCGTGTATCTGAGGTAACTGCTCGATTCACGCTGGATGCAATGCCCGGTAAACAGATGGCCATTGATGCGGATCTGAATACGGGAGCAATCACAGATGAAGAAGCAAAGAAGCGCCGTGAAAAGATCCAGATGGAGAGCAGCTTCTTTGGAGCTATGGATGGTGCGACAAAGTATGTGAAAGGAGATGCGGCTGCCGGTCTGATCATAACCTTTGTCAACCTGATCGGCGGAACGGTCATGGGAATGACAAGGCAGGGGCTTCCATTTGCCGATGCACTGATGCAGTATGGAATCCTCACAATAGGTGATGGCTTAAGCTCCCAGATCCCCTCGCTGGCTATCTCCATGGCAACCGGTATCCTTGTGACAAAGGCATCAAAGGAAGCGGATTTCGGTCAGGTACTTATCAGCCAGTTGTTTGGAATTCCAAAGGTCCTGATCATGGTAGGCTCCGTGATCTGTTTTCTTGGAGTATTTACCCCCTTAAACATCATCCTGTGTCTTGGTATGGGTGCGATCTTCCTTGTTACGGGACTGAACATGAATAAGAATATGAGCGTGGAAAAGATCGAGGAGGAAGCCGGCGCTGCCGAGACGGAGGCAGAAGAGATCCGAAAACCGGAAAACGTGGTTTCGCTGTTGTCAGTGGATCCTATTGAGCTGGAGTTTGGATACGGTATCATACCTCTTGCGGACGTTAATCAGGGAGGAGATCTTTTGGATCGTGTCGTAATGATCCGAAGACAGATCGCCCTGGAGCTAGGTACCGTTGTGCCTATCATCCGCCTTCGGGATAACATTCAGCTGAATCCGAACCAGTATATCATAAAGATCAAAGGTATTCAGGTCACAGAGGGAGAGATTCTTTTTGATCATTATATGGCAATGAATCCCGGTTATGTGGAGGAAGAGATCACAGGTATCCCGACATTTGAACCGTCCTTCCATCTGCCTGCCATTTGGATCACGGAATCCCAGCGCGAGCGGGCGGAGAGTCTTGGCTACACGGTTGTGGATCCTCCTTCCATTATCGCAACACACCTGACGGAGATCATCCGGAGTCACATTGCGGAACTGCTTACAAGACAGGATGTGCAGAATCTGATCGACAATGTCAAAGAGAACAATCCGGTGCTTGTGGACGAGCTTGTACCGAAGCTGCTTGGCATTGGAGAGATTCAAAAGGTATTGCAAAACCTGCTGGCAGAGGGTATTTCCATCCGTGATCTGATCACGATCTTTGAGACACTTGCTGATCATGCGACAACAACAAGAGACAGCGATGTCCTTACTGAGTATGTGCGTCAGAGCTTAAAGCGCGCGATCTCCAATAAGTATTTCCCGGCAAATGAGGAGACGAGTGTTGTGACGTTGGATCCGAAGATTGAGCAGGAGATCATGGGAGCTGTCAAGCAAACGGAACAGGGTGCTTATCTGACGCTGGATCCGGAGCGCACCCGGGCGATCATCGAGGCAACAGAGGCTGAGGTGAGCAAGCTGGAGAACCTTGGAAAGAGTGCGATCGTTGTAACTTCACCGATCGTGCGCATGTATTATAAAAAATTGACAGAAGAATACTTGAAGGATCTGATCGTTGTATCATATAATGAGATTGAATCGAATGTTGAATTACAATCTGTTGGGATGGTGAGCGCATAATGACCATAAATAAATTTCAGGGAAAAACAGAAGAAGAAGCACTTGAAAAAGCAAAAAATGAAATGGGGCCGGGGCTTGTCATCATGAATGTGAAGGTGGTAAAGCCGCGCGGATTATTTGGTTTTTTAAAAACCCCGCACTATGAAGTGACAGCTGCCATGGAAGATAAAGATCAGATGAATCTGCCATTGAACACCGCAGCGCGCAAGAGCATTGATCTTGCGGCAGATGAAAAGATCGAGCTGCCAAGACCCGGAGCTGTTTTGCCGGAAGCACAGCGTAAGGTGATTCCTCCGACCGAACCGATCTCAGAGGCGGCAAAAGCAGTCGGAGATATTTTAAATGCCCATGCGGTCAATGGCCAGCAGGCAGCGCCCGTTAAATCAGTTTCAACTGACACGGATCTGATCGAGGAACGTTTAGAAAATCTGCAGCAGTTCCTTGAGAAAAAACTGACAGATGACGCTGAAGCAAAGCAACCTGATAAAAAAACAGAACTTGAGGGACAGCATGAAGATGCTGGCAGTGCCGAGAGCGTCAGGATCTTTCGTATGCTTTACCAGACGCTTCTGGATAATGAAGTGGATGAGGTTTACATCAATCAGTTGATGGATGATGTGATGAAGGTGACAAGAAAAGGATCCAGTATGGATTTCATTCTTTCTCATCTATATCAGAAGATGATCCTGAAATTTGGCAATCCGCATGTGATCACTCCCAATGGAAAAAGCGCACAGGTCGTTTTCTTTATCGGACCTACAGGAGTCGGAAAGACGACAACGATCGCTAAGATTGCTTCAAAATTCAAGGTGGAACAGGGAAAAAAGGTAGCATTTCTGACCGCAGATACCTACCGGATCTCGGCCACGGAGCAGCTTCGTACATATGCTAATATTCTGGATGCTCCGCTGACTGTCATCTATGCGCCGGAAGAGCTTCCCGCAGCGGTGGAGAAGTTTTCCGATCATGATCTGATCTTTGTAGATACAGCCGGTTTTTCACACAGGAACGAGTCGCAGCGCGAGGACACGAAAAAACTTTTGAAAATGCTTGGAACGCAGTATCAGACAGCAGTTTATCTGGTGCTTTCAGCGACCACAAAGTATCGTGACCTGAAAGAGATCTGTGATATCTATCGCAGTATTGCCGATTATTCGTTGATCTTTACCAAGCTGGATGAGACCAGTGCATATGGAAATCTTTTGAACATCAAGCTGTATGCAGATGCGATGATCTCATATATGACAAACGGACAAAATGTGCCGGATGATATTTCGGTGTTTCAGTCCCAGGAGATTGTTAAGAAACTGTTAGGAGGAGATTGATATGGACCAGGCAACAGGACTGCGCAATGTTGTCAAAGCGCAGCAGGTCAGCCAGCCGCCACAGGCACGTGTGCTTACGATCACCAGTGGGAAGGGCGGCGTCGGAAAATCAAATACAGCAGTCAACCTGGCAGTTCAGCTGAGCAGGCTTGGAAAACGGGTGATCATCTTTGATGCCGACATCGGGCTGGCAAATGTAGAAGTCATGTTCGGTGCGATTCCCAAGTATAATCTGAGCGATGTGCTTTATAAGGGAATGTCCATGCGGGATATTATCACAAAGGGACCGATGAATATCGGTTTTATTTCCGGAGGCTCCGGTGTAGTTGGCTTAAACAATCTGACCAGAGAGCAGATCTTAAGTGTTGTACAAAAGCTATCCGAACTGGATGCCATGGCAGATGTGATCATCATTGATACAGGAGCTGGTATATCTGACAGTGTGATGGAGTTTGTGATCGCAAGTCCGGAGGTGCTTCTGATCACAACACCGGAACCAAGTTCCCTCACGGATTCTTATTCACTGATCAAGACCTTATACCGGAATCCGGATTTCAATTATAAAGATACCGTCATTAATGTCATCGCCAACCGCGTGAACTCAGCAGCGGATGGACAGGCGGTGTTTGATAAACTCAGCTCGGTTGTTTCCCAGTTTTTGAACTGGAATATCAATTATCTGGGGCTTGTTCCCCAGGACCAGAATATTGATAAAGCAGTGCGTCAGCAGCAGGTGGTATCGATTTTTGATCCGCAGGCACCCAGTGCCCGGGCATATGAAAAGCTTGCGGAAAGTCTTGTGAGTGGAGAAAACCGCTATTATGAGATCAAAGGTGGATTTACCCAGATGATTTACCGTTTTTTAAATCGTAAATAAGAGTTTTGCTTAAGAGGAAATGAAACATGGTTACTGATTTATTGGAAATAGGAAATAAGATCGATATTTGCTCGATGGATAAGGCAGAGATCCAACGATCGGAAAACGGGAAGGTTCCGATACTGGCAAGCCGTCTGGAGGCCATGGAAGAAAACGGTGAGCTGATCGTACAGATGCCTGTGTACAAGGGGAAGATCGTTTTGCTTTCTTTGGGTCTTCGCTATGAAATGGTGTTTTATACCAGGCGTGGGTTGTACCGCGGCGTCTGTCAGGTGGTGGACCGGTATAAAGAGGGAAACCTCTTTATGGTCAAGGTTGTTTTAAAGTCGGGTCTGAACAAATTCCAACGCAGGGAGTATTTTCGATTGCCATGTATCATCGGCATGCAGGCCTATCAGCTCACAAAAGAAGATGCGCTGGAGCTTGACGGAGAAGATCTTGCGAAGCATGTGGAGCTTCCGGAGATCGCAGAAAGTGTATGTAACGCAGTGATCGTGGATATCAGCGGAGGGGGGATCCGGTTCATCAGTGAACAACAATATGAAGAGAGCGACTGCCTGGCAGTTCGTTTTGTGCTACAGAATGAAAACCTCAGCCAGCAGCTGCTGGTTGTCATATCCATTGTGTCCTGCAATCAGGCTGCCCAGGGTGTGCAGCGTTTTGAGACGCGGGCTGAATTCTTACATTTAGGTGCAAAGCTGAGAGAGACCATCATCAAGTATATCTTTGATGAAGATCGCAAGATTCGAAAAAAGGATACGGGCATATAAGATGAAAAAAAATATTTTGGTTGTAGATGACTCTGCACTCATGAGGCGCGTCATCTGTGATATAATAAACACAGACAATAGATTCCAGGCAATCGAAACATGCAGTGATGGTCTTCAGGCATATGAGAAATTGAAAGTGAAGCGCTACGATGCGGTGCTTCTTGATGTGTATATGCCCCGGATGACCGGACTGCAGCTGCTGGAACGAATTCAGGCCGAACACATAAATGCGACAGTCGTTGTGGTAAGTACACTTACGACAGAGGGCGCCAGTGAGACGGTGCGTGCCATGGAGCTTGGCGCGGTTGATTTTGTCACAAAACCGGAAAATATCATAGAAGCAAAAGGTCAGGATTTTCGTCGGAGACTGCTTTCCATGCTGACGGCAGTTCTTCGTATGGATGAAGCGGATGTCATTGTAAAGGTTGCAGATGTAAGAAAGACACCCCTCAGGGAGCCCTCATCACAGCCTTTGCAAAAAGCTTCCGGCTTACCCAGAAAACGTACCCTTGCACCGGGGCATGCGAGCAACCGTCTGATCGCGCTTGCCTGTTCTACAGGAGGCCCGAAGGCGCTTCATACTGTTTTACCCGGATTGGATCCCCGGATGGATGCACCGATGGTTCTCGTTCAGCATATGCCGGTGGGGTTTACGAAATCCCTGGCTGACCGGCTGAATGAGCTTTGTCAGGTGACTGTCAAAGAGGCCGAAGAGGGAGATGTTCTGCAAAAAGGAGTGGTTTATATCGCTCCCGGAGGCAAACATTTAGAGGTTGTCTGTCAGGCCGGCGGTGGTCACAAAATTCATTTGAATGATGATCCTCCCATCGGAGGATTGAAGCCTTGCGCCAATGTGATGTATGAGTCATTAAAGAATACACGGTTTGACGAGATCACCTGCGTGGTATTGACCGGAATGGGAGCTGATGGAACGGCCGGCATTGAATCCTTAGACAAGAGTAAACCGATCCATGTGATCGCCCAGAATGCACAAACCTGTGTTGTTTATGGTATGCCGCGTGCGGTGGCAGAGGCTGGTCTGGTGGATGAAGTAGTTCCGTTAGAATCGATTGCAAACACGATCATTAAGAATGTGGGGGTAAAATAAAATGGATGTAAGTCAGTATCTTGAGATCTTTATCGATGAGACCAGTGAGCATATCCAGAGTCTGAGTGATAACATCATGGCACTGGAAAGTGACCCGGAAAACAAGGATGTGGTAAATGAGATCTTCCGTGCCGCTCACTCTTTAAAGGGAATGGCCGGTACCATGGGCTTTAAGCGCATGCAGCACATGACACACGACATGGAAAATGTGTTTCAGGAAGTGCGCAATGATGCCATCAAGGTTGACAGCGACATGATCGATCTCTTATTCCAGTGTCTGGATGCCATTGAGGGTTATCTTGCGATCATCAAAGAGACTTCCGACGAAGGAACAAATGATAATGAGCCGATCATTCAGAAACTGAACGGATTTTTGCAGAGCGCGGAAGCTGCGCCGGCGGCAAATGATGTGGCTGCGGCTGCAGAACCCCAGGCTAAGGCGGCAGAAGCTGCAGGAGAAAAGAAATTCTTAAGCCTTGAACTGAATGGAAAAGATAAAAAGAAACTGCAGGATGAATTTGTTGCAGGAAAGCAGCTGTATGGAATGACTGTCTATATCTGTAAGGACTGCCTGTTAAAGGCAGCACGTGCGTTCCTCGTTTTCAAGGCTGTGGAGGAATTTGCAGAGATCCTTGTATATGAGCCAAGTTCTCAGGATATTGAAGATGAAAAGTTTGAGAATGATTTCAGCATTTATTTTGCGTCCGAGGAGCCTTTGGACAAGGTGATTGCAGCAGCAAGATCGGTGTCCGAGATCGAGGATGTCACTGCTGATGTGATCACGGAGAGGTTTTTAGAAGACAACGTGGCAGAGGTAACTGCCGTAGAGACAAAACCGGTGGAAGAGGCTCCGACCGTTACGGCTGAAGCAGCACCTTCGAAGCCGTCGTCAGGAAGCAGCAGTGCCGCTGCACCGAAAAAGCAGGCAGGAAAGCCGGTTACAAGCCGTACCGTCCGTGTCGATATTGAAAAGCTGGATGCTCTTATGAATCAGGTCAGTGAGCTGATCATTGCAAAGAATTCGCTTGTTTCACTGAGTTCAAGCAGCGGAGCAGGCATGCAGAACCAGTCTTATCAGGAGCAGATCGAGTATCTGGAGCGTATTACAACGGGACTGCACGAGTCTGTGATGAAGGTTCGAATGGTGCCGATCGAGAGCGTTGTGAACAAATTCCCTCGAATGATTCGTGACCTGGCCAGAAACCTGAATAAAAAGATGGAATTATACATGACCGGTGAGGAGACAGAATTAGACCGTACCGTTGTAGATCAGATCGGTGATCCGTTGCAGCACCTGCTGCGTAATTCTGCTGACCACGGCCTTGAAAGTGCAGAAATCCGTAAGGAACGCGGTAAGCCGGAGGTTGGAACCATCACATTAAACGCATTCCAGGAAGGAAACAATGTCATCATTGAGGTTGGCGATGACGGTAATGGAATTGATACGGAGGCAGTAAAGAGGAAAGCAATCGACCGTGGCATCGTTACTGCAGAACAGGCAGAGAATCTGTCCCAAAAGGAGATCATTGATTTCCTGTTTATGCCAAGCTTTTCTATGGCAAAAGAGATCACGGATATTTCCGGACGCGGTGTGGGACTTGATGTTGTAAAATCAAACATTGAAGCGCTTGGCGGAGATGTTGAAGTGAAGAGCGTATATGGAGAAGGTTCTACCTTTACGGTACGTCTTCCGCTGACACTTGCGATCATTCAGGCACTTATGGTTATCATCGGAGATGAAAAATATGCGATCTCTCTCGGATCCATTGTTAGTATAGAGGATATTCCGATCACAGACATCAAGTATGTTGAGGCCAAGGAAGTTATCAACATGCGCGGTACTGTTATCCCGATCATTCGTCTGAATCAGCTGTTAGATATCGCCCCTCCGGAAGAGGAGCAGGAAAGCCTGACGATCGTTATTATTTCCAAGGGCGAAAAGCAGGTGGGCCTTGTTGTGGATGACCTGATGGGACAGCAGGAGATCGTTATCAAGTCACTGGGAAGTTTCATCGACAATTCCACTAAGATCATCAGCGGTGCGACCATCCTTGGTGATGGCGAGGTTGCTTTGATCCTTGATGTGAATACACTGATGTAAGGGGGATGAGAAAGATGGCAGCATATATTGAATCTAATAATAATAATGATGTAGCAGAAGAAAAAAAGCAGTTTATTGCCGTAAAGCTCAGCAGTGAGATTTATGGTATTGATATCGGCTATGTTGACACGATCGTGCGTATGCAGAAGATCACCCGCGTGCCCAAGGCACAGAGTTATTTTAAGGGTGTCATCAACCTTCGTGGTGAGATCGTTCCTGTCATGAGCATTCGCCTGAAAATGGGTTTTGAGGATGACGTATTTACAAATGCAAGCCGTATCATTATCTTAAAGATCGAGGATCAGGGGAAGCTTGGAGTGATCGTTGATGAAGTGAAGGAAGTTGTGAATCTCGGTGAAGATGAGATCGACAAACCCAGTCATGACACAAAAGAGAACAAGCATTCCTTTATCAATGGTATTGGAAAGAACGGTAATGATCTGATCTCACTGTTTGATATCAATGCAATGACAGAAGAAAATTAAATCATACTATGACAATAGATTGTCTGCACACAGGCAATCTATTGTTGATTCTTTGAAAGGTATAGTTTCATGGGTAAATTTTCATTTGACAATGTAAATAGTATGTATATTGATGTGCTCAAAGAGCTTGGAAACATCGGAGCGGGAAATGCGACAACTGCGATCGCTTCCATGCTGAACCTGACGATCGATATGAAGGTCCCGAAGGTAGAACTGAAGGCTGTAGAGGATCTTGGAGGCGCGATCTGTCCGGAAGAAGAAACGATCGTCGGTATTTTTCTGGAGGTTCAACATGATATTTCAGGAAGCATGATGTTTCTGATGCGTCTGGACTCTGCGCATTATCTGGTTAACCGGTTGATGGGAGGAATGGGCAGCTCCCAGGGAGACAGCGTGACATTTTCCGAAATGGAGCTTTCAGCGATGAAGGAGATCGGAAATATCATTGCAGGCTCGTATCTGTCAGCCTTGTCAACCATGACAAATCTTGTGATCACACCGTCGGTTCCTTATATCGCAGTGGATATGGCGGCGGCAATCCTCAGTGTACCGGCTATTCAGTTTGGACAGTTTGGAGATAATGCGCTACTGATCGAGACAGAATTCGGTGATGAAGTGATGATGGAAGGTTATTTCATTTTACTGCCGGATGAAGATTCTTATGATAAGATCTTGCAGTCGCTGGGCATTTCATTTTAAAGGGAAATCAGGAAGGTATCATGGGAGTTGTAATAAAAGTAGGAATGGCAGACCTGAAAACAGGTAAAGATCCGGATGTCTTGACGACATTAGGACTAGGCTCCTGTATCGGGATCGCTTTGTGGGATCCGGGTACCAGGATCGGAGGTCTGGCACATGTGATGCTGCCGGACAGTACAAAGATCAGAAATAATACAAACATAGCTAAGTTTGCTGATACCGGTATCGCTGAGCTGGTGAGGCAGATGGAAGCACTCGGAGTGTCAAAACGGCGGCTGGTTGCAAAGATCGCAGGCGGGGCACGAATGTTTGAGGTATCAGGGGCAACCTCGGTGGGAAATATCGGAGAAAAAAATGCGATCGCTTCGAAGCAGAAATTAAAGGAGCTTGGAATTCCGATCATCGCGGAAGATATTGGATTAAATTACGGGCGGACGGTGGAGCTTCACTGTGAGAATGGTGATTATGTGATCAAAGCTGTCGGAAAACCGGTGAAAACGATCTGACAGAAGTGTTCAGATCATGGAAATTGGACATTTTTTGGAGGGCTTTTATGAATACAAAGCCGATTCCTGCGATCATCATGCTGACAGCAGGGTTTGTTACCTGTATCATTGGAATTGTACAGCATGATGATTTTGGAGTATTTGTAAAGAAATTATTTCTGATCCTGATCGCGTTTTACTTGTTAGGATGTATCGTAAAGCTTGTATTGGACAAGGGTTTTCTTGTGATGGACGATCCGTTGTCTGATTATGAGGGTTTGGAGCTGGAAGAGGACCTTATGGATGAAATGGTCATGACAGATGATACTTATCAGGATGATTTCAGAGACATGTAGGAATTAATTTAGGAAACAGGAACCTTACAGATGAAAGCAGTATCAAGAGAACAGCTTTGGGATCGTTATCGACGATCACCATCGTCTGAACTGAGAGAGCAGATCATAATAGAATATGCGCCGCTGGTGAAACTGGTGGCAGGGCGTCTCAACATGTATCTGGGGTATAATGTCGAGTACGAGGATCTGGTCAGCTATGGTATTTTTGGACTGATCGATGCCATCGATAAATATGACATGACAAAAGATGTAAAGTTTGAGACTTACGCTTCGTTGCGTATTCGGGGCGCGATCCTGGATCAGATCCGAAAGATGGACTGGATCCCTCGAACCGTGCGTCAAAAACAGAAGAAGATGGACGAAGCCATACGGATCGTGGAGGCCCGCACCGGAAGAACGGCCAGTGATGAGGAGATAGCGGCAGAGCTTGGTCTTTCTGAGGATGAGCTTTTAGGCTGGCAGTCCCAGCTGAAGGTGACGAATGTTGTTTCTCTCAATGAATATGTGGAACAGGGTACAGAGCCGGTGATGGAAACACGCGGAAATTCACATTTTATCCAGCCGGAGGAGATGGTAGAGCAGACAGAACTGAAAGAAATGCTTGAAAAAGCAATGGAACAGTTGACGGAAAAAGAGTCAAAAGTGATACTGCTGTACTATTATGAGGAAATGACGCTGAAGGAGATCAGCCGGATCCTGGAGGTTTCCGAATCGCGTGTCTCACAGCTGCACACGAAAGCATTGTCAAAAATGCAGAAGACGATGGGCAGCTATATGGGAATTTTAACAAAGATCTAGAGGTGATATTATGTCTGTACGACCGGTGGATTTCAATGGAATGATGCAGAATCAGCAGAATGTTTCAACTGTGAAGCATAGTGAAGATCAAAAGTCGCAGTTACTGCAGCAGCAGGCTTATCAGACCGTTTCCAAACATGAGGAGGCATCTGCCAGACAGGTTGTCAATAAGGATGATCTGAACCGGGAAGATTATCGATTTGATGCCAGAGACGGCAGTAAGAACGAGTATCAGGACAGCCGGAAGAAAAAGCAGGGGAAACAGAAAGAAAAAAAGGAAGATGGTCATGTGCGCATGAAGGGAATGTCCGGCGGTTTTGACATGACGGTCTGATGGTGGCAGGAGATCGCAGATGACAGCAATAGAGGTCGCATTATTACTCATAGGAGTCATTTTTATACTGGGCAGTTTTTTTATCGTCGAAAAACTGTCGCCTACAGAGCTTTCGCGTGTGGCAGAGCTTTCTGAGGAGGAGCTTCGGATCGTTATGGATCGGGAGTTAGGAACTGCAGGTGCGAAGATATCTGATATGGCAGAACAGGCGATCGACCTTTCTGTTGATCAGATCCAGCGCAAGCTGGAGAAGGATACAAACGAAAAGATCATGGCGATCAGTGAGTATTCGGATACCGTGATGGAACAGCTTCAGAAAATGAATCATGAGGTGACATTCCTTTACAGCATGCTTGGAGATAAGCACGGGGAATTAAATGACAGCATGGTGCAGCTGAATGAGCTTCTTCATGAATGTCAGGTGCTTCGGGATGAAACAGCATCCGTCAGACAGACCTATCAGGAGCTTCAGATGCAGACAGATGCAGACATAAACTCTACGGAGGAATTGTCGCAGATGCAGTCAGAGCCGGATGGTCTGTCAGGTGAATCTTCAGATACATTGGACGGAGAAACCGGAAACAATGCCAAAGATGAGATATTGAGACGCTATCATGCAGGTGAGAAATTAACTGATATCGCCAGGGATCTAAGTCTCGGTTATGGGGAAGTCAAGCTGATCGTAGAACTGTACAAAGGGGAAGAGAATCTGTGAAATTAAAATATTATCTGCGGGGGATCGGAATCGGTATCATTGTAACAACCCTGATCTTAATGGCCGCCTTAGCAGTTCACAGAGAGCAGCTGCTTTCGGATGATGAGATCATAGAGCGGGCCAGATCACTTGGAATGGTCATGGCGGATGAACTGCCTGTCAAGGATAAGCTTTCCGATACAGAGCTTTCTGAAACAGAAGCTATGGGTCAGGAAGCTGCCACGGAGGATGCGGATAACAACGGACAGGATCCGGATGAATCACAGAGAGAGGAGCCGGATGCATCCGATGTTTCGAAAGAAGAGACAGGTGATCGCGATGAAAAACCCCAAAAAGAAACTGTGGAACAGGCAGAAATCACCATCGTGGGAGGCGAATACTCCGATGCAGTGTGCAAAAAACTGAAAAAAGCCGGAGTGATCGAGGATGCGGACGATTTTAACAAGTATCTGGCAAAGACCGGATATGACAATTTGATCCAGCCCGGTAATTATGTGATCCCTCTGGATGCGGATTACGATGCGATCATAAAGATCATAACAGAGAAGAAAACTACAAAAAAACGTTGAAAAACCGGAGTTTTTTGAAAAAAAGCGCTTGCAATATGCAGGCGCTTATGTTATATTTGAAAAGCTTATGAAAACAAAACACACAGACGGATCACAGCTTCGGTGCCGAGAGGTGGAGCGGTGGCGGGAGGTCTGTGGAAGAACAAACCAAATGGAGGTAAAAAAATGAGCGTAATTACAATGAAACAGTTACTGGAGGCAGGTGTTCATTTCGGACATCAGACAAGAAGATGGAACCCTAAAATGGCTCCCTACATCTACACCGAGCGTAATGGCATCTACATCATCGACTTGCAGAAGTCTGTAGGAAAGGTTGATGAGGCTTACAACGCAGTTGCTGATATCGCAGCAAACGGTGGTACCATTCTTTTCGTAGGAACCAAGAAGCAGGCGCAGGATGCGATCAAGACTGAGGCAGAGCGTTGCGGAATGTTCTATGTAAACGAGAGATGGTTAGGTGGTATGCTGACCAACTTCAAGACCATCCAGAGCCGTATCAAGAGATTAAAAGATATCGAGCGTATGCAGGAAGATGGCACCTTTGATGTTCTTCCCAAGAAGGAAGTCATCGCTCTGAAGAAAGAGTTAGAGAAGCTTCAGAAGAACCTTGGCGGTATCAAGGAAATGAAGAAGATCCCCGATGCGATCTTTATCGTAGATCCTAAGAAGGAGCGTATCTGTGTTCAGGAGGCTCATACATTAGGTATTCCCCTGATCGGTATCGCTGATACAAACTGTGATCC
>JAQYOU010000191.1 GCA_028727105.1 bacterium
AGTCGCCGGGGACTGACCGGAGACTGGAGCTATGGTAAAGATCTACAAAACACGGATAAGGAGGTGCAAAGTGACAATGGACAGGGAAGTGGTACTGTTTACAAAACCTGAGGAATTAGTTGCCTGGGCGGATACCCATGATGCGCTGCTCAATCTCTCTGTGGAAGATGCGGATATTCTGCTTGGATATATGGAGGGGCATGATTATGCAATCGGAAGGGACACGGATGGAAATCTGTACCGGAAGGATATTTCAGAGGAGCCGGGGGAAACAGGTCCGTATTCCATCGACGAGATCATAGATACAGTCTGCGAATGGAATTATGAGATGATCCTTGATGCGGATGAAGAAAGGAACGGTTCCGAGGAACCGGAGAATGAAGAACAGCAGGAAAGATATAAGAAGCTAAAGGCTGATGAGTGCAGACTGGACCGGCTGTTTGACAAGACCAGTTATGGAAAGGAGATCATGCTGCTTGCGGATGAACTGGCGAACAAAATCATCAATCAGATCAGTTTTGGCACCGGCGTGGAACAGTCGGTTGCGGTTGCAATGGAAGGCATAAGGGCGTATGCAGCGGATAAGAGAGGAAGGTGATCCTGTGGCAGACAGCATACACTGTGTACGCAAAACGCTTCGGCTGATGCCGGAGGAAGCAAAGCTTCTATCTGAAAAAGCCAAGGCTTGCGGCATGAGTGAAGCAGATTATTTGAGACTGCTGATCAGTCAGAAGCCGAATGATTACCCGGAGATCAGAAAGCAGCTAAAAGCATTGATCAACGAAGTGAACCGAATTGGAATCAATATCAATCAGATCGTGTTTCATCACAATGCGGGGCTGTATTCCAAGGAGGATAAGACACAGCTGGTTGCCTATATGCGTAAACTCAATCAGACAGTACAAGAGGCGGTGGTGCAGATTGGCAATCAGTAAGATCCTGAATATGAAGGACTGCGGCGGTCATTTTCACGGAAAGCACCTGAAAAGATCACTGGATTATGTCATGAATCCGGAGAAGACACAGAATGGAAGGCTGGTCGGTGCAATCAACTGTCAGGTGGACGCGGCATTCGAACAGATGAAGGAAACCAAGCGTAAGTTTGGGAAGGTAGACAAGCGGCAGGGGTATCACCTGATTCTTTCTTTCAAGGAAAATGAAGTCGATCCGGATACGGCCTTTCAGATTACACAGAGGTTTGTGGAAGAATATCTGGGTGAATCCTATGAAGCGGTATATGTGGTGCATGATAATACGGATCATGTTCATTCCCATATCGTATTTAACAGTGTAAGCTATGTGGACGGGAAGAAGTACCGCTATGAGAAAGGCGACTGGGCGAAACATATTCAGCCGATCACTAACCGTCTGTGTGAGGAATATGGTCTTTCCATTATTGATGTAGATGATGGAAGCCGGGAAAGGCAGCATGAAAATTATAAAGACTGGAGTGAGAACCGGGGAGATCATTCTGTGTGGAACGATATGATCAGGCGTGATCTGGATGCCTGTATTCTGCAGGCAAAGGATTATGAGGAATTTATAAGTCTGCTTTCAGAAAAAGGATATACGATCAAACAGGGCAAGTATCTTGCGGTGAAACCGCCGGGAATGACACGGTTCAGGAGATGCAGGACTTTGGGCGAAAGATATACGGAAGAAGCGATCCGGGAGAGGATCCCTGTTGAGGATCTTTCATTTTACCGGAACATGAAACCGGAGCCGCAGCCAAGGATCGTAGGATATAGGATCAGGAGGTACAAAAAAGCGAAGCTGTCCGGACTGCAGAAGAAATATTTTGCAAAGCTGTACCGGACCGGAAAACTGAAAAAACGTCCATACAGTCAGGTGTGGATGTATAAGGATGATATCCGAAAGATGCACAGACTGCAGGAACAGTATCTGTTTCTTGCAAGGCATGACATTCATACCGTAGAGGAACTGGTGAGTGTCATTGATTCCCTGACGGAAAAGAAAAAAGAGGCATCGGCAGAAAAAAGCCGTGTCTATAAAGCAAGGGAGCGAAACCGGGAACTGATGAAAACCGCTGACGAGATGGATGCACTCCGCCCGGCAGAACAGGCATACAGGCAGGGTGATCAGTTCTTTGCAGAGGAGCATGGCAGATGGCAGGAGCTTGAGCAGTTGCTTCTTAGTCAGGGATACGCGTTTGAAGAAGCAGCAGCTCTGAAAACATATTATAAAGAGGCATATGCAAAAGCCTGTGCAAAGGAGCGGGCAGTAGTGGCTGATCTAAAGACCGGAAAAGAGATCTGGAACAGCGTGACTGCGGAAGCTCATTCAACTGAAAAAGAGATCAGACATAACGATGAAACAAGAAGTGACAAGAGGGAGCAGCCAAGACGATAGGCTGTTTTTTTATTGTAGTGAAGGAGGCATATATGGAAGAAAACAGACAGCCATTAACGAAAATGGCAATCGAAAAACACATCCAGCTGCTGCGTTCCAAGAACGTGGGCGAGGATGTCCTTGCACTGGTAAGAAGTGATCTTGAGGACGGACTGACGGAGGAGGAGACTGCACTGTATGTGAATAAAAACTACAACATCGGACAGATGAGAGTCCTGTCGGAATGTATTCACAAGGGAATCTCCGAAGAAATGATCACACTGTTTCGTGACAGCAGACTTTCCGGACATCAGATGCAGGTATCTTTGGAGTTTTATGAAAAGGGAGTCCCGTTCGAAGCCATTAAAGAAGTGGTGACACGGGGAGATTTACCGGTTGTCATGCGAAGAGCGTATGATGCAGTTCTTGAAAAGATGTCGCAGACAAAAGAGGCGGCTGTAGCCGAACCGGAGTATATCAAGGATCTGATCGCGCAGATAGAAGAGGTTGTATCGAAAATTCATCATCAGGACGAGCGTTACGATGCACTGAACAGGAAATTAGCAGTTTTTGAAACATCGAAAGAGGAAGAAGAGATCAAAAGCAGGCTAATAAAAGAGAACGAGGAAAAGGATGCGACAATCTGCCATCAGCAGGACGAGCTGAACAGGGCAAGCAGCACGATCGCAAGGCTCAGAAATGACATTACAAAAAAGGATAAGGAGATGGAGCGTATGAGAGACAGGATTGAATCACTGGAAGATAAGATGATGGGCAGCGGTTCTGAGCATGGGAAAGAACCGGAGAAGCAGATGCAGAAGGATGTTACGGTAGCAGAAAGCCAAGAGACAGCAGATCAGGCGAAAGAGGCGCGTGTCGTGGAACCGGGCAATGCCATGGGGCAGACGGTAATTCCGGTGTATTACCAGGTTCCGATTGTAGACGGATCAGGGAATGTGCTGCAGAGACTGCCGATGGAGCGGACTGTACGAAAGAACAGCGCCGGCGGAATGGCAGCATTGTTAGGCAAGCTCTGTATCAGAAAAAAATCAAGAGCTGATATTGTAAAGCTCGTTGCCAGCGGAAACCTTGTTCCGGCACAGCTTGTGCAGATCAGAAGTGCCATTGAAAAAGGGCTGACAGAGGGACAGCTGGTGGAGCTGATCAACAATAATGTTTCTGCGGAAAAGATGAAAGAGATCATCGAGATCGCCGTGCTTGAAAACAGCATGGCAGATTAGGAGGCGTGTATGGTTTCATTTGAAAATAAGACGGAGGAAGCAATGAACACAGGAGGAACAATGAACGAATTAAAATCTTCGTGGGTGGATCAGGTGGAAAATCTGCTTACTGCCCTGGAGATGTACCGTGTTGAGGAAGAAAAGGCGATCCATCATCTTGCGGCCATACTGAGTGCGTATGGAATTGATGTTTCGGCAGAGGAGATCCGCACGGCAGAGACAGAAGTGATCAAAACAACAGTCAGAGAGAAAGTGGAGGTGCGCTAATGGCAGAAGAAATTCAGGAAGCAGTACAAATTATCCGTGTCGCGTATGACGGTATTGAAATTGCAATGAAGGTCGGCAGCGGTGGTATTGCTGCCATGCAAAAGGCACTGGAGGTTTTGACGGGATTGCTTGATTATGAGAAATCACTTGGCAGGACATCGATGAGAAAACTGCTGTTAAAGGGTGGTGATCTTCAGGTCTTTCAGTTTCAGACAGAGGATATGAAACAAGTCCAGAAGATGGCAAAGAAGTACGGAATCCTTTATTCGGTACTTCCGAATTGCAACCGAGCAGATGGAATGAGTGAGATCATCTTTCATACAGAAGCGGTTCCCCGTGTGAACATGATGATACAGAAGCTGAAGTTCGGGAAAATAGCCACATTTGATGATTATCTGAAAAACGGGGATGAGAAGCAGCTGGGGAAGCTGATGGATTTTTTAAGGAAACAGCAGGGAAACGAGAAAAGCCACACGGTAGAAGACAGTAGAGTAAATGCGGCAATAGACGGTCTGATTGAAAAGGTCGGCATGTTTGCCATGGAAAAGAAAGCTATCAGTGTGGACCAGATCAAGGAGAACTTCAGTATCAATGGAGAACAGGCGGAAACGGTCATCAAGCAGCTGGAGACGATCGGTGTGCTTGGAAGCAAGAGCGAAGATGGTATGCATAAGGTTGTCATGGATAAAGAAGCATTCATAAACCGAGTGAGAGGATATCAGGATCTTGCTGAACGGATGAGGGCGATTGCGGCATCAAAGAATACGAATCTTTCAGATGTCACGATCAGTAAGAAGCTTATTGCAGCAGAAAATGATCATGCGGTTAAGACAAGGATTCCGGGAACCTGGGGAGAAAATGCGAATTATGTATGGCTTCGCAAGGAGAACATCATGGATATCCATAACGGAAAGACTATGCTGACTTTTCTTGATAACGAAAAGGATTACAAGATCTATGATGAGGAGAACCGCGTTGTGAAAACGCAAAAAGGATCGGAGCTTTACAGTCATTATGACAAGGTTGAGGCATCTGTCCGTGAGCGTTATGAACAGATTCAAAAAATGGACAAGGTGCAGAAAAAACCAATTATCCAGACACAGCCTTCAACAAAGAAAGCGAGGTAGCAGCAGGTGCAGACAACGAAGAAAAAACCGTCCATCCTGTTACTTGTTTGCGGAGCGATATTGGCCGGGTATCTTGGTTATCTGATGAACGGTGCGTGGCATGAGGGAATTGCTTTTAATGAATTTATGGAGAGATTCAATGAAATATGTGCAGTTCCCTTTGCAAACTATATCAATGAGAATACAGGCAAAGCAGTAGCCATTGCATTAGGTGTTTATGCAGTGGCTATTCTTATGTATTACACCAGTCAGAGAAATTTCATGCCGGGAAAGGAATTTGGTACAGCCAGATTTGAGAATCCGAAACGGGTCAACAAAATACTGATGGACAAAGACGAGAACTTTAACCGGATCCTGAGCCAGAATGTGAAAATGTCACTGGATTTCCGGAGACTGAAGCTAAACGGAAATATTCTGATATGTGGAGGCTCCGGTGCAGGAAAGACTTTTTATGAGGTGAAGCCGAATCTGATGCAGATGCCGCATAACTGTTCCTTTATCTGTACCGATCCAAAGGGAGAAATCCTTAGAAGCTGCGGGCAGATGTTAAAAAATAACGGATATAACCTGAAAGTCATTAATCTGTTAGAGATGGATAAA